>DASRRB010000322.1:0-8369 GCA_035695985.1 Planctomycetota bacterium | reverse complement strand
GCGAGCCCCCCCCGTCCATCTTTGGTCTGGGGCGAGCGTGTCCCGTCCTTCGACCTTCTTCCCCTCCGCCCCTCGACCCGCCCTCGCCCGTCGCGCGCCCAACCACGCGCCCTTCTCCCCGCGCCCGCATCACCCGCGCCCTCGACGTCCGTTCCGTCTTCCTACGGCGTCCGCGCGACGCGGAACCCGACGTCGTTGCGCTTTTCGTCGGGTTTGAAGTGCATGCGGCGCGCGCAGCGGGCGTCGTCGTCGAAGTAGTACCAGGAGCCGCCGCGCACGACGCGCTCCTTGCTGGCGGGCCGCAGCTTCGGACCGGTCGGATCGAGGTCGCGGCTCCCCTTCGGACGGTTCGGGTAGGCGTCGTACCAGTCGGAGCACCACTCCCAGACGTTGCCGGAGAGGTCGAGCGCGCCGCACCACGAGGCGCCCTTGGGGCAGCTGCCCGCCGTGCGCGTGCGACCGTCGGCGGCGTCGGGGCTGCGCGAGCGGCAGTTGGCGAGCTCCGCGGTGATCGCGTCGCCCCACGGATAGGCGCGCTTCACCGGTCCGCGCGCGACGTACTCCCACTCCGCCTCGGTGAGGAGGCGCAGCTCGGTCTTCGCGAGGAAGCCATCGCGCACGTCCTCCCAGGTCACGTTCTCGACGGGCAGTCGCGGGTCGTCCTGGAATCCGGAAGGGTTGGCGCCGGTGACGCGTTTCCACTGCTCCTGCGTGACCTCGAAGCGGCCGACGTAGAAGGCGTTCGTGATCTCGACGGCGTGCGCGGGCGATTCGTCTTTCGGCAGCTTCCGGTCGGTCGAGCCCATCTCGAACGGGCCCCTCGGGACCAGGACGAGCTCGATCCCGGTCTGGCGGTCGCGCACGAGCCACGGGAGCGCCGCGTCGACGAGGCGGGCGCGCACGTCGGCGTCGGGGACCTCCTGTTCGGTCGGGGCGCGGCGCACGACGTCGGCCCAGCCGGCGATCCGCTTCGCGTTTTCGTCGGAGCCGACCGCGGCGTCGGCGGGGGCGGGCGAGGGCTCCGGGGCCGGGGCGGGGGCGGGGATCGCGACCGGGATCTGCTTCGAGGCGTCGGCGGCGCTGCGCACGCGCTCGCGCGCACTCTTCCAGTCGGCGGCAGCGAGCAGCTCCTGGCCCCGCGCGCCGAGCAGCGCGTCGGCGCGAACGTCGCGCTCCCACGCGGTGGCGGCGCTCTCGAACGTCTCGCACGCCGCGCCGAGCTCGGCGCCGTGCAGCGCTTCGAGGTTCGCGGCAGGAGAGGGACGCCGCTCGCCGAAGCGGCGCACGCGCGCGGGCAGGTCGTAGACCTCGACGGAGACGTCGAAACGTGACTCGTGCGCGCAGCGATCGCGCGCGATCACGTGCAGCGTGCGCGGCGCCGGGTCGGCCGTCGCGCCGCCCGGCAGCTCGAGCGCGACTTCGGACGCGCCGGCGGGCGCGCTCGCGAGCGCGCGGCGGCTCGCCGCCTCGAAGAGTTCGACCGGCTCGCTCGCGTCGAGCGCGACGACGAAGCTCTTCTCGTCGGAGCTGCGCGCGCGCGTCTCCTTCGGTCGCGCGGTCACGCGCGGCGGCGTGCGGTCGATCTCGATCGAGCGGCGCGCGAGCTCGCGGCGCAGCGCGGTCCAGACCACGACGACGGCGGGTCCCTCCTCCTTCGGGAGCGTGAGGGTCGCCTCGACGACACCTCGCTCCCCGACCGCCACGGGGTTTCGCAGGTCACCAAGGAGCCCGACGTCGACCTCGGGCGTCGAGGGCGGGGAGACGGTGCCGAAGACGACGAGCTCGCTGCGGTCGGTCGCACCGCCTTCCGCGAGGAAGCCGGGGTCGAAGGTGAAGCTCTGCTCCGCGTCGGCGACCGGGCCGGCGTCGGTGCGCGGCGCATGGAAGCGGTTCCAGGCGAAGACGCCGCCGAGCGCCGCCACCGCGAGCCCGATCGCGACGGCGATCCCACGCGACTTCGAGCGCCCCGCCGGCAGCGGAGTCGGCACGGGGGTCGGCGCCGCGGCGGGAGCGGAGACGGGCGTCGGCGGAGCGGCCGCGTCGCCGCGCGGAGGCTCGGCGGTCGTCTGCGAGACGACGCGCGTCTCGGCTCTCGTGAAGTCGGTCGGCGGATTCACCGGCGCGACACCGGTCACCGCTCCGCCGAACGCGGCGGCGAACGCGCGGCACGACGGGAAGCGGTCGCCCGGCCGGCGCGCGAGCGCCCGCATCACGACCGCCTCGACCGGCGCGCTCACTTGCGGCGCGGCCTGGCGCAGCGGCACCGGCGGATCGACGGTCCGCTTCAGGATCACCTCGAGCGCGGTGCGTCCCTCGTGCGGGAGCCGGCCCGAGAGCGCCTTGTAGACCACGCAAGCGAGCGAGTACTGGTCGTAGTTTGGACCGAGCGCGTCGGGCGAGCCGGCTTCCGGCGCCATGTAGCTCGGCGAGCCGGGGCTCGCGCCGGTGCTGGTGAGCCCGGTCTCCTCGCCGCCGAGCGCCTTCGCGATCCCGAAGTCGGCGAGGAACGCGTTGCCGTAGCCGTCGAAGAGGATGTTCCCCGGCTTCACGTCGCGATGGATCACGCCCTGCGAATGGATGAAGTCGAGCCCTTCGGCGATCGGCGTGATCCAGGGGATCACCAGGTCCGCGGTGATCGGCCGCTCGGTGCGCTCGGCAAGGCTGCCGCCGGCGAGGTACTGCAGCACGACGACCGGCACCTCCTTCAGGTGGGCGACGTCGAGCACCTTGACGATGCGCGGATGGTCGAGGCGCGTGAGACTCTGGATCTCGCGCTCGAAGCGTTCGAGGAAACCTTCCTGCTCGAGGAAGGACGCGCGCGGCACCTTGACCACCACGCGCCGGCCGTCGACGCGCACGTCGATGGCGAGCCATACGGTTCCCATTCCACCGTGGCCGAGCAGTCGTTCGACGCGGTAGCGCCCGTCGACGACCTCCCCCACGAGCCGGACTTCGTATGAATTCGACTTCATCATGGAAAGGCGGCGCATCATGCCATTGGGACCGCGGGTCGGCACGAAGGCCGCACACGCCCGCGGAACGGCGCCTCGCCGCGCCCTGCCCTGAATGTCGCCGGTCGCGCGCGTGACGGGTCGATCGGCCGGGGCGATGGAGGACGTCGGCCGGCGTCGGACCGCAAGCCGGCGAGACCGGAAAGGTCTGCACGCTCCCTGGGCCGGGAACGGCGGTTTTCCACCGATCCGACGCATGGCGAGAGGCCCGCAGAAGGCGGGGCAATCCTCCGGTCGGGAAACCCCTGAACGATGCGAGTTTCGCCGATTGAATCTGCAGCGCGCGCGATTACGTTTCGGGGGTCGTCCACCTCTCCGTCACGTCGGACCTCGGAATACCCCTTCGAATCCGACCGGGCAGACCGGAGAGGTGGGCGGCACTGTTTCCGGCCGATGTCGAAGGGCGTGGTCGCCCGCGCCGAATGTTGCGAGCATGCGTCTCCCGGGAAGGCGGTTGCACTGCGCACGTCGCGTCGTTTCCTCTTGCGGAATCGCGGCGAGAATCCGCTGAGAGCGCCAGTCGCGGAGAATGGGGAGCGCAAAGGACTCGACTCGACCACGGATGGCGTTCGATCGACACGACCCCGACGCAGCGGTCCCCCGCCCGGAAGATCCGGAGCGCGCCGTCGAGCTCTTCGCGCGCCTCCTCGAGAGTAGTGACGACCCCCTCCACCTCGACCCCGCGCGCTTCGACGAATTGCTCCGCCGCCATCCCGAACTGCGCGACGAGCTGCTGCTCATCCGCGACGGGATGGAGAAGTTCGCGTCCGTCCGCAGGCAGCTGCCGCGGCTCGAAGTGGTGCGGGGCGGACGGCAGTGGCGGTGGGTCGGTGCCTGGATCGCGGCGGCGGCC
This sequence comes from Planctomycetota bacterium, assembly GCA_035695985.1. Lineage (GTDB taxonomy): Bacteria > Planctomycetota > B15-G4 > B15-G4 > SIAN01 > DASRRB01. The sequence continues at coordinate 4,505 of DASRRB010000322.1, read as the reverse complement.
GTCGTGGCGCTCGCGACGTTCCTCTTCGTGAAGGACCGTACGCCTCGCGAGCACCGAGCACCGACCGAGACGACGTCGACTCCTCGACCCACGGGCGATGCCGAGCTCGGGGACGCGAAGGACCGGCTCGTCGAGGCGGGGATCAAGTGCATCGAGGAGATCTATCGGAACGGCGGCGATCTGGCTTCGAAGCCGGCTCCCGTTGCGGCGGCCCCGAACGCCGGCAATGCGGCTCCAATGGTGGAACCCGATCGCGTCGTGCTCGGACGCGGCGATCGCCGTCTCGACACGGTCGCAAACGTCCTCACTGCACTCGCGAGGATCGAGGAGCTGCCGCGCAACGACGCGAGCTCCGGGGTTGCCGCCCGTCGCGAGCGCATTCGCGGCCTGGTTTCCGAGGCCCCCGCCGGTTGGCAGGATCGGCTCGGCGACGCCTTCGCGCAGCGGGACGGATCGATCTCCGACGCCGCGCCGCTCCTCCTCGCCCTCACGCGCGAACCGAAGCTGCAGGCGATCCTGCTCGCGAAGCAGAAGGAGGGCGCGCTGCCGCAGGTGCTCGCGGAGCTCGCCGCCGCTGCCGCCGCGCCTGCGCGGCTGACGTTGAAGGCGATCGACCTCGACCACGGAGCGGCGGAGCTCGCCGGAGCGTCCGTCTTCGCGCAGTCGATCGACCCGGTGACGGGACGGCTCGGCACACCGATCGCGCTGGGGGAGACGCCGCTCGAGGACCGAGACTTGATCGCCGGTGATTGGCGGATCACCGTCGTCGAAGCCGCGCCGACGGGGGCGCGCCATTCGGAGCTGCGCCTGCTCGCGATGCCGAACGAGGAGCTCGCGCCGCGGGCCGCATTCTTCCGCGCCATTCCTGACCTGAGGAAGAGCATGGCCCTCCTGCCGGCGACGACGTTCCATTTCGGGATGCCCCCGAACGCGAAGCCCTCCGGGACGGGCGACCTGCCGTTCGCGACGGAGTCCGCCGCGGAGTTCTGGCTCGACCGCAATGAGGTCACCTGCCAGGAGTACTCCGACTTCTTCCTCGAGGTGAAGTCGCATCCCGAGTGGTTCGGCGGGACGGTCCCGATCCACCGGCCGCGCGTGCTTGCGAACGACGGCACCTGTCCCCCCCGGCTCACCCGCTTCCCGATCGTCGACGTGACGTGGGAGGAGGCGGTGATCTACGCGAACTGGGACGGCAAGCGTCTGCCGACCGAGCGGGAGTGGGAGAGGGCGGCGCGCGGGTCGCTCGACGAGGACCGCGACTACCCATGGGGAGACGAGTACGCGCCCGAGGGCAAGCACCCCGTGAAGTTCGACGCGTCGATCTCCTACATTCTCAAGAACTCGCCGTCCGCCGGCGCCCAGATGCCGGACCTGATCGACCTCGATCACCCGGAGAAGACCTTCGTCAGCCTCGACGGCTGCGACGTCGACGATCCCGCCTATGACGACGGCGCGACCCCCGGCCCGCCCGCGGAGCGCCTGCATCGGCTCGGCGACAACGCCGCGGAGCTCGTCGAAGACCTCTACGTCGAGATGCGCGACGGCAAGCCGGAGCTGCTCTGCTCCGCGAGCGTCGCGCGCGTATACAAGGGCGGCAACTGGCAGACGATCGACGACACCAATTCCACGAATTGGAGCCGCAACGCGTACTTCCCCGACTGCAGCGCGGGTTGGATTGGCTTCCGGTGCGCGAAGACGACGAAGCCATTCACTTCTTCGAAGTGAAGCACGCGCCTTCCCATCAATTCGACTCCCGGTACGATCGCATACGTCGTCGCGTCGTCACTCTTCGCCGCCCGGGAGACCGTCCTTGCGCAAGCGTGCGAGCCGTTCCAAGCGAAGCCGCATCTCTCTTCCGGCCCGATTCAAGATCGTGCCACTACGAACCCCGAAGAAGACGCGCCGCAACGTGCGCGCACTGGTCGAAGGGGGGCCCAATCCCTGCCCCGCCGGTTGTACGTGCTCGGGCTCGGTCACCATCGACGGGGTCTCGTATTGGGTCTGCATCACGGCCGAAGGGGCGACGATCCTGGTCCGGAAGAACTGAGCCGACTCACGCGCCGCCGAGCGACCGGTAGAGCCGCGCGAGTCCGCGCGCGAGGCGCATGCGGACGGTCGACTCCCCCACTCCGAGCTCGCGCGCGACGTCGGCGATCCGATCGCCGCGCAGCGCGATCCGGCGGACCGCGGCCGCCTCGTCGGCGGAGAGGCGCTCGAGCGCGACGAGGGCGCGTCGCGCGAGTTCGCGCTCGCTCGCCGTCTCGACGGGCGCCGGCGCCTTGGACACGAGCACGGCGTGCTCCTCGCCGTCCTCCCCGCCCTTCAGCAGGTCGCTGAGCGAGACGCGCCGCCGCGGGTCGCGCTTGGCGGCGCGCTCGTGGTAGTCGTGCAGGTCGCAGATCCGGTGGTGGACGATCCGCTGGATCCACCGGTGCAGCTGCGACTCGCCGAGCACCTGCAGCCGGGGGAGCTCGCCCTGGATCGCGAGCAGCAGCTCCTGCACGACGTCGTCGAAGCCGACTTCCCGGAGAAGCTTCGGACCGAGCTGGACGCGGACGGAGCTCGCCACGAGGGCCTGCAGCCGACGTGCGAAAAGGTCGCGCGCCCGGGGATCGCCGCCCTGCGCGGCCCGGGCGAGCGTGTCGAGCGGCTCGCCCGCGCCGTCACCGGCCGCACCGGGCGACGTCGATCCCTCTTCGGCCACGTTCCCCCTCCGGGACCGCGCCGGCAGAAGGGCGCAGCCGCAGACCCGGCCCACTCTATTCGCTCCCGTCGTTGCGGTTTCGCCTCCCCGTTCCGCTGGTAGCGCCATCGCAGAAGGGCCACCGACGGGAGCGGGTCCTGGATCCAACGCGAGCCGAAGGAGCGGGAACCCCCGACCTCACGGGAGAGCGGGTCGTCGTCTCGTTCGATCCCGGGCTCGTCCGGGTGGGACGGGTCGTCGCGCGCGAGGGATCCGCGCTCGACGTCGAATTCCCGCGGCGCCAGCAGCAGACCCTCGCCGTCGGCGCCCGCGTGCCGATCGCCCTGTGCGACGCGCTTCGCGCCGCGCCCGCGGAAGACGCGATCCCCGACCGCTCGTGCGTCGCGACGGAACGCTCCGAGCAGGGCGACAAGCGGCGCTACCGATTGCAGCTCGACGACGCGGCGGACGGCGCCGATCGGCGCGTCGGCGCGGGGGCGCGCGACCGCACGCCGCCGCGCGGCCGCGCGCTGCGCGTCGACCTGCGCTTCGGGATGCTCGACTTCCGGGCGGAGGTGGCGGCGTGGCCCGGCGGGGTGATCGTGCTGCGCGTCGCGCTCGAGACGGAGGCGCTGCTGCGCCAGACCGATGCGATCGAGCTGGTGCACCGGCGCCACGTCGACGACTTCGAGATCCGGCTCGGCGGCTGGATCGAGCGGCGCATCCTCGAGGGGCTCTTCGTGCGCTACGACTTCCGCATCGACGACCAGCTCGCCGAGGACGGCGCGCTCCAGCGCGTCCAGCTGCGCTCGCTGCTCGCCGGCGAGAAGGGCAGGGGCGCCTCGCAGGCGTGACGCGCGGCGGGCGCGGTCACTGCTTCGCGGTCGGCTCGGCCGGCGCGATCTCGATCGGCGGCCAGCCGCCGCCGAGCGCCTTGTAGAGGCGGATCACGTGGGTCGTGACCGCCGCGTCGCTGGTCGCGAGGTCGTCCTCGAGGGACGCCACCTCGCGCTCCGAGTCGAGCACGATCTGGAAGTCGGAGAGGCCGTTGGCGTACTGCGTCTGCGCCAGCTCGACCGCGCGGCGCGCTTGCGTCGCCGCCTCGAGCAGCGACGCGCGCCGCACCTGCTCGCGCACGAACGCCGTCATCGCCGCCTCGCACTCCTCGAGCGCGTTCAGGACCGTGCGCTCCCAGCGGAGGCGCGCCTGCTCGGTGCGCGCGTCCTGCGCCTCGACCAGCTCGCGCAGGCGGCCGGCGTCGAAGAGGTTCCAGCGCAGGTCGGGGCCGAAGCCGAAGAACATGCTGCGCCGGTGCAGCAGGTCGGCGATGTCCTCCGAGGCGAGCCCGAGCGAGCCGCTGAGCGAGAGCCGGGGATAGAGGTCGCCCTTCGCGACGCCGATGCGCGCCGTCTCGGCGGCGAGCACGCGCTCGGCGCGCCGGACGTCGGGGCGGCGCCGCAGGAGGTCGGCGGGCAGGCCGACCGCGATCTCGAGCGGCGCCACCGGCACCGGACGGACCTCTTTCAGCTCCTCGGCGAGCGCGCCGGGCGGCAGCCCGATCAGCACCGCGAGGCGGTTCTCCGTGATGCGCACTCCCGTCTCGAGCGCCGGCACGGTGGCGCGCGTCGACTCGACGACGGTCGACGCCTGCGCGACGTCGCGCGCGCCGACCATGCCCGACTCGAAGCGGCCGCGCACGACGGAGAGCGTCTGCTCCTGCAGGTCGACGTTCTGGAGCGCGATGGCGAGGCGGCGCTGGAACGAGCGCATCTCCACGTAGCGCAGCGCCACCTCGGCCGTGACCGACAGGGCGACGTCGCGC
>DASRRB010000321.1:0-4977 GCA_035695985.1 Planctomycetota bacterium | reverse complement strand
CCCATGCCGCCCATGCCGCCCATCCCTTCCATGCCGCCGCCGTGGTCGTGGCCGTGGTCGCCGCCCTCGCCTTCCGCCTTCGGCGCGTCGGTGATGAGCGCGTCGGACGAGAGGAGCAGGGTGGCGACGCTCACCGCGTGCTGCAGCGCCGAGCGCACGACCATCGTGGGGTCGACGATGCCGGCCTCGACGAGGTCGCGCATCTCGCCGACGAGCGCGTCGAAGCCCTGGGCCCCGCTCGCCGCCTCGACCTGGCTCGCGATCAGGGCGCCGTCGAAGCCGGAGTTGTCGGCGATCGCGCGCGCCGGGATCGAGAGGACGCGCTCGACGAGGTCGTAGCCGAAGCGCTCGTCGCCCTCGGGCCGCGTCGCCTTCGCGAGCGCCTTCTTCGCGCGCAGCAGCGCGACGCCGCCGCCGGGCAGGATGCCCTCCTCGACGGCCGCGCGCGTCGCGTGCAGCGCGTCCTCGACGCGGGCCTTCTTCTCCTTGACCTCGGTCTCGGTCGCGCCGCCGAGGTTGATCTGCGCGACGCCGCCCGCGAGCTTCGCGAGCCGCTCCTGCAGCTTCTCCTTGTCGTAGTCGGAGGTGGCGATCTCGATCTCGTTGCGGATCTGCTTGATGCGGCCGGAGAGGTTCGCCGAAGTGCCGGCGCCGCCGACGATCGTCGTGTGCTCCGAGTCGATCGTGATCTTCTTCGCCTTGCCGAGGCGGTTCAGGTCGATCTTGTCGAGCTCGATGCCGAGGTCCTTCACGATCGCCTGGCCGCCGGTCAGGATCGCGACGTCCTCGAGGTACTGCTTGCGGCGGTCGCCGTAGCCGGGCGCCTTGACGGCGCAGCACTGCAGGATCCCGCGCAGCTTGTTCACGACGAGCGTCGCGAGCGCCTCGCCCTCGATGTCCTCGGCGATGATCAGGAGCGGGCGTCCCGCCTTGCTCGCCTTCTCCAGCAGCGGGATCAGCTTCACGATCGAGCTGATCTTGTCCTCGTGGATCAGGACGAGGCAGTTCTCGAGGACCGCCGTCATCTTCTCCGGGTCGGTCACGAAGTGCGGCGAGAGGTAGCCGCGGTCGAACTGCATGCCCTCGACCACGTCGACGGTCGTCTCGAGGGTCTTGCCCTCCTCGACCGTGATGACGCCGTCCTTGCCGACCTTGTCCATGGCGTCGGCGATCATCTTCCCGACCTCGGGATCGTTGTTCGCCGAGATCGCCCCGACCTGCGCGATCTCCTTCGAGCTGGAGATCTTGCGGCTCATCTTCTGGAGCGCCGCGACGACGTCCTCGCACGCCTGCTTCATCCCGCGCACGATCGCCGCGCGGTTGACGCCGGAAGTGAGGAGCCGCAGCCCGTCGCGGTAGAGCGCCTCGGAGAGGATGGTCGCCGTCGTCGTGCCGTCGCCGGCGACGTCGTTGGTCTTGGAGGCCGCCTCCTTCACGAGCTGAGCGCCGAGGTTCTCGTAGGGGTCCTTGAGCTCGATCTCCTCGGCGACGGTGACGCCGTCGTTGATGATCGAGGGGCCGCCCCAGCCCTTGTCGAGCACCGCGCATCGGCCGCGCGGACCGAGCGTGGTCTTCACGGCGCGCGCGAGCTTCGTCACGCCGGCGAGCAGGCGCTCTTGGGCCTCCTGCTCGAACACCATCTGCTTCGCCATTGCGAGAGTTCTCCTTCCGGTCCGGGCCAAGGTCGGAATCGTCGGGCGCGCCGGTCCGCGTCGGCACCCTGCGAACGCGCGCGCGACCCACCGAGCATCGCGCGCGCTGTCTCCCTGCCCGAGGCACGAAGTGCGAGCCGAGGAGCGGCTCCGGGCAGGGAAGAGGGGCGCGCCGTTGGCAAAACCGGTGCCAGAAGCGCTCGTCACGTCCGCTTGGGGCGCGGGCGACCTCTCGACGAGCGCGAGCGTCAAGCTGTCGCGCCGTCGCAGATGCATCGCGTGCTCGTCGCCATTTTGGCGCTGCCCCTCCGGGCGCTCCTACAATCCGCCGGATGGTCGCCACGCTCGCCCTCGCCCTCGCCGTTCCACTCCTCGCCGCCTCGGCCGCTCCGTCGACCTCGGGCGCCGAAGGCGCGGTCGAAGTGCGCCGCGTCGGTGCGCCCGTCGCCGCGGCGTCGGGCTGCGTGATCGACGCGAGCGGCGCGACGGTCACGCGCTCCGACGGCGGCGTCGAGACGATCCCGCTCGACGAGCTGATCAGCGTCGAATTCGCGCGCCGGCCCGCGCTCGCGCCGCCGGCCGGGGAGCGGATCGTCGCGCTGCTGCACGACGGCAGCCGCCTCGAGGGGGCGGTGGCGGGCGGCTCGACCGAGGCGCTCCGCCTCGCGCTGCGGCCCGGCGTCGAGCTCGAGATCCCGATCGACGCCCTCTCCGCGCTCTTTCTCGGCGCGCGCGCGCCGCGGCTCGAGCGGTCGCGCTTCGAGGTCTCGGCGAAGGAAGACGCGCTCTTCAAGCGGCCCGAATCGGGCGGCGACTTCACGCGCGGCACGCTCCAGTCGTTCTCCGCGAACGACTGTGAGTTCGAGTATTCGCTCGGCAACGGCAAGTTCGCGTGGGGCGAGCTCGAGGCCGTCGTGCTGGCGCGCCAGGGCGAGCTCGACCCGCCGAAGGCGCCGCTCGTCCACGCCGACCTCGCGCCCGACGGCGTCCTGAGCGGCACCCTCCTCAAATACGGGGACGCCGGCCTCGAGCTCAAGCCGCAGGGCTTCGCGAAGAGCGTGGTGCTGGCGCCCGAGATCCTGCGCGCGCTGCGCTTCGACGGAGCGCGCCACGCGTGGCTGTCCGACCGCGCCCCCGCGAAGGTCGAGCAGACGCCCTACCTCGGGAGCGCCGACCAGTTCCTCTTTCCCTGGCGCCCGGATCGGTCCGTGACGGGCCGCCCGCTCGCGGTCGGCGGGCGCAGCTTCGCGAAGGGCTTCGGCTGCCACTCGCGCACGCGGCTCGAGTTCGCGCTGACGGCGCAGGACGCGCAGTTCGAGGCGTGGGTCGGCGTCGCCGACGAGGTGCTCGAGCTCGCCGACCGCGGCGCGATCCAGTTCGCGGTCGTGCTCGACGGCAAGGAAGTCTGGCGCAGCGCGGTGCTGCGCGCGGGCGAGCCGGCGGTGAAGGTCGGACCGATCGCGCTCGCCGGCGGGAAGACGCTCGCGCTCCTCACCGACTTCGGCGAGGGCGAGGACGTCGCCGACCGCGGCGTGTGGGGCGAGGCGCTGCTCCTGCACTGAACGCGCCTTTCGCCGGCGCCCCGGTCCGCGTCACCACCGGCAGCGGCGCGCGTCTGTCGGCGCGTGACGGCGGAAGGGACGGCGATCAAGTCGATGCCCGAGCACCAGCGGCCGCGCGAGCGGCTGCGGATGCTCGGCGCGGACGGCCTCGACGACCGCGAGCTCCTCGCGCTCGTGCTCGGCAGCGGGCATCGCAGCCGCTCGGTGCTCGACGTCGCCGACGACCTGCTGCGCCGCTGCCGGCGGCTCGAGTCGCTCGCCGACCTCGGGCTGACCGAGCTCGCGCGCGTCCGCGGCCTCGGCGAGGCGGGGGCGTGCCGGGTCGCCGCGCTCGTCGAGGTGGCGCGGCGGATGGGCTGCGGCGGGGCGCGCGGCGGCCTCGAGCTCGGCGACGCGCGCGGCGTCTTCGAGCTCTTGCGCTCCCGCCTCGTCGGCGAGCGGCGCGAACGGGTGGTCGTGCTGCTGCTCGACGCGCGCCGCCGCCTGCTCGGCGAGCGCTGCGTCTCGGTCGGCTCGCTCATGTCGTCGGTGATCCACCCGCGCGAGGTGTTCCGGCCGGCGATCGGGCTGGCGGCGGCGGGGCTGATCCTGGTGCACAACCATCCGAGCGGCGACCCGACGCCCAGCGTCGAGGACCACCAGGTGACGCTGCGGCTCGCCGAGGCGGGCGCGCTGCTCGGGATCCGGCTGCTCGACCACGTGGTGATCGCGGCGGACGGCTTCCGCAGCTTCCGCGACGAAGGGTGGCTGCCGGAACGGTGGTGAGGGCTCCGCGGCGTTAAACGCCGCGATCGACTCCGCGGCGAGTGCGCCGCGACAGGTAAGAGAGGCGGGAACCAGAGGAGAGGCGTTATGAAGAGGGAACGAGTGCACGACGCAGTGCGACCGGCGGAGGAGGCGACGATGCTGGACAAGGAGCTGCTCGAGATCCTCGCGTGCCCGGAGACCAAGGAGGCGGTCGCGCTCGCGGGTGAAGACGTGGTCCGCCGTCTGAACGAGCGGATCGCGAAGGGCGAGCTCGTGAATCGGGGCGGCGAGAAGGTGATCGAGAAGATCGAGGCGGCCCTGGTCCGCAGCGACGGCAAGGTCGCCTACCCGGTGCGGGACGGCATCCCGATCATGCTGGTCGAGGAAGCGCTGCCGCTCTGATACTGAACGGACGTCGAGAACGCGGGTGAAGCGGGCGCGGGGAGAGGGATGGGTGGTTGAACGCGCGACGGCGCGGGCGGGTCGAGGGGCGGAGGGGAAGAAGGTCGAGGGACGGGACCCGCTCGCCCCAGACCCAAGATGGACGGGGGGCTCGCTGCATTCGGAGCACGACTCGACGATGCACGGTGGTCGACCGCCGAACGCGGCGTCCCGTCCCTCGACCTTCTTCCCCTCCGCCCTTTCAGCAACGTTCCAGACCGTCGCGCGACGACACGAAATTGCTCCCCGCGGCCCCTTCGCACGGTCCTCGAACGACGTCCGACGTCGTCGCTGCGCCACGGGAGATGCACGGCGCGCGCACGATCGGCATCGGGTCGAAACTGGACGCTGGGAGCCACGGCACGGTCCTGAGCGAAAGGGCGCGCGTCTCGCCTTTCTCGCTTACAAATCACGACGCACCGTGGTCGGGCGTCGGCTTGGCACGAGCGATGTCGGACTACGAGACGCCAGGTCGACTCGGCACGCGGTCCCGACTCGATGTATCGCAGTCGAATCCCCCGACGCGCACGACGTCCGACACCCGTCGCCTTGATTCACCGTTCCGCGTGAAGCCG
>DASRRB010000320.1:0-13571 GCA_035695985.1 Planctomycetota bacterium | reverse complement strand
ACGTGCGCGTCGGGCAGCCAGGTGTGGAGCGGCACCAGCGGGACCTTCACGCAGAAGGCGGCCGCGAAGGCGCAGAAGAGCCAGAACTGCTGCTGCGCCGTGAAGTTCGCCCGGAGGATCGTCGCGAAGTCGCCGCTCCCCGTGTGGACGCGCAACCAGACGATCGCGAGCAGCAGCAGCAGGCTGCCGGCGACCGTGAAGAGGACGAACTTGAGCGCCGCCATGGCGCGGCGCGCCCCGCCGTAGATCCCGATCACCAGGTAGAGCGGGATCAGGCTCATCTCGAAGAAGACGTAGAAGAGGACGAGGTCGAGCGCCGCGAAGACGCCGACCATCCCGCCCTCCATGAGCAGCAGGAGGACGCAGTACTGGCGGACGCGGTCGTGCACGTGGCCGTACGAGGCGAGCACGACGATCGGCATCAGGAGCGTCGTGAGGACGATCAGCGGCGCCGAGATGCCGTCGACCGCGAGGTGCCAGTGCACGTCGAGCGCCGCGATCCACGGCACGTCGATCTCGCGCGTGAAGCGGCCGCGCGGGTCGGTGACGAGCAGAGCGATCGAGAGCCCGAAGGTGGCGAGCGCGACCAGCAGCGTCAGCAGCCGCGCCGGCTCGGCGGGCAGCCTGGGCAGCAGCGCCAGCACCGTCCCCGCCGCGATCGGCAGGACGACCAGGACGGTCAGCAGGAGGTCGTGGCCTTCGGTCATGCGCGAGTCGCCAGCCAGAGGAAGAACGCCGCGCCCGCGATGAACCAGAAGGCGTAGGCGTGCACCACGCCGTTCTGGAGGATGCGCACGCCGGTCGCGAGCAGCGCCGAGACGGACGCCGCGAGGCGGTAGAGGCCGTCGACCACGCGCACGTCGAACTCGAGGCAGAGCTCGGCGACGCCGCGCAGCGGGCGGACGACGGCGCGGTCGTAGATCTCGTCGACCCAGAAGCGGCCGGCGAGCGCCCGCGCGGCGCGCGGGAACTGGAGCTCGAGTCGGCGCGGCGCTTCGAACTCCCCGCGGAACCAGGCCGAGCCGACGCGCCAGAAGAGGACCGCGACGAACGCGGCGAGGAGCAGCAGCGCCCAGGTCAGGAACGCCGAGGGGTGGGCCCCTTCGGGCGCGCCGGCGAGCGAGGGGGCGAGCCAGTGGTGCAGCGGCATCCAGCCCACGGCTTCGATGCCGAGCCCCAGTCCGCCCACGACCGAGAGGGCGGCGAGCACCTGCAGCGGGATCGCCATCGCGGCCGGCGCCTCGTGGGGGTGGACGTCGGGCGCGAGGCGCGACTCGCCCTCGAAGCAGAGCGCGATCAGGCGCGCCGAATAGAAGGCGGTCAGCGCGGCCGTCACGACGCCGACGCCCCACAGGACGAACTTGTCCACGTGGCCGTGCATCCCCGCGTCGAACGCGGCGCCCAGGATCTCGTCCTTGGAGAAGAAGCCAGCGAGCGGCGGGATGCCGGCGAGCGCGAGCGCGCCGATCTTCATGGCCCGCGCCGTCTTCGGCAGCTGCTTCTTGAGCCCGCCCATCTTCCAGAGGTCCTGCTCGCCGTGCAGCGCGTGGATCACGGCGCCGGCGCCGAGGAAGAGGAGCGCCTTGAAGAAGGCGTGGGTCACGACGTGGAACGCCGCCGAGGAGAAGGCGTGCACGCCGCAGCCGAGGAACATGTACCCGAGCTGGCTCACCGTCGAGTAGGCGAGCACCTTCTTGATGTCGCGCTGCCGCAGCGCGATCAGGCCGGAAAAGAGCGCCGTCAGGGCGCCGACCCAGGCGACGACGTCGAGCACCCCCTCGGCCAGCACGAACAGCGGCGAGAGGCGGCAGAGCAGGTAGATGCCGGCGGTGACCATGGTCGCGGCGTGGATCAGGGCGGAGACCGGCGTCGGGCCGGCCATCGCGTCGGGCAGCCAGACGAACAGCGGGAGCTGCGCCGACTTCCCGGTCGCGCCGACGAAGTAGCCGAGCGCGAGCAGCGCCGGCACCGCCGCCACGCCGACCAGCGCGACCTTCAGCGCGAGGTGGTCGAGCGTCCCGTACTGGCTCCACGTCCAGAACATCGCGATCAGGAAGCCGACGTCGCCGATGCGGTTGACGAGGAACGCCTTGCGGCCGGCGTCGGCCGCCGACGACTTGCCGTAGTCGAATCCGATCAGCAGGTAGGAGCAGAGCCCGACGCCTTCCCAGCCGACGAAGGTGAGGACGAGGTTGTCGCCGAGCACCAGGACGAGCATCGAGAAGAGGAAGAGCGAGAGGTAGGCGAAGTAGCGCGCGCGCCCCTCCTCGTGCTCCATGTAGGCGATCGAGTAGAGGAAGATCAGGCTGCCGACGCCGGTCACGACGAGCGCCCAGGTGACCGAGAGCGGGTCGAGCAGGAGGCCGACGTCGATCGCGAGATGCTGCGCGCCGCCGCCGAGGTCGATCCACGTGTAGAGCGGGAGCGCGAGCGAGCGCGCCTCCTCGGGCAGCGCGACGACCTTGCCGAAGGCGACGACGGAGAGGACGAAACAGCCGGCCGCCGCCGCGGTCGCGATCACGCCGGGCATTTTTCCGTGCATCTTCCCTTCGAAGATGCGGCCGAACAGCCCGTTCACCGCCGCGGCGGCGAGCGGGAGCAGGAGCAGCAGTGCGGCGACGGCCGTCATGCGCGCAGCTCCCGGATCTCGTCGGCGTTGACCGTCCGCTTCAGGCGGAACAGCGCGAGAACGAGCGCGAGCCCGACCGCCACCTCGGAGGCGGCGATCGCGATCACGAAGAGCGCGTAGACGGTGCCGCGCACCGGCTCGTGGGCGCGCGCGCACGCGACGAAGGCGACGTTGGCGGCGTTCAGCATGAGCTCGACGCTCATGAACATGACGAGGCTGTTGCGGCGCGCGGCGAACCCCGCCACGCCGAGCGTGAAGAGGGCGGCGGAGAGCAGCAGGTACCAAGACTGGGGGACCATGGCGGCGCGCCTCTCCTCGCGACTCAGGCCGGCTCGTCGCGGCGGGGGCGGCGCGCCACGTGGATCGCGCCGACCATGGCGACCAGGAGCACGAGCGACACGATCTCGAAGGGGACGGCGAAGCGCTGGAAGAGCGTCATGCCGACGTTGGCCGCGGTGACCGGCAGGTTCACGGCCGGCGTGGCGGGCGCCTGCAGGCTGCGGTCGCTCACGAACGGCCAGAGCAGCAGGAGCCCGGTCGCCGCCGAAGCGAAGAGCGAGGCGCCGCGCGCGAGCGAGATGCCCTCGAAGCGCGGGGTCTCCAGGTTCAGGAGCAGGATCACGAACAGGAACAGCACCATGATCGCGCCGGCGTAGACCATCACCTGGATCGCGGCGAGCAGCCCGCTCCCGAGCGTGAGGAAGATCCCGGCGACGCCGAGGAACGAGCCGACCAGCCAGAGCACCGCGTGCACCGGGTTGCGGCGCAGCACGACGTTCAGCGCGCCGACCAGCGCGATCGCGGAGAAGAGGAGGAAGCCGGTCCGCTCGTCCACGGGCGCTCCTAGAAGACGCCCGCGGCGACGAGGCCGCCGGTGACGAGGAGGTTCACGAGGGCGAGCGGGAGCATCACCTTCCACCCGAGGTCCATCAGCTGGTCGTAGCGGAAGCGCGGCAGCGTCCAGCGCACGTGGATGAAGAAGAAGAGGAAGACGAGCAGCTTCGCGACGAAGACTCCGACCTGCAGCAGCGCGCCCGGCACGCCGACCGCCTCGGCGCCGGTGACGAAGGGCAGGTGCCAGCCGCCGAGGAAGAGGCAGACCACCACGGCCGAGCCCGCGACCATCGCGGCGTACTCGCCGAGGAAGAACAGCCCGAACTTCATCGCCGAGTACTCGGTGTGGTAGCCGCCGACGAGCTCCGGCTCGGCCTCGGGCAGGTCGAACGGGAGCCGGTTGGTCTCGGCGAACGCGGCGGTGGTGAAGAGCAGGAAGCCGAGCGGGCACTTGACGACGTTCCAGATGCCGCTCGACGCCTGCGAAGCCACGATGTCGCTGAGGCTCAGCGAGCCGAACAGCCCCGCGTCGCCGCGCCGCACCAGCACGAGGACCGAGAGGAGCGAGAGCCCCATCGTGAGCTCGTAGCTGATCATCTGCGCCGAGCTGCGCAGGCCGCCCAGCAGGCTGTACTTGCTGTTCGACGCCCAGCCGCCGAGCGTGATGCCGTAGACGCCGAGCGACGAAGTGGCGAGCACCGCCAGCACGCCGACGTCGACGTCGGCGACGACCATCCGGGTCGAGTGGCCGCCGAAGAGGAGCGTCCCGCCGAGCGGCACGACCGCCATCATGAAGAGCGAGCAGATCGCGGCGATCGCGGGCGCGGCGCCGAACAGGAAGGCGGGCACGCCGGCGGGCCGCAGCTCCTCCTTGAAGAGCATCTTCACGAGGTCGGCGAGCGGCTGCATCGAGCCGAACGGGCCGACGCGGTTGGGGCCGACGCGGTACTGCATCCACGCCGAGATGCGCCGCTCCGCCAGCACCAGCAGCGGCACGAGCGTGAGCGTGAACGCGAAGACTGCGACCGCCTTGACGAGCGAGATCCAGAGCGGGTCGGTCATGCGAGACGCGCCTCGCCGGCCGCGACCACCGGCGCAGCCGGCGCAACGTCGAGCCCCTCCTCGGGGAGCTGCAGCAGCGTGAGGGGCTCCTGACCGAGCGCGGCGAGGACGCGGGCGGTCGGGTCGACGCCGTCGCCGGCGTGTGCGTCGCCGCTCCGGCGCGCGAGCTCCTGCAGGAGGCCGGCCTCGCCGAGGATCCCTTGCGGCGGCCGCTGCACGCGCGCCGCGCGCTGCAGCCGCGAGTCGCAGTTGACGAAGCTGCCCGCCTTCTCCGTGAAGAGCGTGCCGGGCACGAAGAACTCGACGCCGAGCGGCGCCGCCGCGTCGGCCGCCGTTCCCGGATCGGCACGGCGCCAGACGTCGACGAGCGCCGCGCGCTTGAGCTTCGCCTTGCCCAGCAGCGTCGCGAGCGCGACCGAGTCGAAGGAGAGCACGCCCGCGGTCGCCGCCTCGACGGCGACGCGCGCCAGGTCCTCGGCGGAGACGGGTTCGATGCCGAGGAGCTCGAGCGCGCGCTGGTTCGCGGCGCGCCGGCCGGTGAAGAGGATCGCGTCGCCGCCCTCGGCCGCGACCGGCACGTGGACGAGCGCGCGCGCGAGCGGGCCGAGGACCGCGCGCGCGAGCAGGATCTCCTCGCAGTTGAGCCGCGGCGACAGGACCACGAGCCAGCGGCCGCGGTCGGCGAGCAGCGCTTCGGCGAGCGCGTTCGCCGCTTCGGCCGGCGCGACGCGCGCGCCCTTGAGGAAGCCGCCCTCCTCGCGCCCCGACGGGTTGCAGTGGTCGAGCAGCCCGAAGCGCCCGACGTCGCACATGAACCAGCCGTTCACCTTCGCGTTCTGGCGGGGGCGCGCCCGCAGGAGCCGGTTGCGCTTGGTGTCGAGCGTGACCGAGCAGTTGCGGTCGCAGAGCGTGCAGACCGACTCCTCCGAGTCGAGGTCCCACACGCGGCTCTTGAAGCGGAACTCCTTCAGCGTCAGCGCGCCGACCGGGCAGATGTCGGCGAGGTTGCCCTCGTAGTTCGAGTGCATCCGCTCGCCGGGGAAGGTGGCGATGACGTTGCGGTCGCCGCGGCCGGCGACGACCAGCTGCGGCGCCTTGGCGTACTCGCCCATGAAGCGGACGCAGCGCGTGCAGAGGATGCAGCGCTCCTGGTCGAGCAGGATGTGGTCGCCGATCAGCTCGTGCTTCTGCAGCTGGCGCTTGGGCTCCGTGAAGCGGCCCACGCCGTGGCCGTGCTTGTACGAGAAGTTCTGCAGGTCGCACTCGCCCGCCTTGTCGCAGATGGGGCAGTCGAGCGGATGGTTCGCCAGCAGGAACTCGAGCGTCGCGGCGCGCGCCGCGACGCAGTCCTTGCCGGTGGTCGAGACGTTGAGTCCCTGCGACGCCTCGGTCTTGCACGCGATGACGACGCGCGGCGGCTTGCCCGGATCGACGATCTCGACCTGGCACATGCGGCAGCTGCCGACCGGCGCGAGCGCGGGGTGGTAGCAGTAGTAGGGGACGTCGATCGCGAGCTTGCGCGCGGCCTCGATCACGTTCGTGCCGGCCGGCACCTCGACCTTGCGCCCGTCGATCGAGAGCTCAGCCACGGGACGTCGCTCCCTGCGGTGCCACCGGCGAAGCCGGCCCGATGTTGCGTTCGAAGTCGCCCTTGAAGTGGACGAGCGCGGAGCCGAGCGGCCCGGCGAACGCCTCCGGGAAGACGCAGATCGTGCGCTGCTTGCTGCCGCGCATGATGTCGTTCAGGAGCGCGAAGTCGTCGCCGCTCCCCTCGCCGCGCTGGAAGCGGCCGACGATCTGGTCCGACCACGCCGCTCCTTCGCGACAAGGCGCACATTGTCCGCAGGTCTCGTGGCGGAAGAATCGCGAGAGCACGCGCAGCGCGTCGAGCAGTTCGACCTCCTCCGGGATCACGACGATCCCGCCGGTGCCGAGCATCGTGCCCTCCTTCTTCAGCGCGTCCGGGTCCATGACGACGTCGAGCTTGCCCGGCGGGAGGAAGCCGGTCGACGCGCCGCCCGGGATGAAGGCGCGCATCTTCTTGCCGGCCTTCACGCCGCCCGCGAACTTCTCGATCACGTCGCGCGCGGACATTCCGAGGGGGCCCTCATAGATCCCCGGGTTCTCGACCGCGCCGCTCACGCCGTAGAGGATGTTGCCGGGCGCGCCCTGCGTGCCCATCGAGCGGAACCACGGCACCCCGCGCTCGAGGATGAAGGGGACGTTCGCGATCGTCTCCACGTTGTTGACCGTCGTGGGGCGGCCGAAGGCGCCGTAGACGGCGGGGAAGGGGGGCTTCGCGCGCGGCTCGCCCCGCCGGCCTTCCAGGGAATTGAGCAGCGCCGTCTCCTCGCCGCAGATGTAGGCGCCGGCGCCGCGGTGGGCCAGCACGCGCACGCGGCGTCCGGTGCCGAGCGCGTCGTCGCCGAGGAGGCCCGCCTGCTCGCACTCCGCGATCGCCGTCTCGAGCGCGACGAGGCTGCTCAGGTACTCGCCGCGCACGTAGACGAAGCAGGTCTCGGCGCGCATCGCGAAGCAGGCGATCGCGATCCCTTCGAGGAGGAGGTGGGGGTCCTTCTCCATGATCTGCCGGTCCTTGAACGTCCCCGGCTCGCCTTCGTCGGCGTTGATCACGAGGTAGCTCGGCCCCTTCGGCTCCTTGGGCATGAAGCTCCACTTGATGCCGGCCGGGAACCAGGCGCCGCCGCGCCCGCGCAGGCCGGCGTTCTTCACCTCGTCGACGACCTGCTCGGGCTTCATCGTCTTCAAGACGCGCTCGGCGGTGGCCCAGCGCCCCTTGCCGCGCGCCTCCGCGAGGAGCATCGGGCCGCTGCGCGCGAACTCGAGCGAGAGGTAGTTCGCCATCGCTACCGCGCCGCCTTCGCGGCGTGCTCGATCGCGTCGGTCGCGTCGCCGTCCGAGCGCGCGAGCGCGTCGACGATGCGGCCCGCCTTGCCGGCGTCGACGTTCTCGAAGTAGCGGCTGTCGATCTCGAGGCAGGGGCCGCTGCCGCAGCTGCCGAGGCACTCGACCTCCTGCAGGCTGAACCTGCCGTCGGCGGTCATGCCGCCCGGCTCGCAGCCGAGCTTCTCCGACAGCGCCCGCGTCACGTGCTCGGAGCCCTGCACGAAGCAGGCGATGTTGCGGCAGATGCCGATCGGGAAGCGGGCGCCCGGCCGCGTGCGGAACATCGTGTAGAAGCTGACGACGCTGAACACCTCGGCCGCGGAGATGCCGGTCAGCGTGCCGCAGCGACGCATGTCGGCGGGCGCGATCCAGCCGCGCCACTCCTGGAGCCGGTGGAGCATGAGAAGGAGGCCGCCGCGCCGGGTCGGGTAGCGGGCGGCCAGCGCCTCGAGCTCCCGCAGCAGCGGCTCCGGCGGCGTCGCGTCCTCTCCGGGCTGCCCGGGTCGAGCCGAGGCGCCGCTCACGGGATCCCCCTCATTAATGGTGGGAGCGGGCTCACTCCCGGATGTCCCAGGCGAGCGCGCCCTTGCGCCACGCGTACGCGAGGCCCAGCCCGAGCACCCCCACGAACAGCGCCACCGTCGCGAACCCCGCCATGCCGAGCGCCCGCGCGCTCACGGCCCAGGCGAAGAGGAACACCGTCTCCACGTCGAACAGGATGAAGAGCATCGCGACGAGATAGAAGCGGACGGTGAAGCGCTGGCGCGCGCCGCCCGGCGTCTCGCTGCCCGATTCGTAGGGGAGCGACTTGGGCCGGGTCGGCCGCTTCGGCCCGAGCAGCGTCGACGCGAGGAGGAGTGCGAGCACCGCCGCGGTCACCACCGCCAGGTGGAGCATCAGCGGCACGTAGCTGTCGATCGCGCTCGTCATGGGCGAAGCGCGCTTTTGTAACGGGGGCGCTCGGGCGCGTCAATTCGGCCGCGGCGCGCGGCGACGCCGATCCCTACTGCCGCTTCGCCTCGTTCGGCGGTTTCTGGGCGCCCGGCTTCGCGCTTTCGGCGGGAGGCTCGCGCTCCGGCGGGACGTCGGCCGACTCGGGCCGCTCGCCCTCGAAGCTGCGGGGGATGCCGTACTCGAAGTCGGCGCGGCGCGGCAGGACCTTGCGTGCGAAATAGTCCGACGAGGCGGGCAGGAGCGTGGCGATCTCGTCGAGCCCGACGAAGGCGAGCGCGCGCGGCGATTCGCACCAGACGCCGTTCAGGACGCCCACCAGCTGCATCGTGTCGTCGCGCCAGGCGAAGACGCCGGCGCCGGCGTACTGGCGGACGACGTCGTCGAAGTCGCTCTTCGCCTCGTCGAGCTCGAGGAGGTCGCCCTGCCGCCCGCCTTCGTAGAGGTGGCAGACGAGCAGGTCGCCGTGGTCGGGGGTGCGCACCTCGATGAAGAGACGTTCATCCCGGGCAGCCGGGTACGTGGCGAAGCGGGCGAGGTTCAGGCGCGAGCTCTTCGGGGTCAGGACCGCGAGCGTGTCGTTGCGCCGCTCGAGCTTCGCGACGTCGTCGAAGAAGCCGTTGCCGGCGCGGTAGCGGAAGCCCAGCTCGCCGGTGGGGGGGATCGTCTCGACCAGCGCGAGGATGCCGTCCTCGGTCGAGACGCCGCGCACGACGCCGCGCCCGGTCTGGAACTCGACGGTCGACTCGATCGACGCGGGGCCGCGGCAGCCGGCGCCCGCGAGCAGGGGCCCGGCGAGGAGCAGCGCGCCGATTCGTGGACGTCGTCCCATCGACCCTCTCCGAGGCACGCCGCGGCGAGCGTTCCACTCTATGCGGCCGCGATCCCGCCGCCCAAATTCAGTGCGAGCGGGAGCCCTTGCCGCCGCCCTTGCCCGACGTCGGCTTCGCAGCCGGCGCCTTGGGCGCGGGCGTGGGGGCCTTGGATGCCGGCGTCGGAGCCGGCTTCGCGCCGTCGCCCGCGCCGCTCTTCGGCTCCGACGCCTTCGCGGCGCCGTCGCTTCCCGGAGTCGCGGCCGGCGCCGGAGCGCCGGGCGCCGCGTCCTTCTTCGCCGCCTCCTGGTAGGAGCTGCTGCGGTAGTCGGTGATGTAGAAGCCCGAGCCCTTGAAGAGGAGGCCGCCGCCCCCGCCGATCAGCCGCTCGAGCTTCGGCTTGCCGCACTTGGGGCACTTCTTCAGCTTCGGCGCATGGATCGACTGGAAGTGCTCGAAGGTCTTGCCGCACGCGCCGCAGCGGTAGTCGTAGGTGGGCATCGCCGCGTCAGCTCCCGTCCGCGGCCGCGTCGTCTTCGTCGGCGGCCCGCGCGACCTCGACCTTCGCCGCGCGCACGAGCTTGCCGCCGAGCCGGTAGCCGCGCGTCCACTCGGCCAGCACGGTGCCGGGCGCGACGTCGGCGCGCGGCGTCTCGCGCATCGCCTCGTGCCAGGCGGGGTCGAAGGGGCGCCCCTCCGCCTCGATGCGCTCGACGCCGAAGCTCTTCAGCTTCTCGAGGAAGACCACCTGCGTGAGCGCGACGCCCTTCCCGAGCGGGCTCGCGCGCTCCTCGTCGCTCATCGACCGCACGACCGAATCGAGGTTGTCGAGCACCTCGATCATCTCGCGCGCGAAGCGCGTCACGATCTCCTCGCGCACGACCTGCCGCTCGCGCGCGAAGCGCTTCGCCTGGTTGTCGAGGTCGGCGGTGAGCTCGAGCGTCTGGTGCTTGAGCTGCTGCGCGAGCTTGCGCGCCTCGGCGAGCTCGGCGGCGAGCGGCTCGTCCGCCGGCGGCGTCGCGGCGCCCTCCGGCGTCGCGTGCGCGTCGCCGGTCTCGTCGGCGGGGGTCTCTTCGGGCTTGCGTTTCATGGATGGGGGGCTCAGTCGAACAGGTCCTTCACCTTCGAGAGGAAGCTCTTCCGTTCCGGGCTCACGTTCTCGTCGTCGATCCCCTGCAGCTCGCGCAGGAGCTCCTCCTGCCGCTTCGTCAGCTTCTTCGGCACGTCGACGGCGACGCGCACGAGCAGGTCGCCGCGCCCGCCGCCGCGCAGGCTCGGCATCCCCTTGCCGCGCACGCGCAGCACGGTGTGGCTCGGCGTGCGCGCGGGGAGCGAGATCGTCTCCGTGCCGGAGAGCGTCGGCACCTGGATCTTGGTGCCGAGGACGAGGTTCGCGAAGCCGACCGGGATCTCGAGGTGGAGGTCGTCGCCGTCGCGCTCGAAGAGCGGGTGGGGCCTCACCGCGACGATGCAGTAGAGGTCGCCGCGCGGGCCGCCGCGCGGGCCGGGCTCGCCTTCGCCCGCGATGCGCACCTGGGTGCCGGTGTCGACGCCCGGAGGCATGCGCACGACGATCTCGCGCTTCACCTTCTCCGTGCCGGCGCCGCGGCAGCGGCGGCACGGGTGCTCGATGACGGCGCCCTCGCCGTGACAGCGGCCGCAGGTGGTCCGTATGGAGAAGAAGCCCTGCGACTGGTGGACGACGCCCTTGCCGCGGCAGACGGGACAGGTCACCGGCGAGCTGCCGGCCGCCGCCCCCGAGCCGCTGCACTCCGAGCAGTGCTCGTTGCGCGTGACCTCGATGGTCCGCTCGGTGCCCTTCCAGGCCTCCTCGAGCGCGATCTCGATCTGGCACTTGAGGCTCGCACCGCGCTGCCGGCGCGGGCCGGCCTGCGGCTGCGCGAAACCGCCGAAGAACTCGTCGAAGATCGAGCCGCCGCCGCCGCCGCCGCCGCGTCCGCCCATCCCGAAGATGTCGCCGAACGCGGAGAAGATCTCCTCGAAGCTCCCGAAGCCGCGCGCCTGGCCGCTCTGGCGCACCCCTTGGTGGCCGAACTGGTCGTAGATCTTGCGCTTCTCGGGATCGCCGAGGACCTCGTACGCCTCGGCCGCCTCCTTGAACTTCTCCTCCGACTTCGGGTCTTCCTTGTTGCGGTCGGGGTGGAACTGGAAGGCGAGCTTGCGATACGACTTCTTGATCTCGTCCTGCGACGCGGTCTTGGCGACGCCGAGGATCTCGTAATAGTCGCGCGTCGTCGTCATTCGATGCGCCGGTTCCCGCCGCTCAGGTCGTGCTGCCGGCGACCGCCTTCTTCTTGTCCTTCAGGTCGGTCACCAGCGTGTCGGTCGTGAGCATGAGGCCGCAGACCGACGCCGCGTTCTGGAGCGCGAGGCGGACGACCTTGGTCGGGTCGACGATGCCGGCCTTCACCAGGTCCTCGTACTCGCTCGTGACGCCGTTGAAGCCGACCGCGCCCTTGCGCGACTTGACCTCGGCGGCGACCACCGTGCCCTCGAGTCCGGCGTTCACGCCGAGCTGGCGGACGGGCGCCTCGAGCGCCTTGGCGAGGATCTCCCGCGCGAAGGTCTCGTCGCCCTTGAGCTTCGTGTCGGCGAGCGCCGCGAGGCAGCGGATGAGCGCCACGCCGCCGCCCGGCACGATGCCCTCCTCGACCGCCGCGCGCGTCGCGTGGAGCGCGTCCTCGACGCGGTCCTTGCGCTCCTTCATCGCGGTCTCGGTCGGCGCGCCGACCTTCACCACCGCGACGCCGCCGGCGAGCTTCGCGAGCCGCTCCTGCAGCTTCTCCTTGTCGTAGTCGGAGGTCGCCTGCTCGATCTGCGCGCGGATCTGCTCGACGCGCTCCTTGATCGCCGACTTCTTGCCCGCGCCCTCGATGATCGTCGTGTTGTCCTTGTCGATGACGACGCGCTTGGCGCTGCCGAGGTCGGAGAGGAGCAGGTTCTCGAGCTTCTTGCCGAGGTCCTCGGAGATGAACGAGCCGCCGGTCAGGACCGCGAGGTCCTGCAGCATCGCCTTGCGGCGGTCGCCGAAGCCCGGCGCCTTGACCGCGACGCAGTGGAGCGTGCCGCGCAGGCGGTTCACCACCAGCGCCGCGAGCGCCTCGTTGCTCACGTCTTCCGCGATCACGAGCAGCGGCCGGCCGGCCTGCGCCACCTGCTCGAGCAGCGGCAGGAAGCTGCGCAGGTTGGAGATCTTCGGCTCGTGGACCAGGATGAGCGGGTTCTCGATCTCGCAGGTCATCGCCTGCACGTTGGTGATGAAGTAGGGCGAGAGGTAGCCCTTGTCGAAGCGCAGCCCCTCGACCAGCTCGACCGTGGTCTCGATCGACTTCGACTCCTCGACCGTGATCACGCCGTCCTGGCCGACGCGGTCCATGGCGGTCGCGAGGATCTCGCCGATCTGCACGTCGCCGTTGGCGGCGATCGTCGCGACCTGCTGGATCTCGTCTCGGCCCTTGACCTTCTTGGCCATGGCCTTGAGCTCGGCGACGACCGAGTCGACGCACTTGTCGAGACCGCGCTTGAGCACGGTCGGGTTCACGCCGGAGTTCAGGTAGCGCAGCCCCTCCGTGAAGATCGACTCGGCGAGGATCGTCGCGGTCGTCGTGCCGTCGCCGGCCGCGTCCGCGGTCTTCTTCGCCACCTCGATCACGAGCTTCGCGCCCATGTTCTCGAAGGGGTCCTCGAGCTCGACCTCCTTCGCGACGGTGACGCCGTCCTTGGTGATGGTCGGGCCGCCGTAGGACTTCTTCATGATCACGGTGTGGCCGCCGGGGCCGAACGTGACCTTCACGGCCTTCGCGAGCGCGATCACGCCGTCGCGCATCTTCCGCCGTGCGTCGTCGTCGTAGAGGATCTGCTTCGCCATTGCTGTCGGGCTTCCTTCGTCGGGTCGCGGGCCGCCGGATCGGCGGGGCTCCGCGAGCTCTGGATGAATGGTGGAGGGACCGGAACGGGCCGGCGGGTCGCGCTCGGGCGGCGTCAGCCGTCGACGCGCGCCAGGACCTCGTTCTCCTTCAGGATCTTGAACTCGTCGCCGCCGACGCGGACGTCGGTGCCCGCGTACTTTCCGAAGATCACCGTGTCGCCCTTCTTGATCGAGGGCTCGGCCCGCGCGCCGCTCTTCAGGAGCTTGCCGGGTCCGACGGCCGTCACGCGGCCGCGCTGCGGCTTCTCCTTCGCCGCGTCGGGAATGAGGATGCCGCCCGCCGACTTCTCCTCCGCCTCGAGCACCTCGACGACGATGCGGTCGTCGAGCGGTTTGAACTTGGCCATCTGCTTCGCCTCCTCGTGGGTTTCCTGTCGCGCCGGACGCGGGCTCACATCCCCATCCCGCCCATGCCGCCCATGCCGCC
>DASRRB010000319.1:0-9404 GCA_035695985.1 Planctomycetota bacterium | reverse complement strand
GTCGTGATCGGTGCGCTGGCGGTGTTCATGCTCGAGCGGAGCACCGATCCATTCGCCTGGGGTTTCCTGGTGGAATCCGGACAGCAGGAGTCGCTCCGCGGCCAGCTCGCCTACCGGATGAGCTACACGATGATGGTGTCGCTCCAGTGGTTCTTCATCCTGACGCTGTACGGGACGTTCATCCCGAACACGTGGCAGCGCTGCGCCGCCGTGGTCGCGGTCCTCGCGGCGTGTCCGGTGGTCATGTTCATGGTCGAGGGCCTGTGGCTGCGTCCGCTCGACTCCGGCGTCTTCAAGATCAGTCTGCTCCAGATCGGCTTCTTCGTCGGCCTCAGCGCGGTCATCTCGGTCGTGTCGTGCTCGCGCATCGCGATCCTGCACCGGCAGGTCGGCGAGGCCCGCAAGCTCGGCCAGTACGTGCTGAAGGAGAAGCTCGGCGAGGGCGGCATGGGCGAGGTCTACCTCGCGCAGCACGTCCTGCTGCGCCGGCCCTGCGCCCTCAAGGTCATCCGACCCGCGCGCGCCGGCGACCCGAAGCACCTCGCCCGCTTCGAGCGTGAGGTCCAGGCGACCGCCACGCTCACCCACCCGAACACGGTGCAGGTCTACGACTACGGCCACACCGGAGACGGGACCTTCTACTACGTCATGGAGTACCTGCCGGGAGCGACCCTGGAAGCGCTCGTGAAACAGGAGGGGCCGCTGCCGCCGGCGCGGGCCGTCCACTTCCTGCGCCAGGTCTGCGGCGCGCTCGAGGAGGCCCACGCCCGCGGCCTGACCCACCGCGACATCAAGCCGGGCAACGTCATGATCTGCGAGCGCGGCGGGATTCCCGACGTGGCCAAGCTGCTCGACTTCGGATTGGTGCTGCCGCCCATGAGCGAGTCCGCCGGAGAGAAGCTGACGCAGGACGGAATGGTCACGGGCACTCCGGCCTACCTTTCCCCGGAACAGGCGGACGGGCGGGACGACGTGGACGTGCGCAGCGACATCTACAGCCTCGGTGCACTGGCCTACTTCCTCCTGACCGGCCAACCCCCGTTCACCGGCCGCTCGGTCATGAACACGCTGGCGGCGCACCTGTACGAGAAGCCGGAGCCGCTTTGCGCGCGCCGGCCCGACGTTCCGGCCGAACTCGAAGCCGTCGTGCTGCGCTGCCTGGCCAAGGATCCCAAGGATCGGTTCCCCGACGTGAAGTGTCTGGACCGGGCCTTGGGCGGCAGCCTGATGGGCCTGACGAAGTCGTGCTGAAGTCGGTCCGGTACGTCGCGCTCCTTCGTGGCGTGAACAACGCCGGGAAGTCCGCGCGCGTCACGATGGCGGACCTGAGACGACTGTTCGAACGGCTCGGGTTCGAAGAGGTCCGCACGCTGCTCAACAGCGGCAACGTCGTCTTCTCGGCGGCGACGCGGCGACGCGGCGAAGTGGTCGCTCGGATCAAGGATGCGCTCGCGTCGAGCCTCGGCATGTCGATGCCCGTCGTGGTGCTCACGTCGGAAGAGGTCGCCGCGGTGGTTCGCGACAACCCCTTCGCTCACCGCATCGCCAATCCGTCCCATCTCCTCGTCGTCGTGCCCATGGTGCCATCGGGGGTCGAGTCGCTTCGGCCGCTCCTGAAGGAGCGCTGGGCGCCGGAAGCGCTGGGCCTCGGGACTCGCGCGGCGTATCTCTGGTGTGCGCGAGGTGTCCCGAAGAGCCCTCTGTGGGCGGCGGTGGAGCGGTCGCTGGGACCGGAGGGAACTGCGCGCAACATCGCCACGATGACCAAGCTCGTGGACCTCATGGGCGGTTCGACGAGGGAATGAATCCGTATCGGGCAGGATCCGATGAGACGGGATTCACTTCGCATGCAGAGGTCGGTTCGCAGGCTCTTCGTCGCCTTGGGGGTGACGCTGGCCGGCGGAGCGGGTTGCGGAACGGAGACCGTGTCCTCGCAGCCCGGATCGACGTCGGGAGCGCGCGCGAACGTCGAGGGAAGAACGGCCGGTGACGAGTGGGAGGTCTGCGGCGTCCGACTCTGCTGGTGTCCCGCCGGGCGTTTCCGGATGGGAAGCCCGCTCGATGAACCGGGGCGTCGCGACGACGAGGCGCAGGTCGAGGTGACCCTCTCCAGCGGCTTCTGGATCGGGAAGTACGAGGTCACGCAGCGTCAGTGGCGGCGCGTCGTCGGGGAGCCGCAGAAGACGCTGCTCGTCGGCAAGGGCGACGACTTCCCGGTCTATTGGGTCACGTACGAAGACGCCGTGCTCTTCGGCCGGAAGTTGACCGAGGAGGCGCATGCGACCGGCCGGGTGCCGGAATCGTGGGAGTTCCGGCTCCCGACCGAAGCGCAGTGGGAGTACGCCTGCCGCGCCGGCACGACGACGGCGTTCTCGTTCGGAACGGAGCTGACGACGCAGCAGGCGAACTTCGGCCGGTGGAAAAAGGGACAGGACGAGTCGCCGACTCCTTCGGCCGAGCGGGTCGGCCGCTACCCGCCGAACGCATGGGGCCTCCACGACATGCACGGCAACGAATTCGAGTGGTGTCGCGACTGGTACCACCGGCAGCTGCCGGGCGGCGTCGACCCCGACTGGAGCGACGTGAAGGGGGAGCCGAATCGGGACGGGACGTACTCGCGATGTCGTCGCGGGGGAGCGTGGACCGACGAGACCTGGGCGTGTCGATCGGCCTTCCGGCTGCGCTTCGAGCCCGAGCGGAGCGCCAACCACATCGGCTTCCGGATCGCGCTCGTCCGCCGCTGACCGGCGCGACTCGCCCTCTGCGTCGTGCGCGAAATCCGGGCGACGTTCGCGGTTATCATGGCCGCGTTCCGCACAGGGGAGGGAGAAACGAATGAAGGGGTTCTTGGCGATCCTCGGCCTCGTCGGCGGCGCGTACCTGGTGTACGCATTCGTCCTCGACGCAGGCGATCAGGCGACGGTGCGTTCGCTCTGGGGCGACACCACACCGCCGGGCGCTGCGAAGCAGTACGGCGACATCCTCACGTCGACGGCCTTCCTGAAGGCGCTCGGCGGCGCCGTCGGCGGCGGCATCCTGGGCCTGTTCCTCGGCTCGAAGATGGGCGGGAAGAAGCCGAAGGACGGCAAGAAATAGGTCGCGCCCGCGTCGGCCCGCGACGCCGGGCCGCACGCCCGCGTCGAAGTCCGACGCCAGGCCGCCCGATCGGGAGTTGCTCCATTGGCGACGCGAGAAAAGAGCGCGACGCCCGAGGCGCGCACCGCCCGGCCCGAGTCCCACGTCCAATGCCACGAGGACAGGATGATCCGGGGCAATGGCCAAAGGTCGACGAAGCGACGTTGATGAAGCCGAAGAAGAAGGCGTGATCTGCCGATCTAGGTAGATGGACGACCCGTGCACCGGCGCGCCGGCGACGAGAAACGCGCGGCGGGCGAAGCGAGTGAAGTGCACGGAGTCGCGGTTCCGGGGACCCGAGGAAGGGAGATCGAAGGCATGCGCAGGCATTCTCTTGGCCGCTGGGCGATGGTCGTGGCGATCCTCGCCGGCGCGGCGTGCGGGTCGGGCGTCGTGGACGACATGGGCCCGCAGCACTTCAGCGAGCCGAACATCCGCCCGACTCCCGGCGCCGACAAGGAGATCTCCGCGGCGGTCGATGCGGCGGTCACCGTCGCCGACTCGCTCAAGTTCCGCTACGACGCGTCGGCGTCCAGCGGCGGGCGCGTCATCATCACCGCGCTCTGGAAGGACAAGCCCGTCACCCTGACGATGGGCTTCTTCAAGAAGGACGGCACGCTCAACATCGCCTCGTCGATGACGCAGCCGGTCGACGTCGGTTCGCAAGGCGGCGGCGAGAAGATCGAAGGGCTCTTCTACTCGCGTCTCGCCGAAGAGGCGGAGAAGCGCGGCCTGAAGATCCACGGCGAGGCGATGTCGAAGTAGCCGCCGCCGCGCGCGGGCGGATCGGTGCGCCCGCCCGCGACGGCGGGACGACCGGTGGAAGCGACCGAGCGCGTGCTCGCCCGACTGACCGACGCGGGCCTGCTGCTGCAGCAGGACGCGGTGGTGCCGAGCGTCGTCGGCCTCGTGACAGGGGAGTCGCTGAAGACGTCGTGGTGGGGCCATCCGAAAGGTCGCCTCGTCTTCGGCGTCCTCTCGGAGCTCGCCGACCACCGCGACGTGCTCTTCACCAAGCTGCTCGCGGGGAAGTCGACGCTCGTGCACCGGCGCCTCTGGCCGAGCCTCCTCGGGGTCGCGACGGCGCGGGAGGCGTGGCAGACGCGTCGCCTCTCGCCCGCCGCGCGCCGCGTGCTGCGCCGCATCGACGGCGGCGCGGCGCCGCTCGGCGTGCCCGGTCCGGTCGCGCGCGAGCTCGAGGCGCGGCTCCTCGCCGTCGCGCGCGAGGTCCACACGGAGTCGGGCCGACACGCGCTCGAGCTCGAGGCTTGGAATGCATGGTCGCGCCGCGCCCGCTGCCGGCGCGCGCCGTCGCTCGCCGCCGCGCGCCGCGCGCTCGAGCAGGCGGTGCTCGAGCTCGGCGCGCCGCTCGACGCGCTCCCGTGGCAGGCCGGGGGGCCGTCGCCGTGAGGGCCGAGGTCCGGCGGCGGCGCCTCCGCCGCCTGATCGAGCTCTGCGCGAGCGGCCGCAGGGCGTAGAAAGTGCCGCCATGGCCGAGCTCGTCGCCGCCAACTCGCTCGTGATTCGCGCCTCGCCGCGGATCCTCCACGCGATCCTCGCCGACTACCGCGTGGCCCACCCCGCGATCCTGCCCAAGCGCGTCTTCCTCTCGCTCGAAGTGGAGAAGGGCGGCACCGGGTCGGGGACGACCTTCCGGCTCGTGATGAAGGCGTTCGGCGCGGTTCGCACGATGCGCGCCGAGGTCACCGAGCCCGACCCCGGACGGACGATCGTCGAGACCGACGTCGACACCGGACTGCGCACGACTTTCGAGCTCGCGCCGCTCGAGGGCGACGCCGGCACGCGCGTGACGTTCACGACGCGTTGGAGCGCGCGCGGCCTGCGCGGTCTCTTCGAGCGCTTCTTCGTGTCCGCCTTCCTCGAGCGCGTCTACGCCGAGGAGCTCGCCAATCTGGCTCGCGCCGCCGAAGAGCGTGCGCGCACCGAATCGGCCTGACGCGCCGCTATCCTGCCGCGATGGTTTCGGCAGACGATGCGCTCGCACTGCTCCGGGAAGGCAACCGGAGGTTCGTGGAGAGCCAGTCGAAGTCGGCGAGCCTCTCGGTGCACGAGCGGCGCGCCGCGCTGGTCGCCGGCCAGGAGCCGTTCGCGATCGTGCTCGGCTGCTCCGACTCGCGCGTGCCGGCGGAGCTCGTCTTCGACCAGGGGTTCGGCGACCTCTTCGTGATCCGCGTCGCCGGCAACATCGTCGCCCCCTCGCAGGTCGGGAGCGTCGAGTTCGCGGCGTCGCGCTTCGCCACGCGGCTGGTCGTGGTCATGGGCCACTCGCAGTGCGGCGTGGTGACGGCGACCGTCGAGGAATTGCTCTCCCGCACGACCACGCATTCGCGCAACCTGCGCTCGATCGTCGACCGCGTGCGCCCGTCGGTGCAGGCGCTGCTCGACGGCGGCTGCGCGCGCGAAGCCGACGCGCTGATCCGCGAGGGGGTGCGCGCCAACGTGCGCGTCTCGACGAACCACCTGCGCCACGGCTCCGAGCTGCTCGAGCAGCTGATCCTGCAGGACGGCCTGCGCGTGGTCGGCGCCGAGTACTCGCTCGAATCGGGCGTCGTGACCTTCTTCGACGGCGTGTGACGCGCGGTCCGCGGCGCGGCCCGGACCCGGACATGGCGCGCATCGAGACGACGACCCGGATCGCCGCGCTGAAGCGGATCGCCGAGTCGGACGAATGGCGGAGGTACCTCCCGTGAGCATTCCGCGATGAGCGACCCGCGGCCCGCCTTCACCACGCGGCGCGCCACGGCGCGCGACGCCGCGACCCTCGCCGAGCTGCGCGACGAGCTCTTCCGCGAGCTCGATCCCGCCGCCGCGGCGCGCGCTCCCGCCGGTTTCGCGGCGCTCTGCGCCTCCCAGTTCGCCGCGCTGCTCGCGGGCGACCGCGCGTGCGCCTGGCTCGCGCAGGCCGCCGACGGCGTGCCCATCGGCACGGCGGTGCTCCTGCTCTTCCCGCGCCTGCCGACGCCGGCGCTCCCGCCGGCGCGCGAGGGCTACCTGCTGAACGTCTACACGCGGCCGGCGTGGCGCGGCCGCGGCGTCGCGAGCGCGCTCGTCGCCGCCGCCGTCGCCGACGCGCGCACCCTCGGCCTCGCGCGCATCCGCCTCCACGCGACCGCCGAGGGAGAGCCGGTCTACGCGGCCGCCGGGTTCCGGCCACGCACCGACGAGATGGAGCTGCGCCTCTGAATTTGGCATAGAGTCGGCGCCCCGATTCCTGCCCCGCGCCGAAGTGAACGAGAGATCGAGGAGTCGCCCCATGGCCCGCCCGGTCGCCCGCTACGTCGACGGCTTCGTCCTGCCGGTCCCGAAGAAGAACGTCGAGACCTACCGCAAGATCGCGCGCCTCGCCGGCCGCGTCTGGCGCGAGCACGGCGCGCTCGAGTACCGCGAGTGCCTCGGCGAGGACCTCCGGGTGAAGTTCGGCGTCGGGTTCCCGAAGCTCGCCAAGGCGAAGAGCGGAGAGACGGTCTTCTTCTCCTGGATCACCTACAAGTCGAGGAAGCACCGCGACCAGGTCAACGCGAAGGTCATGAAGGACCCGCGCCTCCAGGAGATGATGGGGGGCTCGGCGATGCCGTTCGACATGAAGCGCATCTCGTACGGCGGCTTCGAGATCCTGGTCGACGCGTGACCGAGAAGCAGTTCCGCGCGCTCGCGCTCAGCCTCCCCGAGTCGATCGAGGCGGAGCACCACGCCCACCCCGACTTCCGCGTCGGCGGCCGCATCTTCGCCTCGCTCTCCGACGTGCGCGGCGCGCGGATCGGCATGGTGAAGCTCACGCTCGACCAGCAGCGCGCCTTCGTGCGCGACGACCGGGCGTCGTTCCGGGCGGTGCCGGGCGGGTGGGGGGCGCGCGGGGCGACCTACGTCCCGCTCGTCAAGGCGCGCGTCGCGTCAGTGCGACGCGCCATGATCGAGGCGTGGCGCAACACCGCGCCGCGCAAGGTGGTCGACCGCTTCGACGAGGGGCTGCCGTGACGGCCGGGACCGGCGCTTCACCACGCCTACGACGGCGGGCGCGCGTGCTCGCGCTCGCGGCGGTCCTGGCACTCGGCGGCGCGCTCGGCGGCTGCGCGACGAACGCGATGCTCGACGCGTCGGGCCGCGGCGCGCTGATCGGCGTGCCCGACGACCGCACGGGCGAGTCGGCGACGAGCATCGAGGTCGAGTTCGTCAACGCGGCCGCCGCCTTCGTCTGCTTCCCCTTCACGCTCGTATTCGACATCGTCCTCTTCCCGTGGCAGATCATCGCGGGCTACCAGCCCTACGGGCCGCGGCCCTGGAACGACTGAGCCGGGCGGCGATGACGGTCTGGATCGACGCCGACGCCGCGCCCGCCGAAGTGAAGGACGTCGTGTTCCGGGCGGGCAAGCGGCTCGCGATCGCGGTGGTGGTCGTCGCCAACCGCCGCGTCGAGATCCCGGCCGCCTATCCCGGCGTGCGCACGCTCGTGGTGGCGGGCCGGCCCGACGAGGCCGACCGCGCCATCGTCGAGCGCGCCGTCGCCGGCGATCTCGCGATCACCGCCGACGTCCCGCTCGCCGCGCAGCTCGTGGCGCGCGGCATCGCCGTCATCGACCAGCGCGGCGAGGAGTTCACCGACGAGGACGTCGGCGGCCGGCTCGAGATGCGCAACCGGCTCGAGGAGCTGCGCGGCGCGGGCGTCCGCACGCGCGGCCCGCGGCCCTACGACGAGAAGGACAAGCGCGGCTTCGCGCAGACGTTCGACCGCGTCGTCACCCGCCTGCTGCGCGCCGCGGCGCGCCGCGACGCGAGCGGCCCGCACACTCGCTAGTGTCGCCGGTCGAGGGGGAAGAGATGGCCGCGCACGTCGAACGGGCCGACTACGGTCAGGACGCGCCCGGGGTGGTCCGCAATCTCGCGCTCGGCGGAGCCGCGGCGCTGCTGGTCGCAGTCGCGGCGTGCGCCCGCTGGATCCCGCCGAACTTCGTCTGGCGTCCCGCCGAGAACGTCGCGATCGCCTTCCCGATCCGCTCCATGGCCGGCGGGACGGCGGCCGGCCTCATCGCCGGCGCGCTCTGGATGGTGTGGGGGAGCCGGATCGGCAAGCTCCGTGAAAGGGATCAGATGCTCGACCGCATCGCGTGGCGCGGCGACGAGCAGGTCCTCGACGTCGGCTGCGGCCGCGGCCTGCTCCTGATCGGCGCGGCGAAGCGGCTCACGAGCGGCGTCGCGACCGGCGTCGACCTCTGGCAGGCGGAGGACCTCTCGGGCAACCGCCCCGAGGTCCCGCTGAAGAACGCCGCGCTCGAAGGGGTCGCCGCGCGCGTCAGGGTCGAGACGGCCGACATGCGCAAGCTCCCCTTCCCCGACGCCTCGTTCGACGTCGTCGTGTCGCGCGCGGCGATCCACAACCTCTACCAGGCGCCCGACCGCGCCGCGGCGATCCGCGAGATCGCGCGCGTGATGAAGCCGGGCGCGACGGCGCTCCTCTCCGACATCCGCCACCACCCCGAGTACGCGCGGACCTTCCGCGCGAGCGGCGTCGCGGAGGTCCGGACGCTCGACTCGAAGCTCGCCGGATTCCTCTGCACGCTCCTGACGTTCGGCTCGCTGCGGCCGAACACGACGCTCGCGAGGAAGGGGGACGCGCGATGAC
Organism: Planctomycetota bacterium; assembly: GCA_035695985.1. Taxonomy (GTDB): domain Bacteria; phylum Planctomycetota; class B15-G4; order B15-G4; family SIAN01; genus DASRRB01. Next base: position 631 of record DASRRB010000319.1, on the reverse strand, counting down.
GGTCGCGCAGCGGACGCTCCTCTTCACGATCGCCTTCCCCGGTTCTCTCGTCGGCCTGGTGCCGCTCTGGATCCTGCACGCGCGCCTCCCTCCCCGCCACGACTGGACGACGACCCGCGCGTTTCTCGGCTATGCGGTCGCGGCGATCGGCGCCTCGGTCTACGTCGTCTGCGCGCGCGAGTTCGCGACGCGCGGCCGCGGGACGCCGGCCCCGTACGACCCGCCGCGCGAGCTGGTGGCGAGCGGGCTCTACCGCTGGGTCCGCAATCCGATGTACGTCGCGATGTTCGCGATCCTGGCCGGCGAGGCGCTGGTGTTCGGGTCGCGGAGCCTCGCGCTCTACACCGTCCTGCTCGCGCTCGGCTTCCACGTGCGCGTCGCCTTCTTCGAGGAGCGCGCGCTCGGGCGCGTCTTCGGCGATTCCTACGCCCGCTACCGCGCGACGGTGCCGCGCTGGATCCCGCGGCCGCCGCGCCGGACTCCGGCGCCGGCCGGCGCCGCCGGCGCGAGCGAGCTCAGCGGCACGCCCCGAGCGCGGTGAGGAACCCCTCGGCCCACGTGATCGCCGTGGTGCGGCGCACCGCCGCGTCGAGCTTCACGTGCCGCTCGACGCGCTCCTCGAGCGGCATGC
>DASRRB010000318.1:0-13990 GCA_035695985.1 Planctomycetota bacterium | reverse complement strand
ACCAGCGCGGCCGGCAGCGCGACGAGCAGCAGCGGCACCGCGAGGTCGCGCAGCCGCTCGGGAGCCTCGCGGAACTGGAGCCAGCGCGCGAGCGCGAGCACGAGCAGCGGCTTCATCACCTCGCTCGGCTGGATCAGGAAGCCCAACGGCCCCATGAACCAGCGGCGCGCCCCGTTCGAGTTCACGCCGAAGAAGAGCACCGCGACCAGCGCGAGCAGGCCGGTCGCGTAGAGCAGCCAGGCGTGGCGCGCGAGGCGGCGGTGGCCGAAAGCCGCGAACGCGACCAGGATCGGCAGCGACGCGAGGACCATCTGGAGCTGGCGACCTTCCAGTCCGTCGAGGCGCGTCCCCGCCGTGCTCGACTGCACGAAGAGGAGGCCGAGCGCGATCAGGGCGAGGACCAGGAGCGGCATCGCCCACGGGAACGGCAGCGTCGCGGTGCGCGCCGTCATCGCGCCTCGCCTTCGCCGCTCGCGTCCTGCGGCGCGCCGTCCGGCGCCGGCCCGTCCGCGCCCGCCGCACCGTGCAGCCGCGCCGCCGCCGCGACCTCCGCGAAGGCCGGGTCGTCGAGCGCGCGCGCGAGCACCGGCGCCGCCGCGTCGCCGCCGTGGCGGCCGGTCCGCTCGAGGAAGATCGCGAACGCATAGCGTGGAGCGCGGGACGGAAAGAAGCCGACGAACCACGAGTGGCACGGCCACTCCTTGCGTCCCTGCTCGGGCGTGCCGGTCTTGGTCGCGAGGTCGAAGGGCGTCAGGTCGTAGCCGTGCGCCGGCGAGGCGGTGCCGCCGACGTGGGTCACGTCGCGCATCGCCGCCACCACGGCGCGCCACGAAGCGTCGTCGATCGGCAGCGCGACCGGTTCGGCGCGCAGCGGCGCGACGTCGCCGACGCGCTCGATCAGCGTCGGAGGACGGTATTCGCGAATCGCCAGCGCGCCGAGCGCGGCCGCGACCTGCAGCGGCGTCGCGTCGAAGCGCCCCTGCCCGATCCCGAAGAGCATCAGGTTGCGGCCGCCCCGCTCATGCTCGGCGATGCCGGCCGCTTCGTCGCCGAGCCCGCGCAGCGCCGTGCCGTCCGGCAGCGTCACGCTCGCGAAGCCGGTCCGGCGGCCGAAGCCGAAGTCGCGCATCCAGGGTTCCATGTTCTCCCAGCCCGCGGCCTGCGCGAGCTGCGCGTAGTAGTGGTTGCACGACTTGACGAGCGCCTCGCGCAGGTCGACCGAGCCGTGGTACCCCTCGCACTTGACCGGCGGACCGCCGTCCTTCGCCCGCAGGTCGCTCTTGTTGCACTCGTAGGTCGTGCGCGGAGTGACGAGGCCGGCGCTCAGCGCCATCGCGGAGACGAGCGGCTTGATCGAGGAGCCGGGCGGCGGCGGCAGCGCCGGCTTCCAGGCGCGCGAGCGGAGCGGGTGGTCCGGCCGCTGGCGCGGGTCCGTCAGCTCGTCGTAGTCCGCCGCGATCTCGGCGCGCGTCGGCGACGGCGTCGACGCCAGCACGCGGATCTTCATCGTGGGCAGCTCGACCAGCACGAACGCGCCCGGGTGGACGATCGGAGCGCCCCCCTTCTCCTCCGGCACGCCGACCGCGAGCGCCCGTTCGGCCGCGCGCTGCAGAGCGGTGTCGAGCGTGAGGACGACGTCGCGCCCGCCCACCGGCGCCTGCTGCTCGAGCACCTCCTGCACGTCGCCGTAGCGGTCGTTCACCGTCTTCTTCCAGCCGCGCCGGCCGCGCAGCACGCGCTCGAAGGCCGCCTCGAGCCCCTCCTTGCCGACCTCCTCCTCGGGCTGCACCCCCTCCTCGAGCAGCTCGCGATTCTTCTGCGCGAGCACCACCGCGTCCTCGGCCGAGACGAACTCCTGCAGCGACAGGTCGCGCAGCGCGTCGCGCATCCGTTCGACCCCTTTGAGCGCATCCGCGGACGGCGGACCGACGCGCCCGACCAGGATCGGGCAGACGTCGTTCTCCTCGGGGTAGACGCGGCGCGTGCGCTCGACGACGCGCAGGCCGTCGAGCACGTGGGGGTCGCTCGCGAGGTCGAAGACGGAGGCGAAGGGGACGTTCTTCAGCAGCAGCCGCCCGCGCGCGTCCTCGTCCTTGTGGATTTCGCGCTCGTCCTCGAAAGCGCGGCCGGGCGTCGCGAGGCGCGCGGCAAGTTGCAATACGCGCTGGTCGGTCGCGCGCACGATCTCGTCGATCTTCGCGACGAGCGCGCCCGGCGGGAGCGCGAGCGCGCGCTCGAGCTGGGCGAGCAGCACCTGCTCGCCCCGCACCCGCGCGAGGATCGAAGAGTGCTCCTCGCCGAGCTCCGGGCAGAAGAGCTCCGTCGGGGCGCCGCTGCGCAGCCGCTCGGTCAGCTCGCGCGTGCCCGCCGGCATCGGGAGATCCGAGAGCCACGCCGCGTAGACGAGGAGGTCGTAGCGCCGCACCCCCGGCTCGATCGCCTTCATCTCGCCGACGGTCGCCGTCGCGAACGGGTCGAGCAGGACGGTCGGCCGCTCGAACAGGTCGGCGAGGGAGACGCGCTGTCCGGTCAGCAGCCAGTGCGCCGCGAGCAGCTGGCCGGACGTCGTGCTGCGGCGGAATTCGTTGAAGACGAATTCGAGGTCGAACGCGGTGTGCGAGGTCGCGAGCGGCCGGCCCCAGCAGTCGCGGATCTCGCCGCGCCGTTCCGGCAGGACCTGCTCGCGCGTGATCGCGAGCGCCGCCTCGCGCTCCCAGAACGACTTCTGGAGCACCTGCAGGTCGAAGAGGTGCCAGCCGATGCCGACGGCCGCCAGCACGAGCCCGATCGCGATCTGGAACAGCCGCGCCCCGCCCGCCATCGCGCTCCCCGCCGCGGCCGCCAAGCCGCGTCCCTCAGTCTTCGGGCGGCGCCTCCCCGCCCTCGGGCCGCGCCTCCCAGCGCTCGCGCACCCGGCGCCATTCCCGGAGCGCGCGCGCCATCGACGCGTGCAGTATCGGGACGGCGACGGCGGCGAGCAACGGCGCGACGAGCTCGCTCGGCGGGAAGGGCAGGAGCGGAGCGCCCGAGAAGAGCGCGTAGAGGGTGCGCGCGGCGAGGAGCGCGCCCGAGCAGAGCAGGCCGAAGAGGAGCTGCGTGCCGGGGCTCTCCACGAAGACGAGGTCGCGCAGCGGGAGCAGGACGGCGGCCGCGATGCCCCCGCCGAGGAGCCAGGCGCCGAGCGGGTCGAGGCTCGACGTGGAGAAGCCGAGGAGGAGCCCGAGGGCGTAGACGCCCGTCGACGGCCGCGCCGCGCCGGTGAGCAGGAGCGCCAGGGCCACCGCGGCGCAGTCGGGGGCGAAGCCGAAGCGCGCCCGCAGCAGGTGCTCGATCGCGGCGAGCGCGATGCCGGCGACGAACGAGAGGACGAGCTCGAGGACGATCATTCCTCGTCGCTCCAAGGTCCGGGCGGGCGGTGGACCACCCACTCGGAGTCGGCGCGCGGGGCCTCCAGGAGCTCCGGCTCGACGTGGAGGCGCCAGCGCCCCTCCTCGCTCTCGAGCACGCCGAGCAGGAGTCCCTCCGGCGACCCGGTCGCCGCGTCGGCCGTGACGACGAGCGCCCCCTCGGCGCCCGGCAGTGCCGGCGCGCCGTGCAGTAGCAGCCGCTCGCCCTCGCTGTGCTCCACTTCGAGCGTCCACGGGAAGCAGCGGCCGTCGACGAGGACGAGCGCGCGGCAGCGGAAGCCCGGGTCGTCGACGCGGCGCACCAGCGCGCCGCGCCAGCCGGCGCGCACGACGACCCCCTCGAGGCAGGGGCCCGACGCGACCACGCAGCCGGGCACGACGCCGAGCTCGCGCCCGACGCCGAGCCACGCGCCGCGGCGGCGGCCGTCGTGCACCGCCGCGCCGGTGGGATGGACGACGAGCGGCGCGAGGTCGAGGTCGCCCGGTCCCGGCAGGCCGGGTGGGAAGCGGATCGCGACCTCGGCGAGCTCGTCCAGGTCGACGGAGGGGCGGACACGCCAGTCGTCGCGCAGCGAGCCGGCCGGCAGTGCTCCGCGCGCGATGCGGCCGAGCTCGGCGCCGCCGACGAACGGGACCACGGCGCCCGCCGCGTCCCCCGGCGCGAGCGCACCGCCGGGCGCGCCGGGGCCGTCGAGCGCCCAGACGAGGTCGCCCTCGCGGATCGGCTGCGCGCTGTCGGGGTAGGCGACGCGCATCGTCTCGGTCCCGTCCCCGACCGCGATGAAGCGGACCTCGCGGCGGCCCGGCACGCCGGCGCACGCCGGAAGTCGCGTCCCCTTCGCGAGGAGCGGACGCACGAACGGACGCTGCGTGCGCGGGTCGACGACGGTCGTGCCGATCAGCACGCGACCGGCGAAGGCCGGCTCGCCGGCCGGCACCGAGCCTGCGACGACGAGGCTCAACACGTCGGGACGCCGCTCGCGCCCGACCGGCACCACGCCGAAGTCGCCGTCGCGCTGCCAGCCGGCCGAGCGCGGCGGCAGCAGCGCCGCGCGCGCGCGGGAGAGCAGTTCGACGACGCGCGGGTCGGGGCGGCCGAGCGCGGCCGCGTCGCCGAGCGGCGCTCCCGAGCCGACGCCCCGGCTCAGCCAGCGGCGCGCGGTGAGCAGCGACTCCTCGGCGAGCTCGAACGCGCCCCGGATCGGGGGATAGGGCAGGAGCCCGAGCATCCCGACCACCAGGAGCAGCGCCGACCAGCGCTGCACGCGCAGCTCGCCGTCTCGATCGTCCATCGCGCCCACGCCGTCCCGGGAACCGCCGCCTCCGGCCGGTCGCGTCAGTTGTCGTCGCCGCTCGGCAGCACCTGGCTGTAGAGATGGAGCTGGTTCAGGAACTCGAACGTGCCGCGCGCGACGCACGTGAGCGGGTCGTTCGCGATTCGGACCGGCAGCTGGATCGTGTTCTCGATCGCCGCGTCCATCTTGCGCAGCAGCGCGCCGCCGCCCGCCAGCGTGATGCCGGTGTTCACGAGGTCGGCGGAGAGCTCGGGCGGCGTCTTCTCGAGCGTGCGGCGGACCGCCGAGGTGATCTGCTTCACGGGGTCGGCGAGCGCCTCGCGGATCTCCTCGCTGCGGATCAGCGTGCGGCGCGGCAGGCCGGTGATGGTGTCGCGCCCGGCGACCTCCATCTCCATCTCCTGGTCGAGCGGCGCGGCCGAGCCGATCGCGATCTTCACGCGCTCGGCGGTCGGCTCGCCGATCAGGATGTTGTGCTCGCGCCGCATGTGCTCGCAGATCGCGGCGTCGAACTCGTCGCCCGCGACGCGGATCGATTCGGCGTTCACGAGGCCGAAGAGGCTGATCACCGCGACCTCGGTGGTGCCGCCGCCGATGTCGACGATCATGCTCGCGACCGGCTCGGCGATCGGGAGCCCGGCGCCGATGCCGGCCGCGATCGGCTCCTCGACCAGGTAGACCTTGCGCGCGCCGGCGCGCTCGGCCGAGTTGATGACGGCGCGCTTCTCGACGGCGGTGATGCCGGACGGGATCGAGATCACGATGCGCGGCCGCACGAACTGGCGGCCCTTGTGCACCTTGCGGATGAAGTACCGCAGCATCTTCTCGGTGATCTCGAAGTCGGCGATGACTCCGTTGCGCAGCGGCCGGATCGCCTCGATGTTGCCGGGCGTCTTGCCGAGCATCTCCTTCGCGGTGATGCCGACCGCGTTGCCGTCGAGGAGGACCTCGTTGGTGCCGCGGCGCACCGCGACGACCGAGGGTTCCGAGATCACGATCCCTTCGCTCGCGATGCAGACCAGCGTGTTCGCGGTCCCGAGGTCGATGCCCATGTCGTGCGAGAAACGGCCGATCAGCCATTCGAGCGGGCGAAGGAATGCCTGGCTCATCGCCGACCCGCCGAACGGACGCGTGGCGCGCTCATCGATCCCCCCTCCCCCCGCGACCCCCGACAGCGACCCCGCGAACGAAGAAGCGGGCCGCTGTCCTTCCGGACACCGGCCCGCTCGATCTGCGAGTTTTGACTTCTCGTAAACCGCCGGCCCGGGTGAGCCGGCAGTCTAGCGCGCCTACGGAGAACTCAATGGCCGCGAACTCAATGGCCGCCGCCGAACATCCCCGCGTTGAAGTAGGCCTGCAGGTGCTTCTGCGCGAGCACGATCCCGATCACCAGCGCGACGAAGGTCGTGAAGACCAGCCCGCCGACCAGGTCGAGCTGCTTGGGGGCGGCCGACTCCGATTCGAGGTCCGCCATCTCTTCGCCGCCCGTCTGCTTCGCCATGTCGAGCTCCCGGTCCCGATTTCGTGGGTTTCTGGCCGTGGGTTTCAGGTGGATACCGCGGCCGCTCTCGCGGGCGTCACGGTCACAGGCGGGTCGTCGCGTTGTCCATGCGCTGGAATTCGAGGCCCTTGCCGTTCTTCATGGTGACGCGGGCGGTCGAGGTATCGGGGCGGACCATGTCGACGACCACGCGGCCGATGTAGTCGTTGCCGCGGTAGACGTCGAACGCGTAGCCGATCTTGACGCTCTCGTTCTCGCCGACGCTCAGGACGACGAAGTTCGGGCCGACGTCGCTGACCTTGCCCTCGATGAGGGGGACGTTGTTGCCGATCAGCTGGGCGACGTTGACGCCGAGCTTGTTGAGCGACTCGAGCATGGCGGCGTTGTTGTCGCGCTCCTTGGTGACGGCCGCGAGCTGCCGCTCCTTCTCCGCGACGTCGTCGGTCGCCCGCTTGAGGTCGCCCTCGATCCGGGCGCGGTCGTCCTCGGCGTCCATCTGCGCCTTCTTGGCGTCGGCGGTCTCCTTCTTCAGCGTCTCGTTGCTGGCGAGGAGCTCCTTGTTGCGCGTCTGGGTGTCGCCGAGCTCGCCCTGGACCGCCTTTAGCGACGCGTTGATCGCGTCGACCGAGTTGCGCAGCTGGTTGTTGTCGTTGCGGAACTGCTCGGCGGTCGCCTTCTGCGTCTGCAGCTGCGAGTCGAGGTCGCTCTTCTGGTTCTCGAGGCTGCGGACCGACGTCTCGAGCGTCTGGCGCGTGCCGTCGAGCTTGCCATAGCGCTCCTTCTCGGTACCGAGGTCGTTCTTCGCCTTCTCCTCGGTGGAGAGGCACTTCTTCCGCCAGTCCTCGCCGTTGGAGAGGATCGACGCCATCGACCCGACCAGGAACAGCGCCAGGACGAGATTGAGGACGACGAAGACCTTCGACATCGTGCTCATCAGACGATTTCCTCTCGCGCCAAGACTGACTCTGATCGTTGCTGCGCCGGTCCAACCGGTCCGGGTCGGCCCACCGGGAGCCGGCCCCGCGCACCTCCCCAGGAGACCGATCGGGCCGATCGGGTCCATCGGGCGGGTCGCGCGACGGTCCGCGCTGCGTCGAGACACGTCCGGCCACTGGCGACGTACCGCAACGTGCTGCGCGGCCACGGAAGGCGCGGGATCGTAGGGGCACCCCCGAACACTGTCAATTCAGTTTCCCGGGGCGTCCCCCGCGGACGCGCGCTCGCGAACGACGGCGTATAGAAGCGGCGCGAGGTCGAGTAACCGGACCTTCCGCCGGTCGCGCCCGGCCCTCGATTCAGCCGGTGGGACGCGCGCTCGGAGCGGCCGCGCGACCCCCTCCGTCGGCCGGCTTCCGCCGGCGGACCAGGAGCAGCGCCAGCGCGGCGAGGCTGCAGCCGCTGCCGGCCCACTCGCCGGTCCGGACGTAGAGCGTCGTCTCGTCGCTGCAGGTCGGGCGCACGATCGCCGAGGCGGGGAAGCCGTCGCGCCGGCCGTCTTTCTCGTCCGTGAAGAGGTGGCGCTCGCCGTCGGGCCCGATCCAGCCGCTCTGGCCGCTGTTCGCGACCTTGACCACGGAGCGGCGCGTCTCGACGGCCCGGAACCACGCCATCGCGGCGTACTGCTCGAACTCGGCCGAGTCTCGGAACCACGCCTCGTTCGAGAGGTTGACCAGCGCCGTCGCGCCGCCCAGGACCTGCGCGCGCGACAGATGCGGGTAGGCGATCTCGAAGCAGATCGTGAGGCCGACGCGCACGGCGTGGTCGCCCTTCGGCAGCTCGACCAGGCCGTCGTGGCGGCCGGGCGTGAGCTCGTTCACGAATCCCGCCTCTTCCTGGACGGCCCGGCGGATCCGCCGCTGGAGCGCGTCGGGCATCGAGCCGATCCAGGGCAGGTATTCGCCGCCGGGGACGAGCACGCGCTTGGCGTATTGCGCCGCTCTGCGCCCCGACCGGTCGAACAGGACCGCGCTGTTGAACTGCCGGTATCGCTTCCGGATCGGGTCCTCGGGTGCCCATTCCGTCGGCGGCTTCTCCTCGACCGTCACGCAGCCGACGAGCAGCGGCGCTCCGACCGCTTCGACCAGCGGCTTGGCGACGAGGTGCAACTCGCGGTCGGCCAGGCGCGCGTCGGGCGTCTCGGGGAGCAGCGGATCCGTGAGCATCGTCTCCGACCAGACGACGGCGTCGACGCGCTCGCTCGTCGACCTTCGCGCCGACGCGACGAGGTCGAGATGGAGCTGGCGGATCTCGTCGGAGTTTCCGCCGGCGTCCTTCAGCTTCTGCGGAAGGTTCGGCTGCACGAGCAGGAGCGACGGTCCCGGCTCCCCGTCCGCCGCGGTCGCCCGGCGGACGATTCCGTAACCGCAAGCGAGGAGCAGCGTCGCGACGCCGGGCAGAACTGCGCGCAGCCGGCCGCGAGGGCGCGCCTCCTGGAGACACGGCAAGAACGCGTCCGCCGCCGCGCCGGCCGTGACGCCGAGCAGCAGCGTGACGAGGTGCACGCCTCCGAGGTCGGCGACCTGCGCGAACCAGGGAAAGCGGTGCTGCGTGTAGCCGAACGAGAGCCATGGGAAGCCGTCGAGCGGCCAGCGGCCGCGCACGAACTCCATCGCCGTGAACGCGATCGGCAGCGCCGCCACGGCGCGCAGACCTCGCGCGACGAGCCGCGCGCGCAGCAGAAGAGCGAAGCCCCCGAAGAAGAGCGACTCGGGGACGACCATGAGGACGAGGTTCGCCGGGTCCGTCCGCGCGATCCACATGCAGCCGAAGGTGAGCAGCACCGCGCCGGTCAGCGTGCCGGCCAGGAAGAGTCGCACGCCGCGGAGGCGCCGCGCGAGGACGCACCACGGCGCGAGCGCGACGAAGGCGAGCGGGCCGCAGTCGACCGGCGGACAGGCGAGAACGTAGAGCGCGGCCGCGGCGAGCGCGGCGAGGGCGACGGCTTTCACTCGATGGGCTCGGCGGAGCGCGGGAGGTCGTCGAAGGAGCTGCGGAACAGGAGCACGCGCAGCGGCTCCCCGCGCGCCGCCGCCCGCCCCTTCCGCAGGTGCACGAGGGCGTTCGCACGCGCGATCGCGACCAGGTCCCCCGATCCGCTCCAGCGTACCGGCGCCGTCTCCGACTTCCCGCCGCCTTCCGGCGCGGTGAACGACGCGAGCGCGAGCAGGTCGCGCTCGGGCGGCGCCTGGAGCGGCGCGGAGGCGGGCGACTCGATCGGCGTCGGCCACACCTGCGTCGCTCCCGCCAGCCGCTCGAGCAGCGGCCGCACGAAGAGCTCGAAGGTCACGAATGACGACGCCGGGTTGCCCGGCAGGCAGAAGACGACGCGCGCGCCGAGCGTGAAGAGGAGCACCGGCTTGCCCGGCTTGATCGCAACCTGGTCGAACCAGAGGCGGCCGCCGAGACCGGCGACCACCTCGCGCGAGAAGTCGAAGTCGCCCACCGACGAGCCGCCCGTCACGAGGAGCACGTCGGCGCCGGTCTTCGGATCGGCGGCCGTCGCGAGCGCCGCACGGATGCGCCCCGGATCGTCGCCGACCGGCGGCTGGAGCAGCGCCTCGCCGCCCGCCGAGGCGACCTGCACGGCGAGCGCGAAGCGGTTGCTGTCGCGGATCTGCCCGCCGCGCGGCGCGACGTCGGGAGAAACGAGCTCGTCGCCGGTGGTGAGGATCGCGACCCGGGGGCGGCGCCCCACCTCGACCTGGCGACGGCCGAGCGTCGCGAGCAGCGCGACGCGCGGCGGCGTGACGCGGACGCCGGCGGCGAGCGGGCGCTCGCCGGCCTTGAGGTCGCTCGCGCGCGGGTGGACGTTCTGGCCCGGCTTCGGCGGGCGGGTGAAGCGGACGGTCGCACCGTCCGCTCCGACCTCGGCGAGCTCGATCGGGACGACCGCGTCGGCGTCGGCGGGGACCGGCGCGCCGGTCATGATCCGCAGCGCCTCGCGCGCCGCGAGCGGGCGTTGCGCCGTCGCCCCCGCCGCCAGCGTGCCGGCGATCCGCCACGGCGCGTCGCCCTCGGCGTCGCAGCGGATCGCGAAGCCGTCCATGGTGGCGCGGTCGAACGGCGGCAGGTCGGAATCGGAGGCGGGTGCCTCCGCGAGCACGCGTCCGAGCGCCGCTTCGAGCGCGATCCGTTCGGTCCGCGCGGCCGGCAGGACGATGCGGGCGACGATTCGCTGAGCGTCGTGGAGCGGGATCACGCGGGCCTCGCGCGCCGCGTCCGCCGAAGGCGCTGGATCGGTCCGAATCGCATCGTTATCTTCCCGCGCTCTTTCCCGGTGGGTGGTTAGCTCAGTTGGGAGAGCGTCGCGTTCGCAATGCGAAGGTCAGGGGTTCAAATCCCCTACCATCCACCAACTGAACGCGGCTCAGGCGGTCGGCGCAAGCCGGCCGCCTGTTTTTTTTCAATCATCGTCGGCGACCGGCCTCGCTTCCGCGTTCACCCGCGCTCGGCCTGGTACTCGTCGAGCCACGCCATCTGGATCGCCTCGAGGACCTTCTCGTTCGACAGCTTGGGGTCGCCCGAAAAGCCCTCGAGCGCGCAGACGTGGCGGTGCAGGTCGGTGAAGCGCACGGTCAGCGGATCGACGCCCTTCAGCTTCTGCTGCAGCTGGATGCCGATCTCCTCGACGTCCTTCCAATCGAGCTTCATGGTCCTCTTCTCCTGCCTCTGCACCGGCGCGGCGCGGAACCCCCCGCCGAGGTCGCCGCAATCCTTCTCCGACTCGGGGGGCGGCGCGCCGCGGATCGCACGGTCGCGGTGGATCGTCACGATCTGCGCGGAGGGCGGCGCACCGGCGGGCGCAGGCCCGGGCGCGGGCCGGGCCGCGGGCGCGGGCGCGACCGAGGCAGCTGCAGCGGCCGCGGCCACGGGCGCCGTCCCGGCGCCGGTGCTCCATCCCGAGGCCTTCGCCTCGAGCACCTGCTCGACGGTCCGCCCCGCGATCGCCTGCGTCGCCACCTCGCTCATCACGTTGCCGGCGAGCGGCACGGTCGCGGCGACGAACTGGTCGTAGGCCGCCTTCAGCGGCTTGACCGGGCCCGGCGTCGCGAGCTGGCGCTCCACCTCGGCGATCGCCGCCTCGACGGCGGCGAGCCCGGCCGCGTCGACTCCGTGCGCCCCCTGCGCGAGGATCTTGCGCGTCGCGTCGAGCATCGTGCGGCACTCGTTCTCGAGGTCGATGCGCTGGTGCGCTTCGAAATCGGCCCGCGCATGTCGGAACGACTCGTCGACCATGCGCGCCACCTCGTCGTCGGTGAGGCCGTACGACGGGACCACCTCGATCGACGCCTCGATCGACGTGAAGCGCTCCTTGGCGTGGACGGTCAGGACGCCGTTCTCGTCGACCACGAAGCGGACGTCGACGCGCACCATCCCGGCCGGCAGCGGCGGCAGTCCGCGCAGCCGGAAGCGGCCGAGACTGCGGCAGTCCTTCACGAGCTCGCGTTCGCCCTGCAGCACGTGCAGGTCGATCGCGGTCTGGTTCGCGACGTGGGTCGTGAAGGTGTCGCTCGCCTGCGCCGGGATCGGCGTGTTGCGCATCAGGACCTTCGCCACCGCGCCGCCGTAGGTCTCGATGCCGAGCGAGAGCGGGATCACGTCGAGCAGCAGCATGTCGCGGCCGTGCGCGCCGCGCAGGATGTCGGCCTGGACCGCCGCGCCGAGCGCGACCACCTGGTCGGGGTCGATCCCGGTGTAGGGCTTGCGGCCGAAGAACTCCTCGACGCGCCGCCGCACCAGCGGCACGCGCGTCGAGCCGCCGACCAGCACCACCGCGCGCACGTCGGAGGAGGAGAGCTCGGCGTCGGAGAGGGCGCGCCGGCACGAGGAGAGCGTGCGTTCGACCTCGGGCGCGACGAGCGCCTCGAACTCGGCGCGCGTGACGGTCGACTCGAGCGTCGCGCCGCTGCGCTCGTCGGCGACGCCGAAGGTGACGCGGTCGCGCGCGCTGAGCTCGATCTTGGCGCGCTCGGCGGCGAGCTTCGCCGCCTGCAGCAGGCTCGGGTCGGGCGCGGTCCCGGACGGCAGCCGCTCGAGCAGCCGCTGCATCAGCTTGCGGTCGAAGTCGTCGCCGCCGAGCTGCGTGTCGCCGGCGGTCGCGCGCACGCGGAAGATGCCGTCGCGCAGCTCGAGCACGCTGACGTCGAAGGTGCCGCCGCCGAGGTCGTAGACCACGATGCTGCCGCTCTTGGTGCGGTCGAGCCCGTAGGCGAGCGCCGCCGCGGTCGGCTCGTTGACGATGCGCACCACGTCGAGGTCGGCGAGGCGGCCGGCGAGGCGCGTCGCCTGGCGCTGCGCGTCGTCGAAGTAGGCCGGCACCGTGATCACCGCCTTGCGGACCTCGCGGCCGAGCGCCTTCGTGGCGCGCTGCTTCAGTTCGCGCAGGATCAGCGCGCTGATCTCCTCCGGCGCGAGCGTGCGGTCGCCCACGCGCACCTGCGCCAGGTCGCGGTCGGAGGCGACGATCTCGTACGGCAGGGAGCGCCGCTCCGCGTCGGAGAGGTCGGAGGGCTTGCGGCCCATCAGCCGCTTGATCGAGTAGATGGTCGTGCGCGGATGTTCGACGGCGAGCTCGCGCGCGGCGCGGCCGACGACGATGCGGCCGTCGGCGAGCGTCACGACCGATGGGACGAGCGGGTCGCCGCTCTCGTCGGGCAGGCAGCGCGGGCCGGCCGCCTCGCCGACCGCGACCAGGCTGTTGGTGGTGCCGAGGTCGATGCCGACGATCGGCTCGTCGTCCGTCCCGTCCGGCCGCGTCCCGCTGGCGTCACCCTCGCCCAAGCCTCACTCCTTCTCGCGCACGCCCTCGCGCAGGTCGCGCACGAGGCCGCGGTAGTAGTTCATCACGTTCAGGGTCGCGCGCAGCCCGGCGAGCGCCGCCTTGCGGTCGGGCGCGGAGGCGAGGCCCGCGAAGCGCGTCGCGACGTCGGCGGTGACCGACGCGAGCTGCGCGTCGAAGCGGGTGCGCACCCGCTCCACGTCGGCCGGCGCACCGCCCAGCGCCTCCTCGAGCTCCATGCGCTCGTCGAGCATCCGCTCGAGGAAGCCGTCGGGCACCGACTTGTCGTCGGCCGCGCTCGGCCCGCCTTCGAGCTTCAGCAGGTACTCGCCGCGCCGCGTGTCGTCGCGCAGCACCGCGTACGCCTCGTTCACCTGCGCCGCCGCGAGCACGGCGCGCGCGCGCAGCGCGGGATCGCCACCGCTGCGGTCGGGGTGGAGGTCCTTGCCGAACTCGACGACGCGCCGCTCGAGCAGCGCCGCGTCGACGGCGTAGGCGCGCGGCAGCGCGAGGGTCGCGAAGTGGTCGCGGCGCGGGTCGGGCGGCTGGAACGTCCCGCACGCGCGGCAACGCTGCGGATTCTCGAGCCGCGCGCCGCACCGGACGCAATCCGTCGCCTCCGCCACGTGGGCCCCCGCGCGCGTCAAACCGAGAACGACGCGCCGCAGCCGCAGGTGCCGCTCGAGCCGGGGTTCTTGAAGACGAAGCCGCGCTGAGTGAGGTCGTCGTTGAAGTCGACCATCGTCCCCTCGAGGTAGAGGTAGCTCTTGGGGTCGACGAAGAGCTTGAGCCCCTCGCTCTCGAAGATCTCGTCGCCGCGCGCCGGGCTCGGCTCGAGGTTCATGACGTAGGAGAAGCCCGAGCAGCCGCCGCCCTTGACGCCGAGCCGCAGGCCCGAGTCGGTCCCGAGCTGCTTCTGCCCGAGGATGCGCTTCACCTCGTGCGCCGCCTTCTCCGTCACCGTGATCGACATCGCCTCGCCCCGTTCTCCCCCGGTCACGCCTTGGCC
>DASRRB010000317.1:0-2190 GCA_035695985.1 Planctomycetota bacterium | reverse complement strand
GTACTCGCGGTCCTCCGACGCGAACGCCTTCACCACGCGGTGGCCGGTTAGCGCCTCGGTGATGACGATGGCGATCTCGGCCATGCCGGCCTGGCTGTGGCGGTCGGACTTGCGGAGCTTGCGCGCGATGGCGTTCACCGGCGCGATGGCGGCGCCCATGACGCCGGCGATCACGAAGATGAAGACGCCGCCGTTCAGCGTGATGAAGAAGAGCATCCCGGCGAAGTCGAGGAAGTCCTGGATGAAGCGCACCAGCGCCTCGGTCAGGAAGCGGCCGAAGATCTCGAGGTCGCCGGTGATGCGCGAGACGAGCTGCGCGGAGTGGTTCTTCTGGTGGAAGCGGACCGACAGGCTCATCAGGTGGCCGAAGACCGCCGCCCGGATGTCGCGCACGACGCGCCGCGACGCGCCCGTCACGATCACCGACTGGCCGTACTTGGCGACGCTCGCGAGGACGGTGAAGACGACCAGGAGGCCGCACAGGATCCACAGCAATGCGGCGCGCTGCGACTTCTCGAGGGCGCAGAGATTCAGGAGCTCCGACTTCTCACGGGTCTTGCGATGTTCGCCGCCCGGGTCGGCGGGCGGATGCTGGATGCCGAAGCGGTCGTAGATCCAGTTCTCGAAGGCGGTGCGCTTCTCCTCCCACCACTCCTT
Source organism: Planctomycetota bacterium (assembly GCA_035695985.1). Lineage (GTDB taxonomy): Bacteria > Planctomycetota > B15-G4 > B15-G4 > SIAN01 > DASRRB01. Next base: position 1,533 of record DASRRB010000317.1, on the reverse strand, counting down.
CACGCTGCGCACGAACGTCTTCTCGTGCTCCGTTTCCGCGGGTGTCGTCGACTTTTCCGACGCGGGCGGAGGAGCGGGGTCCACCGGCGCCGCCGGCTGTTTCTCGCTGGGCTTCGGCGGATCCGGCGGCAGAGAAGCGCTGCTGAAGATCTTCACGAGCGCCCCGTTCATCAGCGCGAGCTGCCCGCCCATGAAGATCGCGGACAGCAGCGAAAGGGCGATCGAGAGCAGGATCTTCCCGCGATACGGCTTCGCGTACTTGAGGAGCGACTTGTAGGCGCGCAGGTCGTCGCCCGACGTCGGCAGCAGGAGGTGCCAGATGCGCAGTCCGCGGCGGAGCGGCTCGCGGCGCTCTTCGAGTTCGACGAGGTTGGTGACTTCGTGTTTCGGAGGGGGACTCATTTCGACCGCGAGAGGCTAGGAGCGCCGCGACGCGGGCACAAGTTCGGCGGGGGGGCGCGGCCTTTACGCGGGACGCCGCGCCGCCCATGCTCGCCGGGCTGCGAGGAGCTCCCGATTCCGAAGCGTCGAAACCCGGCCGCCGCGCGTCCCCATCGTGAGCACGACGGGCCCGAGCCGGCGCGTCCGTCCGAGGCGCTGCTGATCGAGATGGCGGCGACGGTGCCCGCCGGCCGCGTCGGCTGCACGACGACAGGGCGCGCGCAGCTCGCCGTCGAGCTCGCGCGGCTCGATCCGACGCGCGCGGTCGACTGCACGCTCTACGACCTCCACCTGCTCGCGCGCGCGCGCAACGCCGCGCCGCCGCTGCAGAACCTCGTCCTCGAGTGCCGCGCCGACCTGCCCGAGGGGCCGTTCGACGCCGTCGCGATCCCGCTGCGCGCCGGCGGCGACGCCGAGTTCGCGTGGGAGCTGCTGCAGCAGGCGTATCTGCGCCTGCGCGACGGCGGCCTCTTCCTCACCGCGGTCGACGAGCCGCGCGACCACTGGGTGAAGGGGCGGATGGAGGCGCTCTTCGGGAGGAAGTTCGCGCGCCACGCGAACGACGAGGCGGTGGCCTACCGCGCGACCAAGCGGGGCGAGCTGAAGAAGGTGAAGGGCTTCGAGGCGGAGTTCCAGGTCCGCGACCGCGGCCACCTCGTGCGCGGCGTGAGCCGGCCCGGCGTCTTCAGCCACCGCCGCCTCGACCTCGGCGCACGCGCCCTCGTCGAGTCGCTGGCGGAGCCGGTGGAGCCCGTGGACTCGATGGAGCCGGCGGAAGGCGTCGAGCCGGCGCCGGAGCGCGACCTGCTCGCGCCCGGCATGCGCGTCCTCGACCTCGGCTGCGGCAGCGGCGTGGTCGGCTTCGCGGCGGCGCTGCGCGCGCCGGGCGTCCGCGTCCACGCGCTCGACTCGATGCCGCGCGCGGTCGAGTGCGCGCGGCGCGGCGCCGTCCTGAACGGGCTTTCCGACTTCACGGCCGAGGTGGCCGACGACGGCCGTGCGCTCCCGCGCGCGTCGTTCGACCTCGTGCTCGCCAACCCGCCCTACTACTCGCAGGAGCGCATCGCCGCGCTCTTCGTCGAGGCCGCGGCA
>DASRRB010000316.1:0-2193 GCA_035695985.1 Planctomycetota bacterium | reverse complement strand
ACCTCGTCGCCGTGGTCCTGCAGGTCGATGCGGCCCTTCGCCTTCGTCCCGAAGAGCGGCCACGCGGCGAACTTGCTCGCGGCGACCTTCTGCTTCCAGTCGGCGGAGCCGAGCTCGGCGTCGACGACCTTCACGCCGTTGAGCCAGTGCTCGATCTTGTTGCCCTGGACGACGATGCGACCCGTGTTCCACTGGCCGACGGCGTGCAGCGACCGGTCCTTGCCGGCGTAGAGGCCGTAGAGCGAGGCGGCCGAGGTGCGCGCGTCCTTGCCGTCGGGGTGCTTTTCGTCGTCGAGGACCTGGTACTCGGGCGCGGTCATGTAGGGCGCGTCGGCGTCCTCGCCGGTGCGGTACATGACGCCGCTGTTCGCGCCGGGCGCGACCTTCCACTCGAAGCGCAGGTCGAAGTCGCCGAACTCGTCGACGGTGACGAGGTCGCCGCCGCCGCCGTGCTCCTTCGCGTGCAGCGCGCCGTCGACGATCTCCCAGCCCTGCGCCGGGAACGCCTCCTTCTTGAAGCCGCGCCAGCCGTTCGAGGACTTCCCGTCGAAGATCAGGCGGAACTGCTCGCGCCGCTCCGAGCGCGTGAGCTCGTTCTGCGGCGCGGCCGGGAGCGTGACGGCGCCGGTCGCCGCCCACTCGCTGCCGCGCGCAACGAGCAGTCGCAGGTGCGGGTCGTCCCACGTCACATGCTGCGTCTTCTCCTCGCCCGGCCAGACGTGGCCGAGCGGCGTGTGGAAGACGCGGCCCTGGCCGTACGTGTGGACCAGCACCATCGGCTCCTCTTCGCCCGTTCCGCCCTTGTCGGGCGCGGAGAAGGCGGTCATGAGCACGCGCCGCTCGACGTTCTGCGTGTTCACGAGGCGGTGGTAGAGCTCGTCGGGGTGCGCGGTCATGTCGGTGAAGTCGCGCGTGATCGGGTGCTCGCGGTCGACGACGTGCACGTCGAAGGCGTGGTAGGCGCCGTGGCCCGTGACCGGCACGATCCAGAGGTCGCCGACCAGCTTCTCGTACTCGGTCCAGCCGACGAAGGCGTTGTTGGCGGCGTGGATCACGGTCACGCCGACGCCGCCCGACACGGCCTTCAGGAAGTTCGCCTCGGCCGGCTCGCCCCAGCGGGCGCCGTTGTAGTTGAGGACGAGCACGCGGTACTTCGCGAGCGCGGCCGCGTCGGCGAGCGTCTTCGCGGGCGTCTCGGTGACGTCGACCGTGAACCGCCCCGACTCCTCGAGCGCCTGGCGGATGCGCGGCGTCGTGTACTTCCAGTCGTGGTTGTTCTCGCCGGTGACGATGAGCGCGGGGATCGGCGCGTCGCCCGCGCCGGCGGGCGGATCCGAGAGCACGGCGAGCGACGCGAGCCATGCGAGAGACGCGAAAACGAGGTGCGGCGCGAGCATCCTTCTCTCCTCGGCGGGAAGGGGGCGGAGTGTAGCCGCGCGCGACCGGCGGCCGTCCCCCGCTGCGCTAGTTTGGGCCGCCATGGCCGATCCGCGCCGCCGCCTCTCCACGAACGTCGCCGGCGACTTCTTCGTCGACGAGAGCTGCATCGACTGCGACGCCTGCCGTTGGATCGCGCCGGCCACCTTCGACGAGGCGCGCGGCCATTCGCGCGTCCACCGTCAGCCGGCGACGCCCGACGAGGTCCACCGCGCCGAGCTCGCGGTGATCGCCTGCCCGACCGGATCGATCGGCGTGACGGCGAAGCACGACCTCGCCGCCGCCGCACGCGCCTTCCCGGTGCACGTCGACGGGAACGTCCACCACTGCGGCTACCACGCCGAGTCGAGCTTCGGCGCCGCGAGCTGGCTGATCGTCCGTCCCGAGGGCAACGTCCTGGTCGACTCGCCGCGCTTCGTCCCGACGCTGGTGAAGCGGCTCGAGGAGATGGGCGGCGTGAAGACGCTTTTCCTCACCCACCGCGACGACGTCGCCGACCACACGAAGTTCGCGGAGCACTTCGGCTGCGAGCGCGTGCTGCATGAGGCCGACGTCGACGAGGGAACGCGCGACGTCGAGCACGTGGTGCGCGGCGAAGAGCCGGTCGCGCTCGCCGCCGACCTGCTCGTGATCCCGACGCCGGGCCACACCGCCGGCTCGGCCTGCCTGCTCCATCGCGAAACCCACCTCTTCGGCGGCGACCACATCGCCTACAGCGAAGAGCTCGGCCACCCCTACGGCTTCCGCGGCGCGTGC
>DASRRB010000315.1:0-5421 GCA_035695985.1 Planctomycetota bacterium | reverse complement strand
CGGTGGACGGCGCGCGACGCCGCGGCCCGCGCCGGCGCGCTCCCGACTTCTTCGTCGCGACGCGCGCGCACCACGCCGACGTCGGCGGCGCCGAGCCCGGCTCGATGGCGCCGTGCCGCGACCTGTGGGGCGAGGGGCTGGTGATCCCGCCGATCGTGATCGAGCGCGACGGCGCCTTCGAGCGCGACGCGCTGCGCCTGGTCCTCGCCAACGTGCGCACGCCCGACGAGCGTAGAGCCGACCTCGCCGCGCAGTGCGCCGCGAACCGGCGCGGTGCGGCGCGCGTCGCCGCGCTCGCCGCCCGCTACGGCGGGCGCCGCCTCGCGCACGCGGCGCGCGCGATCCTCGACCACGGCGAGCGCGTGATGCAGGCGCTGCTCGCGCGGCTGCCGGCGGGGACGTGGCGGAACGCCGACGTGCTCGACGACGACGGCATGGGCGCGTACGACGTCCCGATCCGCGTGGCGATCCGGATCGCGCGGCGGCGCGCCGTCGTCGACTTCACGGGCACCGCGCCGCAGGTCGACGGCTCGCTCAACGCCAACCCCGCGATCACGCTCTCGGCGGTGCTCTACTGCTTCCAGTGCCTCGCGGCCGGCACGCTGCCGCCGAACGAGGGCATGGCACGCCCGCTCTCGCTGGTGATCCCGGAGGGGTCGCTGCTCTCGCCGCGGCGGGGCGCCGCGGTGGCCGGCGGCAACGTGGAGACGTCGCAGCGGATCGTCGACGTCGTGCTGGGCGCGCTGGCGAAGGCGGCGCCGCGCGTCGTCCCGGCGTGCTCGCAAGGGACGATGAACAACCTGACGCTCGGCAGCGCGACGTCGGCGCGGCCGTTCGCCTACTACGAGACGGTGGGCGGCGGCGCGGGTGCCGGTCCGCGGCGCGCGGGCGCCTCGGGGATCCAGGTGCACATGACCAACACGCTCAACACGCCGATCGAGGCGCTCGAGATCGCCTATCCGCTGCGCGTCACGCGCTCGACGCTCGCGCGCGGCGGCGGCGGGCGCGGAGAGCGGCGCGGCGGCGACGGCTGCGAGCGCGAGCTCGAGCTCCTCGTAGCGGCGCGCGCGGCCGTGCTGTCGGAGCGGCGCCGGAGCGCGCCGCGCGGCGCGGCCGGCGGCGGCGACGGGGCGCGCGGCGCCAACTGGATCGTGCGGCGCGGACGGCGCGTGGCGATGCCCGCCAAGTTCGCGGTCGACCTCGAAGCGGGCGACCGCATCGGGATGCGCACGCCGGCCGGCGGCGGCTGGGGCCGCGCGCGGGGACGGCCGTGAGCGCGCGCGGCCTCGCGCGGCGCATCCTGCTGGCCGGCGCCGCGCTGGCGTCCGCCGGCTGCTCGACGACGAAGGAGCTCTCCTTCAAGACGATCACGTTCGAGAAGGCGCCGCGCGACGTCGTCTTCAAGGCGTGCAAGGACGTCGTCACGTCGCACTACTACTCGACCCGGATCGGCGTCGACGAGCCGGCGGGCCGCATCCAGACCGACCCGGTCGAGGAGACGCTCGGGCAGGAGGCGCTGCGCCAGCAGTGCTTCGTGACCGTCGCCGAGGAGGCGGACGGGCGCGTGCACGTCGAGCTGATGGCGACGCTGGCGCGCCTCGACGTCGACCCGGGCCGCACGCCGCCGCTCGAATGGCGCGTCTACGCCTCCGACCGCAAGGTGGAGGGGCGGCTCGGCGAGGAGATCATCGGGCGCGTCCTCTCGGTCCTGAACGACGCCAAGGTGGTCGCCCACACGCTGCCTCCGTCGACCGAGCCGAAATGAAGGGGCCGCGGCTCCGAAAGGTTTTCCGCCGGTTCCCGCCGCTCCATTCCACGTCAAGTCGCGCGCGCGCCCGTCCGAAGGCTCCCGACGCATGCGCCCGCGCGAACCCGACGACCACGAGAAGGGCTGGGAGATCGCCCAGAAGCTGCGCTCGCACCCGGGCCGGCTCAAGTCGATCCTCCGCAGCGAGAACGACGCGCTCCACGCCGTCTCGCTCCCGCTCGTCTTCCTGACCGGGCTCGCCTTCGAGAGCTTCTTCGCGTTCCACAAGGCGCGCCTGGCCGAGATCGCGCTCAACATCGCCACCGTGGCGAGCATCCTGAGCTGGGCGGTCGCGCGCATCCGCCGGCGCACGCTCGACAGCCGCGACCCGCTGCTGCTGTTCGGCTCGATCGTGCTCACCGTCGGCGCGGGCGGCTGCCTGTTCGGCTTTTTCCGCGACGACCCGGCTCCCGAGCTCCTGCTCAAGACGATCGGGACGGTGCTGATCCTCTTCGCGCTCGACCGCATGGAGCGGCGCGAGGTCGTCGCCGCGCTGCGCAGCTCCGAGGAGTATCTCGAGTCCGTCTTCGAGTCGATTCCCGACCCGCTGGTCGTGATCGGCGAGGGGCGGCGCATCGTCGCCGGCAACCGCGTCGCCATCGCGACCTTCGGCGAGAGCGTGCTGCACAAGACCTGCTGCGTGGCCTACCTCGGCCACAAGGACGACTGCGACGCGGTGGAGTGCACCGTCGCGCAGGCGTGGAACAAGCGCAAGCCCCGCTTCGAGCTGGTCCGCGACGAGCTCGGCGCGCGCCGCTACGAGGTCACGACCTTCCCGCTGTTCGGCCCGCACGGCTTCAGCGGGAAGCTGATCCAGCAGATCCGCGACGTCTCGGCGCACGCCGAGTCGGAGGACCGCGCGGCGCTGCTGCGCGACGTGGTGAACAGCGTGGCCGACCCGGTGCTCACGCTGGGTCTGCGCGCCGAGCTGCGCCACCGCAACCGCGCCGCGGAGGCGGTCTTCGGGCCGAGCGACCCCGCCGCGACGGCCGGCCGCGGCCTGCTCCCGTTCGCGGGCGCCGAGGACGAGGAGACGTTCATCGCCGCGCTGCGCGAATTCACCCCGTGGGAACGGGAGGTCACGCTGCGCGGGAAGGACGGCGCGGAGCGCACGGCGATGCTCTCGCTCGCGCCGATCCGCGCGCTCGACGACCGCCTGCTCGGCACGGTCGCGATCGTGCGCGACCTGACCGAGGTGAAGCGCCTGCAGGTGCAGCTCGCGCAGAACGAGAAGCTCTCCGCGCTCGGCGAGATGGTCTCCGGCGTCGCACACGAGCTGAACAACCCGCTGACCGCCGTGTTCGGCTTCGCGCAGCTCCTCCTCGCCGAGGACCTCCCCGGCGAGCAGAAGGAGGAGGTGCGCCACATCTACACCCACGCCGAGCGCTGCAAGCGGATCATCGACGGCCTCCTCAAGTTCTCGCGCCGCCACGGCGCCGAGCGCGTGCGCGCCAGCCTGAACGAGGTGGTGCAGTCGACGCTCGACCTGCTCGGCTACCAGCTGCGCCTCGCCAACGTGCGCGTCGAGCGCGACTTCGACGCGACGGTTCCCGAGTCGATGATGGACTCGTTCCAGATCCAGCAGGTGCTGGTCAACCTGATCACCAACGCGCAGCACGCCGTGCAGGAGAGCGGGCGCGCCGGCGTGGTGAAGGTGCGCACGCGCCGCGCGAGCGCGTCGAAGATCGTCGTCGAGGTCGAGGACGACGGCTGCGGCATGAGCGAGGCGATCCAGCGCCGCATCTTCGACCCGTTCTTCACGACGAAGGGGGTCGGCAAGGGGACCGGCCTCGGCCTCTCGATCTCGTACGGGATCGTGAAGGAGCACGGCGGCTCGCTCAGCGCGACCAGCCGCCCCGGCGAGGGGAGCACGTTCCGCGTCGAGCTCCCGGTCGTGGCCGAGGCGGCGGCGAGCGCGACCGCCGCGCGGGAGATCGCGCGTGAAGACGCCGAGCGCAAGCTGCCGCGCTCGCGCATCCTCGTCGTCGACGACGAGCCGATCATCCTCGAGCTGCTCGGCCAGTTCCTGCGCGGCGACGGCCACGCGGTCGCGACCGCCGTCTCGGTCGAGGAGGCGCTGCGGCTCCTCGAGCACGACGAGTTCGACGTCGTCTTCAGCGACTGGCGCATGCCCTGCCGGAGCGGCGACGACTTCTTCGCCGCCCTGTGCGCGCGCGACCCGGCCTATCGCGGCCGCTTCGTCTTCCTCACCGGCGACGCGATCGGCACCGAGGTGAGGCAGGTCGCGCAGCGCGAGCGCGCGCCCGTGCTGAACAAGCCGTTCACGCTGGCGTCGATCCGCGGCGCGATGGCGACGGTCCTGCGGCCGGTCGAGCCGCTCGCGGAGGCGGCACGCCCCGGCTTGCGCGAGGCGCCTTCGCGCCTATAAACAGCGCCCGCTTCCCGACGCACCTGGCGTCGCAAACCGAACGGAGTCCGGACATGGTCAACCTCTCCGAGAGCGCCCAGAAGGCGGTCGCGGGATTCATCGATCAGGACGCGTCGCTCAAGGGCAAGGCGCTGCGCATCTTCGTGCAGGGCGGCGGCTGCTCGGGCTTCCAGTACGGCTTCACCTTCTCCGAGAAGGAGGAGGGCGACGAGGTGACGAATTTCAACAAATTCGAAGTCGTCGTCGACCCGATGAGCCTGCCCTACGTGAACGGCTGCGCGGTCGACTGGGTCGACTCGCTGCAGGGCGCCGGCTTCACGGTCAAGAACCCCAACGCCAAGGGGAGCTGCGGCTGCGGCAGCAGCTTCAACGTCTGAGCGCGCGACGCAGGATCGGTTCGTCGCACTCGAGAGCCCGGCGGGAATCCCCCGTCGGGCTCTTCGCTTGGACCCGGTCTCGGTAGGCCCTCGGTCGCCGGACGGGCGGCGGCGCGTCAGGTCGAGCGGATCTTCCCCTCGATCGCGAAGCGGCCGGAGGCGCCGTTCGAGGGATGGGAGGGCGGCGCGCCCGCCTCGACGCCGAAGGTCGAGAGGTGCTGCGCGAGGCGCGTGCGCGCTTCGCCGGCCAGTCCGACGAACTGCACGCCCACCATCCGGCAGCCGACGGCGTCCTCGTTCACGTGCGCGATGCGGGCCGCGGTCGCGACCTCGCCCTCGGGGAGCTTGAACTGGAGCGAGACCTCCATCCCCGACTCGAGCGCCTCGTAGGTCCGGAGCAGGCAGCCGCCGATCGAGAGGTTGACCGTCGTGCCGAGGAAGGAGCCGCCCTCGCGCGCCGCGTCGCCCGCCACGCCGCCGTTCGCGAACGTCCGCGAGCGCACGCGCGTCTGGCCGCGCCGCTCCTTCCCTCCGTCGCCGTTGGCGGCGGAGGACCGGGCGTCCTTCGTCGACGCGTCGGACGATTTGTCGGAGCCTAGGGACATCACTCACTCCAAGGGAGTCCGAACGGACTTCGGGAGGTCGGCGGCGCCGACTTGACGGCGAAGGCGCCCCGGCGCGGAAGAACGTGCGCGATCGGAAAAAAAGTAGCCTGACCGACCGGAGGAGCGCTGGGTGGCGATCGCCGTCGACGTCCTTTGCTGCATCGCGGCGCTCGCGGCCGGACCGCCGCGGCAGGCGGGATCCGCGGGCGCCCCGGCGCCTGCCGTCGCGCGCGTCGACACGCT
>DASRRB010000314.1:0-4133 GCA_035695985.1 Planctomycetota bacterium | reverse complement strand
GAAGGTGAAGACCCACGACGAGAGCTTCGTCCCGCGGTTCGGGTCGAACTGCGGCAGCGCGCGGAAGAGCTTGAGGAAGACGTCCTGCGCGATGTCCTCGACCTCGGAGGCGACGCGCGACCCGACCAGGCGGAAGACGGTGTGGTGGATCGGCCGCTCGTAGGCGCGAACGAACTCGCGGTAGGCGTCGAGATCTCCCGCGCGCGCGAGCTCCAGGGTCTGGAAGTCGAGGTCGTCCATTCGTTCCGCGTCGTGGGGGCCGGCGGGTCGCGAGTCGTCGTCGGCGGACGCGCCGCGCGGCCGTCCGGGACCGAGTCCATGGTTAAGAGCGCCGCGGGCGGGGGTTCCGCCAATTTCACGCGCGCGCCGCGGCGGCGCCGCGCTCGTCCCTACGTTATGGCGCGGGCCGCGGTTGATGCCCTTCCGGGGCGTCGGTATCTTCCCGCCCCTTCTTCGGGCCGGGGACGCCGCGCGACGCGGCGCGACCGGAAGATCCGACGCGTCGACCACGCGGCCGATCGGGCAGGAATCTCGGCGAGACGTCCGGCATGGGGGGACCCTTCGCGAAGCTCGCGAGCGGGTTCGCCGTCGCGAGCACCCTCGGCTTGGGGTTTGCGGCCGTAACCGCGCTCGGCGTCTTCGTCGGATACCGCTGCGATCGCGCGCTCGGCTGGCGGTTCTACGGCTGCACGCTGACGCTCGGGCTGGCGGGAGGGGCCGCCGGACTCACCTTCGTCCTGAAGACGATCTCCGCATTGGACAAGAAAACGGGCGACGCTTCCAAGTCGATGCCCGACGCGAAGCGCGAGGACCGCAGGAAAGAATGACGGCAGGGACGGAGATCGTCGTCGTGGCCGCCGCGACGCTGGCGCTCTGGCACGCGCCGCGGCCGCTGCTCCAGCGCGCGCTGCGCCGACCGCCGGGGGACGGCGCCGCGGCCGGCGTGCGGCGGGACGTGCTGATCGACGTCGCGGCCACGGTCGCGCGCCTCTTCCTGGCCGTGGTGCTGGTGCTCGGGATCCTGCTCTCCGGCGTCGAGCACCGCGCGCTGCTGACCATGACGGTCGGCGCGGTCTACTTCGTCTCGACCTGCGTCGAGGGGGTGCGGAGGTTCCGGAGCCGGGAGGCGCAGAAGTGCCCGGTCCGATGAGCCCGCTCGCCGTCACGCTCGCCGGCATCGTGACCGCCCTCGCGGGCGTGATCCCGCAGCACTCCGGAGAGGGGCCGGCCGCCGCCGCCCACGCGCCCGCGGCGCAGCACGCCGCCGAAGCGGCGCCGCAGCCTTCCGAGCTGATGCAGGGGATCTACGAGCACCTCTTCGCCCACGCCTACACGCACGAGCCCTACCTGCGCCTCGGCCCGATCCCGTTCCACTTCACCAACCACAACCTCGCGCTCCTCGTCTCGGCCGGGATCGTGCTGCTCGCGTTCGGCTGGCTCGCGCGGAAGCGCAAGCGCGACCCGATGGCGCGCGGGGCCCTCCAGAACGGGCTCGAGTCGCTGGTGCTCTTCGTCCGCGACGACATGGTCTACGCCAACCTCGGCGAGCACCACGGGCGGCGCTTCCTGCCGCTCTTCCTCACCCAGTTCTTCGTGATCCTGATGATGAACCTGTTCGGGATCCTGCCGAACTTCGACTTCTTCCGGACGATGCATTTCCCGACCACGGCGACGGCGAACTTCTGGGTGACCGGCGGCCTCGCGCTCACCACGTTCACCGCGATCCTCTACGGCGGCATCAAGGAGCAGGGCCTCAAGCACTTCGTCGTCGGGCTCGCGCCGCCGATCCACCTCGGCGACTCGGCCGGCATGAAGGCGATGCGCGTCGCGATCCTCGCGATCATGTACCCGATCGAGGTGCTGGGCATGCTGATCAAGCCCATCGCCCTCACCATCCGTCTCTTCGCGAACATGGTGGGCGGCCACCTCGCGATGCTCACGGTCTACGGGATCATCTACATCTTCCAGAGCTACCTGATCGGGGCGGTCGGCGTCGGCTTCAACGTCTTCCTGACCTTCCTCGAGCTGCTGGTCGCGCTGATCCAGGCCTACATCTTCACCTACCTCTCGATCCTCTTCGTCGGCGCCGCGGTCCATCCGGAGCACTGATCGGACGCGCGTCGACGTGAACCCAGGCAGGGGTGGCCGCCGGTCGGCCGCCCGATTCGGAGAAAGCTGCGATGAACTTGCTCGCGTCGGTCCTCGCCTTCGTCCAGGACGCCAAGCCCACGGCTTGGGCCGTCACCGACTTCGGCCTCCGCAACGGCCTCGCCGCCATCGGCGCCGGCCTGTGCATCCTGGGTGGCGCATTCGGGATCGGCAAGCTCGCCGCGTCGGCGATGGAAGGCATGTCGCGCCAGCCCGAGGCGGCCGGCGACATCCGTGGCGGGATGATCCTGGCGGCGGCGCTCATCGAAGGCGTCACGCTGCTCGCGATCATCACCTGCCTGCTCGCGATCTTCATGAAGGGTTACTAGTCGGACCGCGCGGGCTTCCGGGCCCGCGCGTCCGGCTCCCGCCGCGGCTCCGCAGCGCCACGCTGCGGGCGCCGCGACCGCTTCCGACGCCCTTCACGCTTCGAGGAACGTGCGCATGAACGCGAGCGCTCTGGTCCTGCTCACCGAGTGGGATCCGTTGCAGTACGACCCGGGGACCCTGGTCTGGACCTGGGCCGTGTTCGGCGTCGTCGTCTTCATCCTGGCGAAGTTCGCCTGGAACCCGCTGCTCAAGTCGCTCGAGACGCGGGAGAAGAAGATGGAGGAGGGGCTGCAGCGCGCCGAGCGGGCGGAGCTCGAGGCGAAGCGCGCCGCGGCCGAGACCGAGGCGAAGCTGAAGGAGGCCTACGCGAAGGCCGACCGCATCGTCGAGGAGACGCGGGCGCGCGGCGAGAAGCTCGCGAAGGAGCTCGAGGCGGAGGCGCGCTCCGGCGCCGACAAGCTCCTGGCGCGGGCGCGCGAGGAGATCGCGCTCGCCAAGGACCAGGCGGTCGAGGAGATGCGCGCGCAGGCGGTCGACCTGGCGCTGGAAGCCGCGGGCACCGTGCTCGGCCGGACCGTCAACCAGGACGACAACCGCCGGCTCGCGCGGCAGGCGGTCGACCTGATGAAGCGCGGCGCGTGACGGGCGGGGCGCAGACGTGACCGACCGCACCATCGCGCGGCGCTGGGTGAAGGCCCTGTTCGAGCTGGCGCTCGAGGCCAAGGACGCCGAGCGCGTCCTGGACGACCTGCGCCAGGTCGAGCAGAAGCTCGCGTCCGACGTCGAGTCGCGCATGACGCTGTTCGACCCGCGCGCGACGAAGGCGGTGAAGAAGGCGGCGGTCGCGAAGCTGCTGCCGGCCGCGGCGCAGCCGCTCGCGCGCGATTTCGCCGCGATGGCGATCGACCGCGGCCGCGAGCCGATCCTCGCGGTGGCCCACGAGGAGTTCGCCGCGCTGCTGCGGGACGCGCGTGGAGAGGCGCTGGCGGAGGTCGTCTCCGCGGCGCCGCTCGACGCCGAGTCGAAGACGGCGCTGCTCGCGAAGCTCGAGGAGCTGACCCAGAAGAAGATCACGCTGCAGGAGCGCGTCGACGCGAGCCTCCTCGGCGGGATGCGCGTGCGCGTGGGCTCGATGCTGCTCGACGGCTCCGTCAAGCGGCGCCTCGCGGGCATGCGCGACGAGCTGCTGCGCGTCGCGCTGCCCAAGACCGGTCACTGACCGACAGGAAAAGAACAGGAACGGACCCGATGGACCTCAAGCCCGCAGAAGTGACCGACGTCCTGAAGCGCGAGCTCAAGAACTACCGCGCTTCGCTCAAGGTCGAGAACGTCGGCACCGTGCTGTCGGTCGGCGACGGCGTCGCCCGCATCTACGGGCTCGACAAGTGCATGATGTCCGAGATCCTCGAGTTCCCGAACGGCGTGTTCGGGATGGCGCTGAACCTCGAGCAGGACAACGTCGGCGCCGTGCTCTTCGGCTCCGAGACGAAGATCAAGGAAGGCGACGAGGTCCGCACGACCGGCCGCCTGATCTCGGTGCCGACCGGGCCGAAGCTGCTCGGCCGCGTCGTGAACGCGCTCGGCCAGCCGGTCGACGGCAAGGGCCCGATCGACGTCGCCAAGGACGACTGGTACCCCTGCGAGGGACGCGCGCC
>DASRRB010000313.1:0-7939 GCA_035695985.1 Planctomycetota bacterium | reverse complement strand
CGAGGTCGGCGAAGGGGGCGACCGCCTCCTTGGGATCGACGCGCACCTCCTCGATCAGGGGGTTGGCGAGGAGGCGCGTCGCGATCCGCTCGAGCTCCGCCGGAGTGGCGCCACGCACGAGGTAGGCGCGGTACGTCCGGGCCGAGCGGCACTCGAGCCCGACCGCGGCCAGCGCGCGCAGCACCGAGTCGGCGGCGGGGTCCATGACGCCGGGGCGGCGCAGGACGTCGACGCGGCGCATTCCGGCGGGCGCCGCGGGGACGGGCGCGTCGGCGGCGAGGACGGTCGTCTCCTGCAGCACCGGGTCGGCGAGCACGGCGTGGAGCTTCCCGACGCCTTCGCCGGCGCGCGGGAGCGCCGCGGGCGCGAAAGCGAGGCTGTAGCCGCGGACCACCTCGACCGGGGCGTCGCGCTCGAGCAGCCGGCGCACCTGCTCGGAGATCTTGCGCGCGGTCGCGTCGGGGAAACCGGGCCGGGTCCGGACTTCGACGCGGAGGAACGGGGTCGTCGCGGCGGGAGGCTCGCCCATTCGGGCCATTCTTTATCGTGGGATGCTCGCGCGCTCCAGCGCGCGGGGCCTCGCGCGCGCGTCTCGGCGCACGCGCGCGGCGCGACGAGGCGCGAGGAGCTCGGCCGGATGGCGTCGAACGAGATGAAGGACTGGCTCGACTTCGAGCGGCCGATCACCGAGATCGAGCAGAAGATCGCCGAGATCGAGAAGGTCGCGACCACCTCCCCGACCGCGCTCACGCCCGCCGACGTCCTGGCCGAGGTCGGCCCGCTCAAGAACCTGCGCGACAAGCTGATCCGGAAGATCTTCTCCGAGCTCACGCCGTGGGACCGCGTCCGGCTCGCCCGCCACCCGCGCCGTCCGCACGCGACCGACTACGTCGAGACGGCGTTCTCCGGGTTCCTCGAGCTCTTCGGCGACCGCTGCTTCGGAGACGACCGGGCGATCATCTGCGGCCTCGCGAAGCTCGACGGCACGAGCGTGATGGTCGTCGGCCACCGCAAGGGCAAGTCGACCAAGGACCGCGTGGCCGCCAACTTCGGCTGCGCCCACCCCGAGGGGTACCGCAAGGCGCTGCTCAAGATGGAGCTCGCCGAGAAGTTCGGCGTCCCGATCGTCACGCTGATCGACACGCAGGGGGCCTTTCCCGGGATCGGCGCCGAGGAGCGCGGCCAGGCCGGCGCGATCGCGAAGAACATCCAGGCGATGTCGGCGCTGCGAGTCCCGGTCGTCAGCGTCGTGATCGGCGAGGGGGGGAGCGGCGGGGCGCTCGGGATCGGCGTCGCCGACCGGCTGCTGATCCTCGAGCACGCCTACTACTCGGTGATCTCCCCCGAGGGGTGCGCCGCGATCCTCTGGAAGGACGCCGAGAAGAAGGCCGAGGCGGCCAAGGCGCTGCGCCTCACCGCCCCCGACCTCCTCTCGTTCGGGATCGTCGACGAGATCGTCCAGGAGCCGGCTGGCGGCGCGCACCGCGACCCGCCGGCGATGGCGAAGACCCTGGCGGAAGCGATTTCCCGCCACCTCCGCGAGCTCGGGCGGCTGCCCGTGCAGGAGCTCCTCGAACGGCGCTACCGTAAGCACCGATCCGTCGGCCGATTCCGCGGGACGGACGGGCACGAGCCCGCCGCCGCCGGCCGATCGGGGACTTCCCGGGGGGAGGTCGCCGGCGCCGCCGGCGCTCCCCGGGCCAACGACCGGGGCGTCGTGCCGTAGGGGACGGCATTCGTCCATCGCCGGAGGAGCGGCCGCAGGCCGCCGCGGCGACGGGCGGCAGACGCGGAGGTCGGCGGATGACGGCGGCGCGCATGGGAGCGCTCTTGACGATCCGGCAGCCGACGTCCGACGCTTCGCAGCGGAGCGACCCGGCCGACAACGAGCTGGTCCACCGCACGCTCGAGGGCGACAAGGACGCCTTCGCGGGGCTGGTCCGCCGCTACGAAGAGCGCGCCTGGTGGGCCGCCTACCACCTGCTCGGCGACGGCGAGGAGGCGCGCGACATCGCGCAGGAGGCGTTCCTGCGCGCCTACAAGGCGCTGGCGCGCTTCGACTTCGGGATGAGCTTCTACACGTGGCTCTACCGGATCGTCGTCAACCTCTCGATCGACGCGCTGCGCAAGCGCAGCCGCATGCGTCCGGTGAACCTCGACGACATTCCCGGGGGCCTCGCGGCTCCTCCGGGCGAGGAGAAGCCGGGCGACCGCATCGAGAACCAGGAGACCGCGGTCCGCGTCCGCGAGGTCCTGAAGAAGCTGCCCGACAAGTACCGCACCGTGATGTCGCTGCGCGAGCTCGACAACCTCTCCTGCAAGGAGATCGCCGCGATCGTCCACTCGACCCATGCGACCGTCCGCTGGCGCCTCCACATCGCGCGGCGGATGTTCAAGGAGCACTGGGAGCGCATGGAGCGGACGCGCAGCGAAGGGATGAAGCCATGAACTGCAAGCGGATCCGACCGAAGCTCGACCTGCTCGCCGGCGACGACCTCGCCGGACGCGACGCGGCCGAGGTCGAGGCGCACCTGCGCGGCTGCCTCGCCTGCTACCGCGAGTACGTCGAGATGCGCGAGATGCTCTCCGCGGTCCGCGGCGCGAGCCGCCCGGACGACGTCGCGCGGACGCGCGCGCCCGCCGACGACTTCGTGCGCGGCGTGCTGAGCCGCATCCAGGGGCCGCCGCCGGCCGCGCCGCGCCTCCTGCCGCGGCTCGCGATGGCGAGCGGCTGGGCGGCGGCGCTGGTGCTCGGCCTGACCGTCGGCTGGTATCGCTGGCAGATGAACGTCCCGAACGGCCGGATCGACGGCTCGGGCGCGGGCCTCAAGGATCCGACACTGGTCGACCAGCGCATCGAGCGCGACCTGCGCGACCAGCTCGACGAGTTCCTCTCGCCGTCGCGGACGGGCACGCCGCGCCGCCCCGACGACGTGAAGACCGTCGTCCACCGCTCGACGAAGAGCTACTGAGGCACGCGATGTCGGCCTGGCTCCTCTCCAAGTCACTCGGGTCGCTGGTCGCGGCGCTCGCCCTCGCGGGGCCGCAGTCGGCGCCCGCCCCCGCGCCGGGCCCGGTGCAGAAGCCGGCCGACGCACCGCAGGGCGAGGTCGACCCGCGCATCGAAACGGAGCTGTCCGAGGACGGCTCCCTGCGCGAGCGGATCCAACTCGACGAGAGGCACGCCGCCGACCTGCGCGTGCGCTTCGCCCGCGTCGCCCAGAAGCTGCGGGGCAACGTGATCCGGCTGACGATCGAGCGCTCCGTCGGCGAGCGCAGCGTCGGCGAGCGCAACGCCGGCGAACACGGCCTCGCCGAGCGCGCGCCGGGCGAGTGGGCCGGCTCGGAGCTCCAGATCGCGACGATCGAGGTCTCGGGCTTCGTGCTCGATCCGGCCGGCCACGTCGTGACCTTCGGCAACGCGCTCGTGCAGGCCGAGCGCGTCTCGGTCCGCTTCGTCAACAAGCAGGGCCTGCGTCCGCGCCGCGCGCGCATCATCGGCACCGACCCCGAGACCGACGTCGGCGTGCTCGACGTCGGGCCGGTCGATCTGCCGCCGATGGTGCTGGGCGTGCCGGCCGGTCCGGTCGCGGCCGGCGGTTTCAGCGTCGAATCGGACGCGGCGGCGGGGCGCGACGTCGCGGCGCGCATGGTGGTCTCGATGTCGGGCGTGCGCGGCGGAGAGAACGCGGTCGCGCTCGGCGTGCTCGACGGCGGCGGCGCGCCGGCCGCGGGCGGGCGCATGTTCCAGATCTCGATCGTGCGGCGGCCCGACACGCTCGGCGGCATCGTCGCCCGCAGCGACGGCGCCGTGGTCGCGATGCTCTACGCGCCGGCCTTCGGCGGCGTCCCCGACGGGCGCATGCAGCCGATGCTGGCGGTGCCGACCGGGCAGATCCAGGCGGGCGTCACGCGCGTGCTCGCGCGGGCCGAGCCCGCGGAGCGGCGCGGCGCGGCGCCCTCGAGCGGCGCGACGCCGGCGAGCGGCCGCGCGCGGACCTGGATCGGGCTCGGCGCGAGCGACCTCTCCGAACCAGAGTTCCTGCGCCAGCTCGACGTGCCGGGCGCGGTCGTCGTGGACGAGGTCTTCGAGGCGAGCCCGGCCCTCGCGGCCGGCATCGCTCCCCACGACGTGCTGCTCGCCTGGAACGGCCGCGTGCTGCGCACCGTGGACGACCTCGGCCGGGAACTCGCGGCGTCGCCGCCCGGCTCGAAGGTCGTGCTCGGCTGCCTGCGCGGCCTCGCCCGCCGCGACGTCGAGGTCACGCTGGGCGCGTGGTAGCGGTGGCGCCGCCGGCGCCGAGCTCGCGATCCTTCTCCCCGCGGTCCTTCTCGACGTGCAGCCGCAGCTGCCCGCATGCGGCGGCGATGCCGTCGCCCCGCGGCCAGCGCACCGTGGCGTCGATCCCCGCGGCGAGCAGCACCGACTTGAACCGCTCGATCTCGTCGGGCGCGGGGCGGACATAGGGCAGGCCGTCCACCGGATTCACCGGGATCAGGGTCACGTGGCAGGGCAGCCCGCGCAGCAGCTGCGCGAGCTCGCGCGCCTCGCGCGGCGAGGCGTTGAGCCCGCCGATCAGGACGTATTCGAAGGTCACGCGCCGGCCGGTCGCGCCGAAGTAGCGGCGCGCCGCGGCGAGCACCTCCTCGAGCGGGATCTTCCCCGCGTTCGGGACGAGCCGCGCGCGCAGGTCTTGGCGCGGCGCGTGGAGCGAGATCGCGAGGCCGAACTCCTTCCCGAGCGCCGCCAGCCGGTCGACGCGCTTGGGGTAGCCGACCGTCGAGACGGTGATGCGGCGCGCCCCGATGCCCAGCCCGCGCGGGTCGTTCCAGGTCGAGAGCGCCTGCGCGAGGTTCGTCAGGTTCATGGTCGGCTCGCCGATGCCCATGACGACGACGTTGGAGAGCGGCTCGTCGCCGGCGAGGCGGTCCTGCACGTGCAGCACCTGCTCGACGATCTCGCCCGCGGTCAGGTTGCGGAGCAGCCCGTCGAGGCCCGACGCGCAGAAGACGCAGGCGACCGGGCAGCCGACCTGCGTCGAGACGCAGACGGTGCGCCGTTCCTCCTCGGGGATGAGGACCGTCTCGATCGTCTTGCCGTCGGCGAGCTCGACGACGAAGGCGCGCGTGCCGCCGGGGTCGGAGCGGTCGGCGACGATCCGGCTGCCGCGCACGACGAAGCGCTCCGCGAGCTTCTCGCGCAATCCCCGCGAGAGGTCGGTCATCGCGTCGAACGACGAGGCGCGGCGCTGGAAGACCCAGCGCATCAGGTTGCGGCCGGCGAAGCGCTGCTCCCCGAGCTCTTCGGCGAGCGACTCGAAGCGCGCGGGCGGGACGCCGGTCAGCGACGGGAGCGGGGGCGCCACCGCGGGATCAGCCGGCCTGACGATGCGGCTCGTCCTCGATCTTCTGCGGGAGCGGCTCGATCTGCACCGCCTCGTTCCCCTCGATCATCGCGCCCGTGATCGTGTAGCGCGACGGCGGCCGGTTCGGCAGGTCGTAGATCAGGCCGACCAGCACCTCCTCGAGGATCGAGCGCAGCGCGCGCACGCCGGTCTTCTTCGCCTTCGCGCGGCGCGCGATGGTGCGCAGCGCCTCGGGCGTGAACTCGAGCTCCGACTTCTCGAGCCGGAAGACGCGCTTGAACTGGCGCACGAGCGCGTTCTTCGGCTCGACCAGGATGCGGACGAAGTCGTCCTCCATCAGCGGGTCGAGGACGCCGATCACCGGCAGCCGGCCGACGAACTCGGGGATCATCCCGAACTGGATGAGGTCCTCGCTCTCGACCTGGCGCAGCAGCAGCTCCACCTCCTCCTCGTTCTTCGGGCCGACGCCGGAGTGGTATCCGATGCCGCGCTTGCCGACGCGGCGGCGGATGATCTCCTCGAGCTGGACGAAGGTGCCGCCCACGATGAAGAGGATGTTGCCGGTGTTGACCTGCAGGTAGTGCTGCTCGGGGTGCTTGCGGCCGCCCTGCGGCGGGACGTTGGCGACCGTGCCCTCGAGGATCTTGAGCAGCCCCTGCTGCACCCCCTCGCCCGAGACGTCGCGCGTGATCGAGACGTTCTGCGTGGTGCGCGCGATCTTGTCGATCTCGTCGATGTAGGCGATGCCGCGCTCGGCCTGCTCGAGGTTGTAGTTGGCGGCCTGGACCACGCGCAGGACGACGTTCTCGACGTCCTCGCCGACGTAGCCCGCCTCGGTGAGCGTGGTCGCGTCGCTGATCGCGAAGGGGACCTTGAGGAGCTTGGCGAGGCTGCGCGCGAGCAGCGTCTTGCCCGAGCCGGTCGGGCCGATCAGCAGGACGTTGCTCTTCTCGAGCTCGACGTCGTCCTGCGCGTCGGGATGGAGGAGGCGCTGGTAGTGGTTGTAGACCGCGACCGCGACGACGCGCTTCGCCTGCTCCTGGCCGACCACGTACTCGTCGAGGAAGCCCTTGATCTCCGCCGGCGACGGCACCGGGCCGAAGTCCTTGACGGGGGCCTTCTGCTTGGGCTGCGCCGGGCGGGGCTTCAGCTCCTCGAGCAGCAGCGTGTTGCAGAGCTCGACGCACTCGTTGCAGATGTAGATGCCGGGCGGACCCGCGATGAGGCTCGGCACCTTGCGCCGGTCCTTCTCGCAGAACGTGCAGCGCTCGACGTCGCCGTTGCCGCGGATCCGCGTCATCGTCACTTCTTCTTGGGGTCGGCCGGCGCTTCCCGGACCGGTTCGATCACGTCGTCGACGAGCCCGTACTCCTTCGCCTCCTGGCCCGACATGAAGTAGTCGCGGTCGCTGTCGGCCTCGATCTTGGCGGCGTCGCGGCCGGTGTGGCGCTCGAGGATCCCGATCAGGAGCTTCTTCAGGGTCTTGATCTCGCGGGCCTGGATGCGGATGTCCTCCGCGGTGCCGCGCGCGCCGCCCCACGGCTGGTGGATCATGACGCGCGAGTGGGGGAGGCTGAAGCGCTTGCCCTTGGTCCCCGCGGCGAGCAGGACGGCGCCCATGCTGGACGCCTGGCCGATGCACCAGGTCGAGATCGGGCACTCGACGAACTGCATCGTGTCGTAGATCGCGAGCCCCGCGGTCACCGACCCGCCGGGGCTGTTGATGTACATGTGGATGTCCTGCTTCTTGTTCTCCTTCTGCAGGAACAGCAGCTGCGCGACGATCGAGTTCGCGACGAAGTCGTTCACCGACGAGCCGATGAAGATGATCCGGTCCTCGAGCAGGCGCGAGTAGATGTCGTAGGCGCGCTCGCCCCGTCCGGTCTTCTCGATGACGTAGGGCGGGTTGGGGATGATCTCTGCGCGGGGTGCGGTCACTGGGTTCTCTCCGTTCCTGGGCGTCGTCGGGCCGTCGGTCACGCGGGAGCGGGCGATCCCGCTGCGACGTTCTCGACCGGCTTCGCGGCGGCCCTTAACTGCTGGCGCACCTTCGCCCGACGGATGTCGTCGACGACCTTCGGGATCGTCCCCTGGCTCTGGAAGTGCTCGAGGAGGCGCTGCGGCTCGACGTTCCACGAGCGCGCCATGTAGGTGATCTGCTGCTCGAGCTCCTCGACCGCGACCTGCGTCTGCTCCTTCTCCGCGATGCGGTCGAGGAGGACGGCGGCCTTGATGCGGCGCTCGACGGACAGGCGCATGCGGCCCTCCTGCTCGAGGACCTGGCGGTCGGCGTCGACGGCGGGGACGCCGCGCTGCACGAGGTCGTGGCGCAGGCGGTCGCGCTCCGACTCGCAGGCGCGCTGGAGGAAGCCGGGCGGCACCGCGAAGGGGTGGCGCTCGAGCAGCTGGTCGACGCAGAGCTCCTCGACGGCGCGATCCTGCTGCTGGCGCAGCACCGCGAGCAGGCGCTCGCGCATCTTCTCCCTGAGGTCGGCGAGGTCCTTCACGCCGAGGCGCTCGTGGAACGCCGGGGAGTCGAGGTCGGGCAGTGCGATGCGCTGGACGTCCTTCAC
>DASRRB010000312.1:0-2071 GCA_035695985.1 Planctomycetota bacterium | reverse complement strand
TCGAATCCCACGAACACGCCCGTGCAGCCGGCGAGCGCCATCTCCCGCACGAGCGACGGATCGTCGGTCGTGTCGATCGAGATCGCGGCGCTCCAGATCCTCTCGAGCGGCCGCAGCGCGCGGCAGAGCTGCCGCAGGTACTCGGGCCGGGAGCCGAGGTTGTTGTCGACGAAGACCGCGTAGGGCTGGCCGTCGGCGAGGAACTCCTCCGCCACGTCTTCGACGTCGCGCACCTGGTAGGGGATCTGCAGCCCTTCCGTCGCGAGGTAGCAGAAGCCGCAGCGATTGTGGCAGCCGCGCGTCGCGATCAGGCTCGTGGTCGTGAGGAACGAGTCGCGCGGCAGGATCGAGCGGCGCGGCGCCGGCTCCTCGCGGTACGGCCGCCGGTAGCTGCCGACGTACCACGGCTTCAGCTGGCCGCGCTCGAAGTCGCGCAGGATCTCGGGCCAGAGCTGCACGCCTTCTCCGACGGCGACCGCGTCGGCGTGCAGCGCGCACTCCTGCGGGCGCGAGACCGCGTGCAGCCCGCCGAGCACGACCTTCGCTCCGCGCTCGCGGTACCAGCGCGCGAGCTCGAAGGCGCGCTTCGCGAAGGTGAGGTGGACGGTGATGCCGACGACCTCGGGGAACGGGCGCGACGGCGGTGCGCCCTGCAGGAGGTTCTCGTCGAAGTACTCGACGGTCCATTCGGGCGGCGTGGCGGCCGCGATGCTCGTCAGCGCGAGGCTCGGCGTGAGGACGTGCTTGCCGAAGCTCGCGTGCGGATCCTTGGCGTAGAAGGGATTGAGGAGCAGCGCGTGGCGTCGCCGCGGCGGTCCGGGTCGGACCGACGGATCGAGGGCGGGCGCCTCGCGCATGGCGCGCGGGACGTGCATGGGTTTCGGTTCTCCGGGGCGGAAGCGTCGGAAACGGCCGCCCCGAGCGCGCTCGGACCAGCAGGACGCCTTCTTACTTTGCATAGCAAAGCTGGTCAAGCCCGTGCAGCTCGCACTCGCGCGAGCCGCTACGCTGCCGCGCCGCGCCGCGCCGCGCCGCGAATGGCACGACGCCAGATCGCGTACGAGGCAACAGCGAGGAACGAGGACGAGGACCATGGACGTCGCCGCGACGATGCAGGCGCTCGAGAAGCTCGGGACGGCGCAGACGAAGAAGACGTGGCTCGCGCACGGCGCGACCGGCGAGCTCTTCGGCGTGAAGATCGGCGACATGAAGACGCTGATGAAGAAGCTGCCGAAGGAGAAGGAAGAACGGCAGCAGCTCGCGCTCGGGCTCTACGCGACCGGCAACCTCGACGCGATGTACTTCGCCGGGCTCCTCGCCGACGGCGCGAAGATGTCGCGGAAGGAGCTCGAGAAGTGGCTCGGCTCGGCGCGCTGGTCGATGCTGAGCGAGTACACCGTCCCGTGGGTCGCCGTCGAGAGCCCGCACGCGCGCGAGCTCGCGAACGCGTGGATCGACTCGAAGAAGGAGCAGGTCGCGGCCGCCGGCTGGAACACCTGGGCCGGCATCGTCTCGATCACGCCCGACGCGCAGCTCGACCTCGCCGAGCTCGAGCGCCTGCTGGTGCGCGTGGAGAAGGAGATCAGGAAGGCGCCGAACCGGGTCCGCTACTGCATGAACGGCTTCGTGATCGCGCTCGGCTCGGGGGTGAAGCCGCTGCTCGCCAAGGCGAAGGCCGCGGCGAAGCGGATCGGCGCGGTCGAGGTCGACGTCGGCGAGACCGCGTGCCAGGTGCCCGACGCCCTCGAGCGCATCACGAAGATCGAGTCGATGGGTCGCGTCGGGAAGAAGCGCGCGACCATGAAGTGCTGACGCGTCGCCGCCGCCGCGAAAAGGAGCGGGCGATGGCGCGGAAGAGATCGTCGGCCACGTTTCATCCGCAGACCCCGCCGAGATTCCCCGTCCATCCCAGGAGCTCGCCATGCCGCGTTCGCTGATCGCCGCTTCCACCGCCCTCGTCCTCGCCGTCTCGCTCGCCGCGTTCGCGCGCGCGCCCCTCCAGGCGCCGCCGGCGCAAGGCGCCGCGCCGGCGCCGTCCGCCGGGCAGGTGAGGGCCTGGGTCGCGACGCTC
>DASRRB010000311.1:0-37280 GCA_035695985.1 Planctomycetota bacterium | reverse complement strand
CCCGCGGCGACGGCGCGGCGCACCGCCGCGAGCGCGGCCGTCCCGCCGTCGGCGAGCTCGACCGAGAGGCCGAGCCCCCCGACCTGGTGCTCGAGGATGCGCCGGTTGGTGGCGTTGTCGTCGACGACGAGCGCGCGGCGGCCGGCGAGCTCGACGCGCGGCGCCGCGTCGCGCGGCGGGCCGGGCCGCTCGTGCAGCAGCGCCGTGAACCAGAAAGTCGAGCCCTGGCCGAGCTCGCTCTCGACGCCGATCGTCCCGCCGAGCAGCTCGCAGAGCCGGCGGCTGATCGCGAGCCCGAGCCCCGTCCCGCCGTACTTGCGCGTCGTCGAGGCGTCGGCCTGCGTGAACGACTGGAACAGCCGCGCGCGCGTCGCGGGCCCGATGCCGATGCCCGAGTCGCGCACGGCGACGCGCAGCTCGACGCGGCCGTCCGCCGCCTTCGTCGCCGAAGCGCTCACGACCACCTCGCCCTGGTCGGTGAACTTGATGGCGTTCCCGAGCAGGTTCAGGACGACCTGGCGCACGCGGCCCGGGTCGCCGGCGACGCGCGCCGGCACCGACGGGTCGATCTGGCAGCACAGCTCGATCCCCTTGTCGTCCGCCTTCGCGGCGAACAGCGCGACGCACTCCTCGAGCGTCGCGCCCGGGTCGAAGTCGACGCTCTCGAGCTGCAGCTTGCCCGCCTCGATCTTGCTGAAGTCGAGGATGTCGTTGATGAGCTCGAGCAGCGCATCACCGCAGCCGCGGATCGTCTCGGCGTAGTCGCGCTGCTCGTCGTCGAGCGACGTGTCGAGCAGGAGCCCGGTCATGCCGATCACGCCGTTCATCGGCGTCCGGATCTCGTGGCTCATGTTGGCGAGGAAGTCGGCCTTCGCCTTGGCCGCCGCGAGCGCGTCGTCGCGCGCGACCTCGAGCTCGTGGCTCATGCGCCGCTCGTTGTTCTGCGCGCTCTCCAGCGCCGCGAGCATGTGGTTGATGCCGTCGCCGAGCTGCTCGAGCTCGAGCGCGCCGCTGCTGCGGACGCGCCGCGACGGGTCGCCGCGGTCGGCGATCTGGCGCACGTCGGCCGAGAGGCGGGCGAGCGGCCGCGACGCCCTGCGCTCGAGCACGAGCAGGATCCCCGCGCCGAGGAGGACGCCGGCGAGGGCGAGCCCGGCGAGCAGCGAGCGCTGCGTCGAGCGCGCCTGCGCGTGGACGGCGCGCGCCTCCTCGACCTCGATCACGACGGCCGGCCGGCCGAAGAAGTCGTCGACCCGCGCGAAGCCGCGGATGCGCCGGTCGTCGACCACGGCGACCGTCGCGTCGCCGTCGCGCGCGAGCCCGCCGGCCGCGGCCCGCGTGGCGGCGGGGAGGTCGGGGTCGTCGGCGTTCCAGATCCTGAGCTCGAGGTGGGTCACGTCCTCGAGCCGCTTCACCTCCGCGGCGTCGAGCTCCTTCACCCAGACGAGCGCGCCCTTGGGCGGCCCCTCGCGCTTGCTGGTCAGCACGCCGATCGACGCGAAGATCCAGGTGGAGCCGCCCGCGCGGAGGAGCCCGGAGTGGACGTCGGTGTCGTCGCGGAAGCGCAGCGCCGGGTGGTGGGCGGGGAAGGCGGCGACCACCGCGGGCGGTCCGGGGACGGTGCCGTCGACCTTCTCGGACGCGCCGGCGTCGCGCACGAGCCGGCGCTGCTCGTCGAAGAAGAGGATGGCGTCGACGCGCAGGGCCGCGAGCGAGCTCGCGTTCAGGTTCGAGGCGACGAAGGCGTCGTTGGGCTCCTGGACGTAGTGCCAGACGTCGTCCCACCACGCCCAGTCCTTGCTCTTGTCGACGAGCCAGCCGGTCGTCTGCTCGATGGCGTCGCGGACGCGCTTCACGTCGTCCTTGACCGCGGCGTCCTCGATGCGCGCGAAGTCGCGCAGAACGATTGCCGAGAAGGCGCCGTGCAGGAGGAGCACCAGCGCGGCGAGCGGGAGGACGATGAAGAGCGTGATCTCGCGACGGAGCGTCAAGCGGCGCGTCCTCCGGCCTGGACCCTGTTTCGACACGACGACCGGGCCCGCTTCACCCCGGGGCGGTCGCGGGCCGATGAAGAGCGGCGATGCCCTTGAACGTCGTCGCCACCACCACGTCCGCCCTCGCCGCCGGGGTGCTCCGCTTCGAGCAGGCGGGCCAGCGGGTCATCGCGGCGGCGGCCCCCGCGGCGGATCATTCCGGCGGCGCCGCGGAGGGCGGTCTCGAGCCGGGCGTGTTCGCCGTCTACGACGCGCGCGGCCGCATGACGACGAACGGCTCGCCGGACGCGATGGTCGACGCGGTGGGGGAGCTGCTCCGCGCGCAGACCGACGTGAACGTCGACGCGGCGGTGCTGCGGCGCGCGTGGCAGACGCAGGGCGCGCTGCTCGACGTCCTCGCCTGACTCCGGCGGACGAGCGTCGCGCTCAGCCGCCCGACTCGAGCGCGAGCAGGCGCTCGCGCAGCGACCGCGCCCAGCACGACACGATCTTGAGCGCCGTCTCGGCGTGCATCGACCAGAGGTACCAGAAGCCGTCGCTCGGGATGCAGAGCACGCCCGACGGCTCGTTCGCGCGCAGCCGCAGCGTGGTCGCGCCGCGCGGGTCGACGGGCAGCGTGCCGCAGAACTCGCCCGGCCCGATCGCGCGCGGCGCGAGCTCGCGCCCCGCGCGGTCGGTCTCGATCGCATGGAGCCTGCCGCTGCGCACCAGCACGAGCGTGTCGTCGCCGGCCTTGAACTCGAGCGACTCGTTCTGGACGAGGTCGCGGTCGAAGCTCACCGACGAGATCAGGACCTTCTCGACCTCGCCGAGCCCGCTCAGGAGCTCGAAGCTGTTCAGGAACTGCCGCACCGTCCGCAGCTTGCGCTCGATGAACTCGCGCAGGCGGACCGCGTCGGGCGCGGAGAGCTCGGTGAAGCGGACGCCCGCGAGGTAGAGGTTCGAGGACGCGCGCGCGTCGCGCGTGCACCAGACCACCTCGGCGTGGAGGCGGACCGGGTCGCTGCCGGGCTCGAACTCGAACGCGAGCCGCAGCTCCTCGCCGATCGTCAGCGGCTTCGGCGAGCGCGTGCAGGCGCCGGTCGCGGAGAGGTCGCAGAGCTGGCCGAGCGCCCGCTCGCCCGACTTCTCGTCGAGGATGCCGACGTCGACGCGCAGGCAGATGCGCTGCGCGGTGCGCCGGCTCAGGTTCTGGAGCAGCTCCTGCGTCAACGTCGTGGTCTCGCTCGGCCGATTCGCGGAATCCCTGTGCTTCCATCGAGCCGGCGGCGCTGCGCGCTTGAACGAAACCTGGGCGGCGCCCGCCCTACTTCGGCGGTCCGAGGAGCGCGAGGAAGGCGTTGGCCGCGGGAGAAGGCTCGCGCGAGAGGCTCTGCACCGCGGTGAACGGGCGGCGGATGGCGAGTCCCTTCAGCGCGATCGCGCGCAGCTCCCGATCGCGGCCGACGATGCAGGCGGCGGGCAGGAAGGCGCCGACGTCGCCGCGCGCGACCGCCTCCCGGATCGCCTCGTTGGTCGGCAGCCGCAGCACGATCGGGATCTCTTCGCCGAGGTGGAGGCCCATCTCCGCGAGCCGCTCCTCGGCCGAGCCGAGCGTCGCCGAGCCGCGCTCGCGCGCGACGATGCGCTGGCCCGCGAGCTCCTTCGCTTCGACGTCGCTGCGCGTGAACCACGGATGGGCGCGGCCCACCACGAACATCACCTCGTCGTCGGCGAGCTTGCGCGTCCGGTAGCGCTCCGGGTCGATCGACTCGCCGACGATCGCGATCTCGATCGCGCCCGCGTCGAGCTTCTCGAGGATCGCGCGCGTGTCGCCGATGACGAGGTCGACGTGGAGCGCCGGGTGCTGCTCGCGGAAGCGGACCAGACGATCCGGCAGGAAGTAGGTCGCGGGCGTGGTCGACGCGCCGATCACCAGCTCGCCGGTGCGCAGCCCCAGCAGCTGCTCGAGCGCCGCGTGCGCCTCCTGCTTGCGGTCGCAGATCGCCTTGGCGAATCCGTAGAGCAGCTCGCCCGCCGCGGTCGGCCGCGCCCGCCCGCCGCCGCGATGGAGGAGGATGACTCCCGCGTCCTTCTCGAGCGACTGGATGTGGCCGCTCACCGTCGGCTGCGTGAGACCGAGCGAACGCGCCGCCGGCGTGATGCCGCCCTCGCGGACGACACGCGCGAAGATCTCGAGGTGGCGCAGGTCGAGGCCCTGGACCGTCATGGTCGCGTCCCCTTCTCGGTGGGGGTGGACGCCCGCACCGGATCCCTTCCTTCGTCCAGGCGCCGCAGCGCCCAGTCGGCGTGCTCGGCGACGAGGGTATCGCCGTCGTCGCGAAACGGCAGGACGACTTCGCGCAGCGACGCGTCGCGCGAGTTCCCGGCGGCGACCAGGAGGTTCCGGAGGAAGCCGCGGCGGCGCGCGCGCTCGACCGGCGTGGCGCGGAAGCTCTTCCAGAAGCGGTCGCGCGCCCGCTCCAGCAGGTCGCGCAGCGACGCGCCGGCGAGCGCCGGGTCGGTCGGCAGCAGCGGCGCGTCCTCGAAGAGCGCCGCGCCGCCGTACGGGCAGGCGGCGAGGCAGGCGTCGCAGCCGAAGGCCCGCACGCCGAGCGCTGCGCGGTACTCGACAGGAATCGCGTCGCGCTGCTCGATCGTGAGGTAGGAGAGGCAGCGGGTCGCGTCCATCTGGTAGGGCGCGGTCAGGGCCTGCGTCGGGCAGGCGTCGAGGCAGCGGCGGCAGCCGCCGCAGTGGTCGACCGCCGGCGGGTCGGGCGGCAGCTCGCCGGTCCAGAGGATCAGTCCGAGGAGCGTGTAGCAGCCGTGCTCTTTGTGGACGACGAGCGTGTTCTTGCCGATCCAGCCGACGCCGGCGCGCGCCGCGGCTTCCCGTTCGAGGATCGGAGCGGCGTCGATGCAGATCTTCGTCGCGCTGCCGGCGACGGCGGCGCGCAGCTCGGCGGCCAGCGGACGCAGCGCCTTGCGCAGGCCGGGGTGGTAGTCGCCGCGCTGCGCGTAGGCGGCGACGTGCGACGGCTCGCGGCGCGGACGCTGGTAGCGCGCGGCGCCGACCACGATGGTGCGCGCGCCCTCGAGCAGCAGCCCCGGCCGGTGGCGCGGCCCGCCGCGCGCGAGGTAGCTCATGGCGCCGGCGCGCCCCTCCGCGAGCCAGCGCTCGACGTAATCGGCGCGCGGCAGGTCGTCGGCCGTCGTGAATCCCACCTCGTCGAGGCCGAGCTCGCGCGCGCGGCGGCGCAGGTGGTCCTTCAGCGGGGACGTGAACGGCGTGGGCGCCGGACCGGTTGCGTGGCCGGAGTCGATCGTGTCTTCTGCTCGTTCCACGCGATCTCGCGGAGCCATCGAGGACGGTGAGAGGACGATCGACCGATCTTAGTCGGGTTGCGCTGGCGCTGGCCGCGATCGCGGCGCTCGGCGGCTGCCGGCGCGAGGCGGCGCTGCGCGCGGCGCCGTTCGGCGGGGAGCTCGCGGCGCCGCTGCCGCATGCCGACGTGCTCGGCTTCCTGGCCGTCGTCCCGTCGCGCGACGGCGGATGGCTCGCGCGCCCGTCGCTTCCGGCCGGCCTCGACGTCGCGGTGGGCACCGTGGCCGCGCCGTTCGCCGCGATGGCGAAGCTCGCGGTCGACCACCCCTTCGTCGCGCCCGGAGCGCCGCTCGCCGTCCTCTTCCTCGACCCCGACGTCCACGGCGCGATCGCCGCGTTCGCATGGCGCGGCAGCGCGGAGGCGTTCGAGAAGGCGGCGCGCGCCGGGGGGCTGCGCTTCGACGGCGACGGTCGCCTGCTGCTGCCGGGGCGCGGGCGCAGCTTCGAGATCGACGTCGCCACGGAGGCGCTGCGGCGGCGCGGCCGCGGTGGCGGCGACGAGGAGCGGACGGAGTCGCCCTTCCCCGCCAAGGAGCGGCCGCTCCTTCCCCACGCCGTGGTCGAGCACGACGGCGTCGTCGCGGTGATGCCGGCGCGGGACGGCGCGCGCAACGTCTTCGCGACGCTCGCGGCGACCGGACTGCTCGACGCGGACGCGGAGAGCCTGCCGTGCCTGCGCCTCGCGTCGGGGCGCGTGCTCCAGCGCTTCCGCGACGTCGTCTCCGAAACGTTCCAGATGGGCATCGACCAGGTCTTGATGGTCAACTGGGACGATTCGACGTGGCGGACGCGCAACCGGCTCGTCCGCACGGTCACCGGCGCCATCGAGGCGATGAGCTCGGTCGAGGAGCTCTTCGCCTGCCGCGCGGACGGGCGCTGGCGCATCTTTCTGCGCATGCGGCCCGGTTCGTTCGGGGAGAGCCTCCTCGACGTCGCGGCGAACCGGCCGCTCGCGGAGTTGCTCGTCGACGTGCCGCAGGACGCCGCCTTCGTGGCGGGGAGGCTCGACCCGGCGGTCGTGGCCGAGCTGCCGGAGCGGTTCGCGCGGTCGCGCGACGGGTACCTGCGCCGCGTGCGTGTCGTGAGCGGGCCGCCGTCGCGCCGGCGCGGCCCCGCGCCGGTCGACGAGCCGGTCGACGAGGCGGCCGAGGAGGCGGAGCGCGCCGCCGCCTTCTTCACGGGCTGGACGGGCCGCTTCTGGTGCGCCGGCGCGCTCGACGGCTCGCACGTCTCCGCGCCGCGCCGCAACACGGCCTTCGACTTCCAGGCCGACGCGGTCGGGCAGACGCAGGTCGCCTTCCTCTTCGAGCGCGCGGGCGACGGCGAGGCGACGGGCTTCGTGCCGACGCTGGTCGACACGCTCGTGCCGAAGGCGTGGCGCGCGCCGCTCAAGGTGGCGTCGCTCCTCGTCTACCGGCCGATCGCCGTCGAGCGCGGGCTCCTCGAGGTGGTCTCCGGCACGCCCGACGCGATGGTCCGCGAGACGCGCATGAAGATGGACGCCGAGCGCCTCCCGCCGGAAGCCGGGCCCGAAACGGGCTTCCTGATCGTGCGCGTGCCCGCGGCCGATCAGCTCGCCGGCGACCTGGTCGTCGCGCGCGTCGGGTCGGGACTCGAGCTCACTTTCTTCGCGCCAGAGCGCTGACGCGCGCATGTTCGTCTGGCGCGAGGACCTCTACGTGCCGGGCGCCGACCTCTGGCTCGACCCGCACCGGCACAAGCCGCGCGCCTTCGTCTCGCACGCCCACGGCGACCACATCGGGCGCCACAAGATCTCGTGGGCGACGCGCGAGACGGCGGCGCTGATGCGCGCGCGGCTCGGCGACGTCACGGTTGCGGAGACGCGCTTCGGCGACTGGGTCGACCTCGGCCGCGAGTTCCGCATGCGGTTGCACCCGGCCGGCCACGTGATCGGCGCGGCGCAGGTCGAGATCGAGCGCCACGGCGAGCGGATGGTCTACACCGGCGACTTCCGGCTCGAGCGCTCCGAGACGGCGGAGCAGTGCGCGATCGTGCCGTGCGAGATCCTGGTGATGGAGTGCACGTTCGGGCGGCCGCACTACCGCTTCCCGCCGCGCGCGACGGTCGTGGCCGAGCTCGTCCTGGACCTGCGCAAGGTGCTCGCGTCGGGCGGGACGCCGGTGCTGCTCGCCTACTCCGTCGGCCGCTCGCAGGAGCTGCTGAAGCTGCTCGAGCCGCACGGCTTCTCGTTCGCGCTCGCTCCGCCGATCTACGCGATGGTCAAGGTCTACGAGTCGCTCGGCGTCGTCTTCCCGCGCTACGCGCCGGCGCACGCGGGCGCGACCGATGGACACGTCGTGCTGGTGCCGCCGCACCTCGCCAACGGGAAGATCGTGAAGGAGGCGCGCGGCGCGGTTCGCATCGCGGCGACCGGCTGGGCGCGCGACGGCAAGCCGCCCTACCCGTGCGACCGCAGCTATCCTCTCTCCGACCACGCCGACTTCGACGAGCTCCTGCGCTACGTCGAGCTCGCGCGGCCGCGCGAGGTCTACACGATGCACGGGTTCGACGACTTCCGCGACCACCTGCGCGCGCGCGGCATCCCGGCCCACCCGGTCCAGGCGAGGGTGCCGACCTCTTGATCGTCGTCACCGGCGCGGACGGGATGGTCGGCAGCGCGCTGCGCGACGTCCTCGCGCAGGGGCGGCGGCCCTGGCGCGAGCTGCTCCGTCGCGAGGCGCCCGCGCTCGGAGGCGCCGCCGAGTGCGTGGTCGGTGACGTGACCGACCGCGCGACGGCCGGGCGCGCGCTCGCCGGCGCGACCGCGGTCATCCACCTCGCGGGCGTCGCGCCCGGAATGAAGCCGCGGCGCCCCGACCACGAGGTGGCGGCGATCGACGCGTTGCTCGCGGCGGCGCGCGGCGCGCAGGTCGAGCGCTTCGTCTTCCTCTCGGCGAGCGGCGCCGACGTCCGCTCGACGCACGCCTGGTCGCGCGCGAAGGGCGAGGCGGAGGAGCGGCTGCGCGCGAGCGGTCTCCCCTTCACGATCCTGCGCGCCGGCCTCCTCTATTCCGCGACCTCGCGGCCGCTCGAGGCGTGGCGGCGGCTGCTCGTGGCGGACGTGAAGCTGCGCCTCCCGTGGCTGCGCGGCGGCCGGCTCCTGCCGCTCTCGGCGGGCGACGCCGCGATCGCGCTCGCCAGCGCGCTCGACCACCACAAGATGGCAGGTCGGACGATCGACATCGGAGCGGCGCCGGAGCTCGGCCTCGAGCGTCTGCAGGACCTGCTCGCCCGGCGTCTCATGAAGAAGGTGGAGCGCGGCAGCTTTTCCTGGTGGAGCGGGACGCCGCTCGCCGAAGCGCTGGCCCGATCGCCGGAAGCGGGGCTCACCGACGCCGGATCGTGGACGCGCCGCTTCGCGATCGCCGAGCCTCCCGACCTCGGCGAGTACGACCGCCTGCTCCCGATGCGGCGCGTCGACTTCGAGGAGGAGCTGCGCACTTACCCTTGGGGTGCGGCCCCGCCGCGGCCGGGCGACCCGCTGCCGGTGCTCCGGGAGGCGGTGGACGAGAGCCTTCCGATGTTCATGGAGGGGCGCGGGGCCGCGGGAGGCGCGGAACCGGGCAAGGACGCGGCCCGTTTCGGCCGCGTCGATCCGTTCGGCCGGATCGAGTCCGACGACGCCGCGCGACGCGCCGGCGACCCATTTCGAAAGCCTCCGTGAATTTCTCTACTTCCGCACGGTCAATAGTGGCGTTATTCCTTCGCCCGTTCGCGCCGTCGCGCCGGTTCAACTTCCGCCAGGATTCGAAGCGCGCACGACGATCGTGAAGTCGGGAAGCCGCCATCCCGCCGCCTGAGGGAGAGCTGCAGACCGACCCGAGCCACGGGAGGCGTTCGACCTGCAGGGACCTTTCGCTCGGGGCGAGCGGAGGCGGGTCGGGCCCTCGGCCCCGCACTGGATCTCGGCGATGAGGCGGTCGGCGATCAGTCGATCGGAAGAGGCGACGGAGGCGCTGCCGGATTCGGCGCACCTCCTTCCCGCGCCCTTCGCCGCCAAGCTCGAACGCACGCTCCAGTCGCTCCCCGTCGGGATGCGCCAGGAGTTCCGGGAGCGCGTCGCGGCGCGCATCACCTCGGGGCAGCTCTTCCAGGAAGCACTCTCGAGCCTCCTGATGGAGGCATTCGCCCGCACGCGCAGCATCGACTGCTTCTCGCTGCTCTACGAACTGTCGCACCGCCAGATCCTGCTCGTGATCCTGAAGCGGCTGCGCTTCGCCCATCCGGGCATCGACGCGAAAGACGTCCTGCAGGACGTCTTCCTCTCGATCTACCGCTACCCGCATCGCTTCCGGAACGAGAAGGAGTGCTCGTTCCGGAACTGGTCGTTCTCCATCGTCCGCAACACGCTGCTGAAGCACCTGCGCAGCGTCCGCCACAGTGAAGTGGACCTCGACCCGCTGGCGGAGATCGTCCAGGACGACCGCGTGCAGTCCCCCGACACGATGCTCGCGAACGAGGAGGAGTCGGGACGCGCGTCCCAGATGTACGCGCTGTGCCTGCTCGCCTACCGCAGCGTCTTCGAAACGCGCTTGAAGGAGCGGGAGAAGCGATCCCTCCAGCTCATCGAAGTGAAGGGCCTCAAATACCGGCGCGCCGCCGAGAAGATGGGGGTCCGGCTCGAAAACCTGAAGATGATCGTCTGCCGGGCGCGCAAGAAGCTGTTGCGCGCGATGGGGGAGATGCTGGAGGCACCGCGCCATGAGTGAGCCGACGTCGATCCGCGACGAGGCGCTCCGCGCGCGCGACGCTTGCGCCCGCTTCGAGGCCGATCTGAGCGCGTTCGTCGACGGCGAGCGCACCGCCCTCGACGGCGGAGAGATCGCGCGCCACGTCGACGAGTGCAACGGCTGCCGCGCGTTCGTGAACACGCTGGCGGGGATGTCGCGGCTGCACCTGTTCGGCCAGGTCGAGCAGGCCGGGCAGCTCGAGCTGCCCGACGGCGCCGAGCTGTTCGGCGACTTCGCGCGCCGCCTGCTCCAGGACAACACGCAGAAGCTCGCCGCCGTGCTCTACGAGCTCGGCAAGGCGCTCGTCGCCGCGGGACTCAAGACCAGCTCCGAGCAGCGCGGCGTGCAGGTCTACGCGCGCAAGCCCGGCTCGATCCGGCAGCTCGCCCACAAGGGCGAGGCGCTCTCGCGCGAGCAGCGCTCGATCGCGTCCCAGCAGCGGACGCGGCGCCAGCAGAACGGTGCGCTGCTCGACTCGCGCAGCGAGCTCTTCCCGGAGAGCGACGCGATCGAGGCCGGCGAGGCGTTCGAGACCGGCCGCGCCTGCCTCGAGCAGTGCCTGCGGCTCGACGCCGAGCGCCACGAGGCGCGCATCTACCTCGCGAAGTACTTCAGCGTGGCGGGCCGCTACGACCGCGCCCGCCAGCTCCTCCGCACGGTCCTCCACTCCCGCGCCGACGCGAAGACGAAGTTCTTCGCCCTGCAGCAGCTCTCCCGCGTCTACTCGGCGACCCGCCAGTTCGAGCGCGCGGTCGCACTGGAGCGCGAGGTCCTCCTCCAGGCCGAGCGGGATCAGAACGACCTCTACCAGGCCGCCGCCCTCACGAATCTCTCGATCTACTGCGTGAAGCTCGGGCGTCTGGACGAGGCCGAATCGGCGATCGACCGCCTGGCGAACCGCTTCTCCCAGCACCTCGAAACCGTCACGGTCCCCGCTTTCCGGAGGGCGCGCGAATTCAAGCAGGCCCTCCTCCGCCACCGCAGCTTCCTCACTCGGCTGCGTGGGCGTTACCCCTTGCTGTTCCTCAGCTAGGTCGGGGCAATCGAGTCACCGCCATGAAAAGCCGCAAACGCTTCGCAAGCTGGCTCTCCGCGACGCTGATCGGCACTCTCGCGGTCGCGGCCGCCCCGCTGCTCTTCGGCGGCGGGGGCGACGAGGGCGTCGACATCCTTCCGCTCAAGGGGGAGCTGACGCTCCAGTCGACGAGGAGCTTCGGTGCGAGCGGAGCGCCCGGCGGAATCGCCACGGTCGACGTCGGCTGCGTGCGCGTCGACCTCGTCTCCGGTCTCGTGATGGACGACCTCGGCAATCCGCGCCACTCGGGCGTGATGGTCGGCCAAGGGTCGCTCGGCGGCACCGGCGGGACGACGCTCGGCGGCGGCGGCGTCGGCGGCGCGATCCTCACCGGCCAGCCGACCGTCGAGGTGCTGGCCAAGGGCGGGCGCCACCTCTCCTTCGCGCGTCCTG
Source organism: Planctomycetota bacterium (assembly GCA_035695985.1). GTDB lineage: Bacteria > Planctomycetota > B15-G4 > B15-G4 > SIAN01 > DASRRB01. Next base: position 25,703 of record DASRRB010000311.1, on the reverse strand, counting down.
GCGGGCTCGTCCACGTCGACGGCCGCTTCGAGATGACCGACTACAAGGCCAACGACACCCAGCCTCTGCCGCTGATCGGCCACTGGCACGAGAAGGCGATCGTGGTCGTGATGATCGGCGTGCGCAGCACCCACGTCGGCGCGATCCCGGCGTCGTTCTCGAGCGTCGACAAGGTCATGATGTCGGTGAGCTACACCGGCTTCGTCGACCTCCGCCAGGTGCGCGCTCAGGCGATCGCGCAGGGCGCCGGCACCGGCCGCGACGTCGCGGTCGGGCTGCTCGTCGGCAACACGTCGAATCTCGTCCAGTCGTGGGCCGCGTTCAACGTGGACGACGCGTCGGCCGTCTACGACGTCGACGCCAAGGGGCATTGATGAGTCGCGCCCGATAGGGCGCGTGGCCCCGCGGCCTCGGACTCTTCGAGGACCTTCCGCCGCCCTGGCCCGCGCCGGGGCGGCTTCGTTTCCGGACGGCGGGCTCACGACTCGAGGACGACGATCGCCTGCGCGAGCTCCCGCGTGTGGGTGAGCGAGACGTGGCAGCGCGCGACGCCGAGGGCGCGCGCGCGCTCCGCCGCGGCTCCCGACAGGGCGAGCGTGGGGGCGCCGGCGGGATCGCGTCCGACCTCGATGTCGCGGAAGCCGACGCCGCCGCTCCAGCCCGTGCCGAGCGCCTTCATCGCCGCCTCCTTGGCGGCGAAGCGCGCGGCGAGCGACTCGATCGCGCCCGCGCCCGCGCCGGCGAGCTCGATCTCGCGCGGGGAGAAGAGGCGCTCGCGCGCCCGCTCCGCGTGCTCCTCGTCGAGGAGCCGGCGGACGCGCGCGACGTCGACCAGGTCGATGCCGATCCCGACGATCATGGCGCGCTAGCTTAGTCCAGCCTTCGCACGGAGCTTCCTGCCGCGATGCTCGAGCGCCTCCGGATCCCGCTTCGCGCCGCGCTGCTCGGGGCGCTGCTCGGCGCGCTCGCGTGCTGCGGCCGGGACGACCCGGGCGGCGCGGCGCCGGCCGACGCGGCGGCACAGGTCGCGGAGGGCTGGAAGCTCCTCGAGGGCCACGGCGATCGCGCGGGCGGACCCGCGCTCGCGCTCTTCGTCGCGGCGCGCGCCGTCGCGCCCGACGACCCGCTCGCGCTCGCGGGCGAAGGAATCGCGCGCACGATGGGGGGCGACGCCGCCGGCGGCGAGCCGCTCCTGCGCGCCGCGCTCGCGCACGAGGAGCGCCTCGCGCCGCGCCACCGCCTCGCGCTCACCCGCTACGCGCTCGCGAACCTCCTCTTCGAAGCGGGCCGCGGCGCCGACGCGGAGCCGCTGTTCCGCTCCGCCGCCGCCGCCGCGACCACCGGCGCCGGGCGCAGCGCCGCGCTGGTGCCGGTCGCCCGCATCGCGCTCGACGGCGGCCGGCTCGACGACGCCGCTCGCGCGCTCGACGAGGCGCTCGCCGCCTCGCCCGAGAACGAGCAGGCCCACTACGTCCGTTCGACCCTGCTGCGCCGGCGCGGCGCGACCGCCGAGGCCGACCACGAGCTGCGGCTCCACACGCTCCTCGCGTCGCTCGACGAGGCGGGCCGCCGCACGCCGCTCGACGTCGAGGAGGTCCTGCGCCTGCGCGCCGACCTGATCGCCGCGTGGCCCGAGTGCGAGGCGTTGCGGCTCGCGCGGATCCGCTTCCAGATCGAGTCGGGCCGCTTCGCGCCGGCGCGGGCCGACGCCGCGGCGCTGCTCGAGAGCGCGGGACCGTCGGCGCCGCTCGCGTGGCTGCTCGCGCGCGCGCACGCGGGCAGCGGCGACCTCGCCGCCGCCGGCAAGGCGCGCTCGCTCGCGCTCCGCCTCGACCCCGGCGCCCCCGCGGAGCTCGAGGAGCAGGTGATCGCCGACTGGCGCCGCGGCGGCGTGGGATTCGGCGAGGAGGCCGCCGCGAAGCTGCGCGAGCAGTGGCGGCGCCCCGCGCCGAAGCGGGAGTGACGCTGGAACCGCGTCGCGCGCTCCGCTTATGTGGCGCGGCTTGGACGTCCCTTCGCCGCTCCTCGACGACCTGAACGACGCGCAGCGCGCCGCCGTGCTGCACGGCGGCGGCCCGCTCCTGATCGTCGCCGGCGCCGGCTCCGGCAAGACGCGCGTGATCACGCGGCGCGTGGCGGCGCTCGTCGCGCGCGGCGTCGCGGCGCACCGCATCCTCGCGATCACCTTCACCAACAAGGCGGCGCGCGAGCTCGCCGAGCGCGTCGAGAAGCTGCTCCCCGGCGCGCGCGTCTGGGTCGCGACGTTCCACTCGGCCGCGGCGCGCATGCTCCGGATGGGGGGCGAGGCGATCGGGCTGCCGAAGGACTTCACCATCTGCGACCGCGACGACCTCGTCGCGCTCGCGCGCCGCCTGCTGCGCGCGCGCGGCCACGACCCCAAGGAGATCCGGCCCGAGGCGGTGGTCGAGGCGATCTCGCTCTGGAAGAACCACGGCCTCGCGCCGGCCGACGTCGCCGCCCTGCCGCACGAGCCGTTCGACCGCGTCGCGGCGGAGACGTGGCCCGACCTCGCGAAGGCGCTCTCCGACTCGCGCCTGCTCGACTTCGACGACCTGCTGATCCAGTGCCGGCGCCTCGTCACCGACCCGATCGCCGGCGAGCCGTGGCGACGGCGCTTCGAGCACGTCCTGGTCGACGAGTACCAGGACACCAACCGGCTGCAGAGCGAGATCGCCGACGCGCTCGCCTCCGGCCACGGCAACCTCACCGTCTGCGGCGACCCCGACCAGAGCATCTACGCGTGGCGCGGCGCCGACCTCTCGAACATCCTCGAGTTCGCGCAGCGCCACGCCGACGCCGAGATGGTCCGGCTCGAGAAGAACTACCGATCGGTCGGGGCGATCCTCGCCGTCGCTTCCGCCCTGATCGCCCGCAACCGCCACCGGGTCGAACGCGGGCTGGAGAGCGCGCGGGAATTCGGGACGCGGCCGCGCATCGTCTCGGGCTGGAGCGACGGCGACGAGGCCGAGCTGGTCACGCGCGAGATCTTCCGGCTGATCGCCGACGAGGGGCTGCGCGCCCGCGACGTCGCCGTGCTCTACCGCACGAACGCGCTGTCGCGCCCGTTCGAGGCGAAGCTGCGCGAGCGCGGCATCGCCTACCGGGTCGTCGGCGCGCTCGAGTTCTACGCCAGGAAAGAGGTGAAGGACCTGCTCGCGTGGCTGCGGCTCAAGGTGAATCCGCGCGACGCCGAGTCGTTCCTGCGGGTGGTGAACACTCCCGCGCGGGGGATCGGCGAAGTCGCGCAGTCGCAGCTGCTCGAGGCGTCGCGCACGACCGGACTCCCCCTCTTCGAGCTCGTGCTCGACGCGGAGCGCCGCCCGAAGCTCCGGGGCGCGGCCGCGAAAGGTGCGCAAGAGCTCATCCACGTCCTCTCCTGGCTGCGCCAGGCACCCGACCGTCCGGTGGCCGCGCTCTTGCAAGAGCTCGTGGCGATGACCGGCTTCGAGCGCCACCTCGAGGAGGCGTACGGGGCCGACGGGGAGGATCGGATCGACAACGTGCGCGAGCTCGTCGCCGACGCCGACGACTTCGACCGGACGCGCCCCGACGCGGGGCTCGGCCAGTTCCTCGAGGAGCGGGCGCTCGTGCAGGACGCGGACGACGCCGGGCTCGAGTCGGCCGACGCGGTCCGGCTCATGACGCTGCACAGCGCGAAGGGGCTCGAGTTCCGGGCCGTGTTCGTCGCCGGGCTCGAGGAGGAACGCCTGCCGCACCGGCGCTCGCAGTCGGAGACCGAACTGGAAGAGGAGCGCCGCCTGCTCTACGTCGGGATCACGCGCGCGCGCGAGTTCCTCTGGCTCACGCACGCCGGGCAGCGCTTCACCTTCGGCCGCATGGAGCCGGCGATCCCGTCGCGTTTCCTGCACGAGATCCCGCCGGAGCTCGTGCGCGGCGGTCCCGACGAGGACGAGGAATCGGAGGAAGGCGGCGGCGCCGCGCGGAACGCCGGCCGGCCCGGCGTCGTGCAGGTCGTCCTCGACGACGACGAGGGGGAGGGCGGCGGCTTTTCGATCGGCGACCTCGTGAACCACGAGACCTACGGCAACGGCGAGATCGTCCTGGTGATGGGCCACGGCGCGCGCGCGCGCGTGCTCGTCCGCTTCCGCTCCGGCGAGCGCGAGTTCCACCTCGCCTACGGGGGCCTGAAGAGGGTCCGCCTGCATGACTCTTGAGTCCGACGACGCCCTGATCCGCCGCACGCTGAAGCGCGCGCTGGGGGAACTCGTCGGCCGCTATCGCGAGATCCTCGGCGACGCCGGGATCGACGCGCTGAAGGCCGACCTCGTCGAGTTCGCGGCGCAGCATCCGGCCGCCGCCGCGAAGCCCGCGGCCGCCGCGTCGTCCCCGCCGCCCCGGTCGATCGACCCGGTCCGCGACGACGTCGACTCGATCGTCGCGCACTTCCCGAAGATCATCGGCCGCTCGCCGAAGATGCTCGACGTGTTCCGGCTGCTGCTCAAGATCGCGCCGACCAACGCGACCGTGCTGATCCACGGGGAGAGCGGGACGGGCAAGGAGCTGATCGCCCGCGCGCTGCACGACCTCTCGCCGCGGCGCACCGGACCCTACGTCGCCGAGAACTGCGCCGCGTTCCCCGAGACGCTGCTGGAGAGCGAGCTCTTCGGCCACGCGAAGGGGGCGTTCACCGGCGCCGATCGCACGCGCAAGGGCCGCTTCCAGATGGCGCACAAGGGGACGCTCTTCCTCGACGAGGTCGGCGACATGAGCGTCGGGCTGCAGAAGAAGCTGCTGCGCGCGCTGCAGGAGGGCGAGGTGCGGGCGGTCGGCTCGTCCGTCTCGATCAAGGTCGACGTGCGCTTCATCTCCGCGTCGAACAAGGACCTCGCCGCCCTGATCAAGCAGGGGCTCTTCCGCGAGGACCTCTACTTCCGCCTCTCGCCCATCAAGGTCGAGCTGCCCCCGCTGCGCGATCGCGCCGGTGACCTCTTCCTGCTCTTCGAGCGGCTGATCGCGGAGGCGGCGCAGCGCTGCGGACGCTCCCGGGCGCCGGACATCGCCCCTGAAACCCTCGAGGCCCTCCGGCGCTACCGCTGGCCGGGCAACGTGCGCGAACTGCAGAACGAGATCCAGCGGGTGATCGCGCTGACCGATCCGGGTCGGCCGATCGTGCCGACCGACCTCTCTCCCGAGATCCAGGCCGCGGCGCGCTGAGAAGTCCCGTTCCCGTTAGTTTGTGCCGGTCGTCCCCCGACGTGCCGCGGCGCGGGTCGTCCGCCCCGCGGCTCCGCCAAGGAGCGCCCGTGCTCGAACTCCTGCTCGTCGACCCGCGCAGCGGCGCGCGCCGCCGCGTCCCGATCGCGGGCCCGGTCGCGACGATCGGCAGCGACCTCGACTGCGACGTCGTGCTCGCGGCGCCCGAAGTCGCGAAGACCCACGCCCGGATCGAGGCGACGCCGTTCGGCTGGCAGATCGTGCGGCAGGGGTCGCGGACGCCGGTCCAGGTGAACGACGCGGCGGTCGAGAAGGCGCCGCTCCAGGCGGGCGACGTCCTGCGCGTCGGACCGTTCCAGCTCACCGTGCTGAGCGCGGCCGCGCCGGCGCGCGCGACGGCACCGCCGCCGGCGCCGCCGCCCGCACCGCCCGAGCCCGCGCGCGCGGCGGCACCGCCGCCAGCGCCGCGCAGCATGGGCGCGCGCCCGTCGGCGGCGCGCGTCGCCCGCGTCGGCGCCCCGAAGAGCGGGCTCTCGCCCGGCCTCGTCTGGGTCGGCCTCGGTTTCCTCGCCGTCATCGCGATCGTCGCGTTCCTCCTGAACCACGGACCGGCGCCCGTCGACCCCGAGCTCGCCAAGCGCGTCGACGACCTGATCGCCGAGGCGCGCGTCGCGGCGGCGGAGTGCCGCTTCTCCGACGCGACCGAGAGCGCCACCTCCGCCGAGCGGCTCGCCACCGCGTCGATGCAGCCCAAGCTCGAGCGGCTGCGCACCGACCTCACCTCGCAGCGCAAGCGCTTCGAGGCGGGCCGGCGCGCCTGCGACGAGCTCGAGAAGCTGGTCGCCACCGACTTCACCGGGCGCACGCTGGCCGAGGTCGAGAACTTCCTCGCGAACTACCGCGACGTCGAGCCGCTGCGCGTGCGCGCGGAGAAGCTGCGCTCCGACCTGGTGCGCCGCTCCGCGACGGTCCGGCCGCCGGCCGAGGTGAACGGGATCACGCTCCCGAACGACCGCACCTTCCAGTGGTGCAGCGACGAGGCGAAGAAGTGGCTCGACCAGGGCGACTTCGCCAAGGCGCGCTTCGTCGCGACGAGCCTGCAGCCGACGGGAGCCGATGCCGCGAAGCAGGCCGAGCTCCTGAAGACGATCGAGGCGGGGGCGCGCGCGAAGGCCGACGTGATCCTGGCGAAGGTGAAGGAGCTGTGCGCGCAGGAGCGCGTGCTCGAGGCCCTCGGCGAGCTCGATGACGAGCGCCTCGCCCCGCTCAAGACGACGGAGGCGTGGTGGGACTGCGTCGAGGAGGCCGACCGCGTCGAGGACCTCGTCGACCAGAAGATCCCGATTCACGCCCGCATCTCCCAGCGCCGCCGCCACGCTCCGCCGCGGCCCAAGCCGGTGAACCCGCCCGCGCCTGCGCCGAAGCCCGACGGTCCGCCGCCCGCAGCACCCGCCGACCCGCCGAAAGACGAGGCCCCCTTCCCGAAGCCGGACGGCGCTCCGAAAGACGGCGAGAAGCCGGCCGACGGAGACAAACCGAAGGACGGAGAGAAACCGAAGGACGGAGAGAAACCGAAGGACGGCGGCGGCGCCGCGAAGGCGGACGGCGGTTCCCCGGCCGGCGCGTTGCGCCAGCAGGCCGAGGCGCTCCTCGCGCCGGGCGACTTCGCCGGCGCGGCGCAGCTCTTCGAGCAGGCGCTCGCGGCGGCGGCCGACGACAACGAGCGCGCCCGCGTCGCGCTCGCGCAGGAGCGCGCGGTCCGGCCGCTGCGGCTCGGCGCGCGCGTGGCCGAACTGCTCGCGCAGCGGCCGCCGAGCGCGCCGATCGCGGTGACGCTGCGCGACGGTCGCGGCGCGAAGGTGAAGGGCAGCGACGGGAGCCGGCTGCTGCTCGCCGGCGACGGCGCCGAGGAGGGCGTCGCCCCCAACGACCTCTCCGCGCGTTCGCTGCTCGACATCTCGGGCCACGTCCCGCTGGAGCCCGACCACGTGCTCGGCCGCGCCCTCGTCGCGCTCGCCGCCGCCGACGACAAGGCGTTCCTCCTCTGCCTCGACCGGATCGCCGCCGACGAGTCGCTGCGGGACGCGCGCGACCGCGCGCTCGCGCTGCAGCGCGGGCTCGATTCCGTCCCGCCGCGCGGCTTCGTGCGCGTCGGCGAGCGCTGGCTCACGTGGGCCGAGAAGGCCGAGGAGGACCTGAAGCTCGAGGTGCGCGAGGCGGTCGCCGCGTTCGCCGCGTCGACCGCGACGACGGGAGCGGCCGCGGCGGGGGAGAAGGCGCGGGCGCGCGTGACCGAGCTCGCCGCCACGTCGCCGGCGCTCGTGCTCGACGAGCTGAAGGCGCGGCGCGCCGAGCTCTCCAAGGAGTTCTTCGAGGCGCCGGAGCAGGAGAAGCTGAAGAAGCTGCGCGAGCGCCTGCTCGAGCTGCAGCGCACGCGCAAGGACGCGCTCTCCCTCATCTTCGACGAGGTGAAGTACTTCTATCCCCACACGCCGGCGAACGAGACCGAGTACCGCGCGGTGCAGCTCGAGGTCGACCGCCTCGTCGCGGTCGTGCGCGCCAACTGGGGGCGCGAGGAGGAGGAGCCGCCGCAGCCGTACGTGACCCTCGCGCCGTCGTTCGCGGCGGTCGTCCGCGAGTTGCGCGCGAACCGGCAGATGCTGCACGACGTCGGCTCCGACGCCGACGCGCCCGAGCAGGCGCTGACGATCGCGTGGTGCCTGCCGGCCGGCACGGTCGTGCACGTGCGCAACTTCGCCCTCGACTACCGCGAGCGCGTGCGCCTCGACGAGGACGACAACGTCCGCGCCTTCAACGCGACGATCGCGGTCGGAGACAAGGGGCCGGGCTCGGGGCCGTCGCGCGACGAGCTCGCGCTCGTCGCGATCACCAACGACTACCGCGCGATGATGGGCCGGCGCGCGCTGGCCTGGAACGAGAAGCTCTGGCGCGCGGCGCGCGGCCACAGCGACTGGATGTCGCGCGTCGGCAAGCTCACGCACGACGAGGACGACCCCAAGCGCGCGAACCCCTACCTGCGCATGATGCTCGAGGGCTACCGCGGGGGCGCCGGCGAGAACTGCTCGGTCGGCGCGGGCGGCTCCGCCGGCGCGCTGCACGGCTGGTACGAGTCGTCGGGACACCACCGCAACATGCTCTACGAGAGCCACAGCGAGATGGGCGGCGCACAGGTCGGCGCCTACTGGACCGAGAACTTCGGCGGTGCACGCGAGTACCGAGGGAACCTCGTGCACTGACGAAGTGTCGCCGCGCAGCGGCGACTTCGGCGGTGCACGCGAGTACCGCGGCAATCTCGTGCACTGATCGCCGCACCGCACCGCGTGACATTCCCTCGTCACGCGCGAAGGAGTGCGCGGCGAAGTCGGACGATGCGCGCCGCCGTCCTCCCGGGGGAAACCGGCGCGCAACGGCCGCTCGCAGCCGCGCTGTTACCCGGGAAGGGTGGGGCTATATCCCGGGCTGCCCCGACCGAAGAAAGCCTGGTGATGGGAATTTCGGTGATGCGCAAGGCGGAGCTCTGGACAGCTCTGCCGCATGCAGGACTGTGCCACCTCTGCGAGCGCCAGTGCGTGCTCGAGGAGTCGGCCAGCGGTCCGTGCGGCCTGCGGGAGTTCCACGACGGCGTCCTCTGGACGCGCGCCGACGGCCGCTTCGTGCAGGTGGCGCCGCGCTCGATCGAGTCGCTCGGGCTCTATCACGTCCTGCCGGGCAGCCGGGTCCTCGTCGCCACGTTCCTCGGCGCGCCCGACGACGCGTCGGCGGCGGCGCCCGCCGCCACCGCCTCGATCGGGGAGCTCCCCGAGCTCGCGCGCGCCGCGTCAGCGGCGACGATCGCGTTTGGCGCGTTCAGCCCGACCGGCGCGGCCGTCCCCTCGGCCTTCCAGGATCCGACGCTGCACTACGAGGCGCTCGCGCCGGCGCTCCAGCTCGCGCGCGATCGCGGCTTCGTCACGGTGGTGCGCGCGCGCGGCGGGGCGACCTTCGCCACCTACGCGCGTCTCGCGTCGCTGGTCGACGCGGTGAGCCTCGAGGTCCCGACGCTGAACGACGCGACGGTGCGCCGCGTCGAGGGCGTCCCCTCGCACGTCGTCCGCGCGTCGCTCGCCACGCTGCGCGCGCGCGGCGTGTGGGTCGAGGTGACGACGCTCCTCGTCCCCGGCCTGAACGACCAGGAGGGCGAGCTGCTCGAGGTCGCGCTCTCGCTGCGCTCGATCGACCCGACCATCCCGTGGCACGTGCGCTGCGCTCCGGGCGGCGAGCAGCACGGCTCCGGCTGGGCCGACCGCGCGGTCGAGCGCGCGCTCGACGCCGGCGCGCGCGCCGGGCTCGAGTACGTCTACACGCAGGAGTCGGCGGGCGCCGACCGCGAGGTCACCTTCTGCCACGTCTGCCGCGACGAGGTCCTGATCGAGCGCTTCCTCGGCCAGCCGCGCAACCTGATGGCGGGCGGCCTGCGCTGCCGCCGCTGCCTCACGCCGGCGCGCGGCCTCTTCCACCGCCGCTCGCGCGCCGCCTGCTACGGAGCGCGCGCCGCCGCGTCGGCGCTGCCCTGAACGCCGCGCGCGACGACGTCCTGCGCCTTTGCCTCTGGTCGGGCCCGCGCAACGTCTCCACGGCGCTGATGGTCTCCTTCGCGCAGCGCGCCGACACGCGCGTCGTAGACGAGCCGCTCTACGCCCACTACCTGCGCGTCAGCGGCGCCGGCCATCCCGGCCGCGACGAGGTGCTGCGCGCGCAGGAAGCGGACGGCGAGAGGGTCGTGCGCGACGTCGTGCTCGGGTCGTGCGACCGGCCGGTCCTCTTCCAGAAGCACATGGCGCATCACCTCGTCGAGCTCGACCGGAGCTTCCTGCGCCGCACGGTGAACCTCCTCCTCGTCCGCGATCCGGCCGAGGTCGTCGTGACGCTCGCGCGCCAGATCGCGGAGCCGACGCTGCGCGACGTCGGCGTGAAGGCGCAGTGCGAGCTGCTCGAAGAGCTGCGCGCGCTCGGGCAGGAGCCGCCGGTCCTCGACGCGAAGGAGACGCTGCTCGACCCGCCCGGTGTCCTGCGCGAGCTCTGCCGCCGCGTCGGCCTCGCCTTCGACGCCGCGATGCTCTCGTGGCCCGAGGGCCGGCCGGCCTACTTCGGGGTCTGGGCGCCGCACTGGTACCAGAACGTCGAGCGGTCGACCGGCTTCGAGCCCTGGCGCCCGAAGACGCGGCCGATTCCCGAGCGGCTGGCGCCGCTCGTCGAGGAATGCCGGCCCTGGTATGCGAAGCTCTACAGTCTCGCGCTGCGGGCCGGCTCCCGCTGACGGCCGGCGCGCGCCCCCGCCGACTCCCGACAGGAACGCGCACCCGCCCATGACGCCGAGCGAGCCCGGACCGGTCGCGTCCCCCGACCCGCGCAACGACTCGATCTGGGTCCACGTCGGCGGCGAACTGCTGCCGCGCGCGCAGGCCAAGGTCTCCGTCTTCGACAGCGTGGTGCAGGGCGGCGACGCGGTGTGGGAGGGGCTGCGCGTCTACGGCGGGCGCGTCTTCGCGCTCGACCGCCACCTCGACCGCCTGCTCGCGTCGGCGCACGCCATGGCGTTCGACCGGATCCCGGCGCGCGACGCGGTCCGCGCCGCGCTCTTCGCCTGCTTGAAGAAGAACGGGATGTCCGACGGCGTCCACGTCCGCCTCACGCTCACGCGCGGCGCGAAGGTCACGTCGGGCATGGACCCGCGCAACAACCGCGCGGGACCGTGCCTCATCGTGCTGCCCGAGTGGAAGCCGGCGCGCGGCGACGACGCGACGGCGCGCGGCGACGCGTGGGGGATCCGGCTCAAGACCGCGGCGACGCGGCGCAACCCGCCGCAGTGCGTCGACTCGAAGATCCACCACAACAACCTGATCAACAACATCCTCGCCAAGATCGAGGCGAACGCGGCGGGCGCCGACGACGCGCTGATGCTCGACCTCGACGGCTTCGTCTCCGAGACGAACGCCACCAACGTCTTCCTGGTACGGCGGGGCGAGCTCGCGACGCCGTTTCCCCGCGCCTGCCTGCCCGGGATCACGCGCGGCCTCGTGCTCGAGCTCGCGCGCGACGCGGGGATCGCGGCCGCGGAGAGGGACTTGAGCCTGACCGACGTTTACACCGCCGACGAGATGTTCGCGACCGGGACGATGGGCGAGCTCACGCCCGTCCTCGAATGCGACGGGCGCCGCATCGGCGCCGGTCGCCGCGGGCCGCTCACCGCGCGCCTGCAGCAGCTCTTCGCGGAGCGCACCGCCCGCGACGGCGACCCGATTCCGGACTGACGGGGAGCGAGGCGATGGGGACGGCGATCTGCGGGCGCTGCGGCGCCTGGGTGAACGACCGGGCGTGGCGCTGCCGCAGCTGCGGGCGGCTGATCCCCGGCGTCTTCGGCCAGCGCCGCCTCCTCGACCGCATTTTCAGCACGTCGCGCGCGCACGCGCGCGTCCTGCTCGTGGCGCTCGTCGTCCTCTACTTCTTCGAGCTCTTCCTGTCGTCGGTGACGGGCTTCGGCCGGCAGGGCGGCGAGATGCACATCGACCCCTTGCCGGTCGGCGAGGTGCGCGCAGGCGCGCTCCTGCCGTGGGACGAGGAGCACGCGCGCGTCCTGCTCGAGGAGGGGCTCGGCGTGCGCGGCCAGAACGCGGTCGGCAAGTCGACGAGCGAGGAGCCGTGGCGTCTCGGGAGCGCGATGCTCCTGCACGGCGGCGTCGTCCACATCCTCTGCAACGGCCTCTCGCTCCTCTCGCTGGGGGCGTTCGTCGAGGCGGTGTTCGGGCCGGCGCGCTTCTGGACGATCTTCACGCTGACCGGACTGGCCGGGAACGTCGGGATGCTCGTGTTCGGCGACCCCTACGTCTTCGGGCTCGGCGCGTCGGGCGGGATCTTCGGCCTGTTCGGCGCGATCCTGGGCTGGAGCATGCGGCGCGGCGGGACCTTCGGCCTCGAGGTCCGCCGCCAGCTCCTGCGCTCGCTGGTCCTGAACGTCGTGATCAGCCTGCTGCCGCACGTGAGCTTCTCCGCCCACGCCTGCGGATTCGTCTCCGGCTTCCTGATGACCTGGGTGCTGCAGATCCCCGACGTGCGCTCGGGCCGCGAGTCGGACCGCGCGCGCTTCGTCGGGCTCTTCTGCGTCGCGCTGCTCGTCGTCTCCGCCGTGCTGGCGTTCGTGTCGGCGGCGCGCTGGGGACGCTGACTCAGTTCCGCTCCCCGCGCAGCAGGATCAGGTTGCCGTCGCGCGTGAGCTCCCGGAAGCGCATCGCCTTCGACGCGTGCAGCTCGGCGAGGTGGTCCTCGCCGCTCAACAGCACGAGCAGGCTCGTGTTTCCCGAGAAGAAGCGCTCCAGCGCGGCGCGGTCCTTCTGCAGCGCGAGCGGCGGGGCGTCGTCCGGCCACGTCTCTTGGAGCGGCAGCGCGTGGCCGAACTCGGAGTACGTCGCGGTCCAGAGCGTCGAGTTCCGTCCGAGGTAGAAGGGCAGCCCGCGCAGGTGCACGTCGAACTGGAACAGCGGCTCGCCCGGCCGCTGGTGCTCGGTGATCAGCGCGGCGACGGGACCCGACGAGATGAGGCGGTCGGCGCCGCGCAGCACGAACGGCGCGAGCAGCACGAGCACCAGCACGCCGCGCGCGACCGCGATCCCCGCGTGGAGCGGCTCGCCGCGCCGCGCACGCCACGCCGCGACGAAGAGGCCTGCGGCGACCGGCGCGGAGACGCTCGCGAACCACGGCAGCGTCGCGTGGATCGTCGCGACGCGCAGCGCGAGCTCGACGGGGTCGCGCCGCCGCGCCAGCGCGTCGGGCAGCGCGGCGAGGAGCTGCTCCGCCGACCACGCCCACGGCGTCGCCAGCGCGACGACCGCGAGCAGCGCGAAGAGGCCGCCGACGGACGCGTAGGCGACGGCCGCCGCGCGGCGCGGCGCGCGCCGCTCGCGCGCGTCGTCCTCCGCGCGCAGCAGCGAGTCGGCGCAGAGCAGCGCGAACGGCGGCGCGAGCGGCAGGAGGTAGTAGACGAGCATCGAGTGCGCCGACGAGAGCAGCAGGAACGGCCCCGCCACGGCGCACGCGAGCAGGCGCCGCGTCGAGCGCCGACCGTCGACGTCGGTGGTGAAGCAGCTGCGCGCGACGTCGACGACGCGCAGCGAGCCCGGCAGGAACGCGGCGGCGAAGACCGGCACGTAGAACCAGAAGGGGTGGTCGCGGCCGAAGTCGGTGTTGCCGGTGAGCCGGCCGAAGTTCTGCGCGACCAGGAACTCGTGCAGGAAGCCGGGGTTGGCGCGCTCGACCAGCCAGTAGGGCGGGACGACGATCGCCGCGAAGAGCAGCAGCCCGTCGGGCCGCAGCCACTGCAGGAGCTGCGCCCAGCGCCGCTCGAGCAGGAGGAACGGCACGATCCCCGCGAGCGGCAGCGCGAGCCCGATCGGCCCCTTGATCAGGCACGCCGCCGCCGCGCACGCCCAGGCGCCGAGGTACGGCCCGCGCCGCAGCGGGGCGGACGCCTCGCCGACGCGCATCGCCTCGTGGGCGAGCACGACCGCCGCCGTCACGAAGAGCATCAGCGTGAGGTCGACCAGGACGAACCGGAAGAGCAGCGCGCAGAGCGGCAGGGTCGCGAGCAGCAGCACCGCCGGCGCCGCCGCACGCGCGCCGAGCCGCTTCGCCGCGAAGCGGCCGGTCAGGACGAGCGTCAGGATCGACGCGAGCGTCGAGGGGATCCGCGCCGCGAACTCCGACGTCCCGAACGTCTTGAGACAGGCCGCGACGAGCCAGAAGAAGAAGGGCGGCTTCTCCTGGTAGCGCAGCCCGTTCAGGCGCGAGCAGAACCAGTCGCCGCTCGTCGCCATCGCGCGCGCGATGACGGTGTAGCGCCCCTCGTCGGGGTCCTGCAGCGGCCACGCCCCCATGAACGCGACGAGCGCGACGCCCGTCACCAGCAGCGCGGGTGCGAGGCGCGACGCGGCGTCCGGCGGGCGATCGACGCCGGGCGGCGCGGCGCCGCTCACGGAGCGGGGGCCTCGAGCTCGGGGGGCGGAGCGAGCGGCGCCGGGCCGCTCACCGGCGCGTCCTGCCCGCCGGCGCCGGCGATCTTCTCGATGAAGCCGGCCGCGTTGGGGTGGCCGCCGCCGCCGTGGCGCTTGGCGATCTCGGCGACGTTGACGCCGCCCTTCTCGTGGCTGCGCAGGCTCCAGATGCGCCGCCCTTCCGTCTCGAAGACGATGGCGACGAACGGGTAGTCCTTCGCGAGGCGGCCGCCGATCTCGCTCTGCAGCACGCAGCTCGTCACCACCGGGATGCGGTGGCCGTCGAGCTCGACCATCTTGGTCCGGCTCGCGGCGGTCTCGATGAGGCGGTTCTTGTAACGCAGGATCGGCCGCCCCTCCGCGACCAGCGCGTCGACGCCCTTGCGGGAGATCTTCTCCCACATCTTGAACGACCGCGAGTAGCTCTGCAGCGCGGCCGACACCTCTTCCGAGTCGGGGAGCTTCCAGCGCCAGAGGTCCTTGTCCTCGACGTAGGAGACCAGCCACGGCCGCCCTTCGCCGGGGAAGAAGTAGTCCCAGGCGAGCGTCGCGCCGCTGCGCTCGAGGTCGAAGATCGCGAAGTCGAGGCCGGCGAGGTCCTGCTGCGCGGTCAAGTGGTGGTCGAGCACGAGCAGCGTCGCCGCCTGCTTCTTCATCTCGAGCAACTGCTCGCGCGGGTAGCTGAAGTCGAGGATCAGCACGTCACGCCCCGCGACCGGATACTGCAGCGCGTCCCCGAACTGGACCGCGTGGTACTCCGCCGCGCCGCCGAAGCGCCGGAACGCGACCCAGGCCGCAGCGAAGCCGTCGAGGCACTGGCCGTGGTAGAGGACGAGCTTCTTCGGGTCCAAGGGGGCATCCATCGGGGCCGGACATCTTGCCGAGCGGCGCCGATCGGACCACCACCCTCTTCGCGGCGGGCACCCGCCGGTTCCGCCGGTGCTCCATCAGATTCGGATCATCTCCCGCGCCCTGCCACACGTGATCCGGACGCTCCGGAGGGCCCGATCGCCTCGGCGAGGAGCGGAGGATCGAGGCGCTCGAAGACCGCGATCCGCTCGCATGCCACGACCCGGAAGAACGGGTCGAGCGGATGGACCTTCGCACCGATCTCCTCCTTCGGTCGCACCGCGTCGCGATTTCACGACGGGCGCCGTCAAAGTCGCTCCGCGTTTTGCGGCGTCGGCACGCCGAGGCATGCGATCACGAAGTCCCGCCCGATCCCGGACGCGGGCGGGTCTCCGCGCTACGCCGATCCCGAGGGAGCCTTTCCGTGGACCTGACGTCGGCCGCGCCGACTGCAACGCCGCGTCGCCGCTTCGTCGCGGGGACCTGGCTGGTCCGATCGCTGACCGTCTGCGGCACGAGATTCCCCCAGCTGCTGGTCGCGACTTCGATCGTGATGGTCCCGATGTTCGTGCTCGAGTGGGCGTTGACCCGCGGGCCGACCACGCGAATCGAACGCGCCTTCTCCCCGATCCTGATCCGCGTGTTCTTCCAGTCGATCGAGGCGGGGGTCGGCTTCGTCGTCCAGGGCATCGTCGCGATGCTCGTGTTGCAGGAGTTGCGGAAGCGGACGATCCGTTCCTTCCATTCGATCCGCCTCGGACTGTCGCGCCTCCGCGTGCTCCTCGGCATCGTCGTCTGCGTCGTCCTGGCGTTCGCTGCCTGCGCGATTCCCGTCGGAATCCTGACCTGGTCCGTGCCCTGGCTGATCTTCCTGATCCTGCTCGCGATCACTCCGTACGTCGTGTGGTTCGTCGCGTCCACCGCGGCGGTCGTCGAGAAGCTCGGAGTGATCCGCTCGCTGGCGCGCAGCGCCGGACTGACGAAGGGGCGTCGCCTCCAGATCTTCGCCGCGTTCGTCGCGTCGCTCCTCCTCGCGGCCGCGGCGTGCGTCGTCATCGACCGCGTCTGCGAGCTCGTCCTGAGGTCGCCCGCGGCGGTCGGACGCGGGCCGGAGGAGTCGCTGCGCGATCTCGTCGTCCGAGGCGTCGGAGCACTGCTCGGCGGAATGCTCGGATCGGTGCTTCCGGTCGTGATCTACCACGACCTGCGCACGACGGCGGAGGGGCCGGCAATCCCCGGGTCGGAATCGTCGGCCCCGTCGCGACCGGAACCCGCGCGAAACGTCACGAAGCGCCGCGCCGCCGGCCCATGACGAACAGCACGATGGCGAAGACCACCCCGACGACGAACAGCACCCACGCGATGTTCATCGACATTCCGGCGATGCCGACGTCGTACCTTCGTCCGTGCCGATTCCCGAGCCGCGCCGGAGGGGCTTCGCAGCCTGAGCTCGCGCGAGCCGCCGCCCGATCGGGCAAGTCGAACCGGCGATCGCGCAAATCCACCCATCCTCCTGCGCCGCGTCGCCCCCGTTTTCCGGGTTCAGGCCCGGGGAACGGGACTTGAGACGCCGCGGCTTCGTGGTCGCCGCCGACCGTGGCGGCCGACACGAGGGAGAGCCAACGATGTTGCGTTCCCATCCGAAGTTGGCGAACGAGTCCGGCGATCGGGCGGACGACTCGCCGGATCCCGCCGAGCGGAGCCTCCGCGAGCAGTCGAAGAAGGTCCTGCGCGACGTCCGCGATCTCGGCGCCATCGCCGTCGAGAACGTCGGGCGAACCGTGAATCACATGAAGGACCAGGGACGCGGCGTCCTGAAGAAGGGCCGCGAGCGTGCGACCGGGGTGCATGACGGATTCACGAACTACGTCGCCGAGCACCCGACGAAGTCGCTCCTCATCGCCCTCGGGATCGGCACCCTCCTCGGCATCGTCGTGCGCCGTCGCGCCGCTACGCCGCGGCCCGTCCAAGATGCCGGTTGAGCGACACGCGAGCGCCGGTCGCCGCAACGGGTCGATCGCGAGCGAGCCGCAGGCGGACCCGCAGGCGGACCCGCAGGCGGACCCGCAGACGGACCCGCAGACGGACCCGCAGACGGAGCCGCGCGATCTCGAGCTCCTGTTCGACCGGATCCGGGACGCGAGCGAGACGTTCGCGCGGAGCGTCACCGGAATCGCGATCCTCGAATGGCAACGGTTCAAGCTGCGCGCCGTCGACGTCTGCACGGGCGTCGTCGCGCTGCTGCTCCTGATCGCGAGCGTGGTGGCGGTCGCGATCGCGGCCGGCGTCCTCCTGGTCACCGGCACGCGCGACGCGCTCGTCGCGTGGACGGGGACCCCCTGGATCGGCGAGATCGGCGCCGGCGCACTGGTCCTGAGCGGACTGCTGCTCGTCGGGGCGCTGTTGCGTCGCATCGCGCGGCGAAGGCTCGTCGCGGCGGCCGTCCGTCCGCGGCCTGCCCCCGAGGCGGCCACCGCCGCCGCCCAGGTCGGCACGTCATGAAGCGGAGCCGAGACGCCGACACGATCCTCGATCGTCGTCGCGCCGAACTGATCGACGACGCCGGGCGCAGCGTCGCGGGGATCGGTCACGCTCTCGTCGACTTGACGAGAGTCTGCGCTCGGAACGCTCCCAAGCGAACGCTCGCGGTCGCAGGTGCCGTCGGCTTCGGACTCGGCTTCGCGGGCCCGTGCCTGCTGCGTTCGCTTCGCGACGCGACGCGCCTCGTCGTGGCGGGGACCCTGCCGCTCGTGCGCCTCGGCTGGCACCTCCGTCGGAAGGGCCGCGCTTCGACCCCGTGAGTGCCGCCTTCGCCGCAACGCGGCGTGCAACGTGGCGGGTCAGTGATTCCAGGACCGCTGCGTCGTGACCGCCCCGACTTCGGCGGACGGATTCTCGTCGGACGGCGGGGCGCGGTTCGGGATCAGGCGCGCTCGCTCAGAAGAGCGTGTAGATGAACGGGGCGAGGAAGGGCGAGCTGCTCGCGACGACCAGGAGGCCGCCGATCGAGAGCATCGCGATCAGCAGCGGCAGCATGTACCAGTCGCCGCGCCGCACGAAGGAGCCGTAGACCTCCTTCATGATCCCGAGCTTCGCGGACATCTTGATCAGGAGATACCCGAGCACGCCGGCGACGACCGCGATCCCGACGTACTTGCCCCAGACCGGGCCGAGCCAGCCGACGAGGTGGCCGAACACGAAGACGATCGCGACGACGGCGCCGATCATGAGCGCGACCTTCACGAACGCCGAGGCGAAGGACTCGTCGCGGTAGGAGAGCCCGTAGAGCGTGGAGAGCAGGAGCCACGCGCCGCCGACCACGAAGGGCCAGAGCGGCGTGCGTCCCGTCGCGGTGTCGGCGAGCACGGCGGCGGCGGCCGGCGAGACGGCGCCGGCGGCGGCGCCGGACCGCGGTCCGAAGTAGTCGGGGCCGTTCAGCCGCTCGAAGATGGCGCGCGCGAGGACGCGGTTGCCCTCGGCGTTCACGTGGAAGTCCTTGGCGAAGTAGAGGTGGCCGTCGCTCTTCGCGATCGACTCGGCCGCGCTCTTCATGGCCGGCCGCGGGTCGAGCTGCGCCGCCGCCGGGATGCCGGCGCTCGTCGCGGCCGCCAGCACGAGCGTGGTCGGCTGGTCGGGGTCGAACTCGCCGTCGGAGAGGCCGTGCGCGGCGCCCCAGCGCGCCTTCGCGCCGGGCTCGACCTGCTCGCGCGACGGGATCGCGACGAAGAGGAGCTTCGTCTGCGCCTTCTCGCACGCCGCCTTCAGCCCGCGCAGCGCGGTGGTCGTGCGCGCCCAGCCGTCGGCGAACGCCGCGGGCGGACTCTTCAGCACGACGGCCTCGTCGGCGCCCATGTTCCCGGCGGCGAGATCGGCGCGGTACTTCGTGCCGGTCTCGAGACCGTGGAAGAAGCCGCCGAGGCAGGTGTGCGTCGCGAACCAGCCCGACCGCTCGGGCGGATCGCCGGCCGGTCGCTCCCACGTCGAGCCGTCGCCCTGCGCCGGGAAGCGCGGCTTGGGCAGGCCGGTGTAGCTCGCGAGCTGGTCGCCCCACACGTCGTTCTGGAAGAAGCAGAAGACGACGGCGTCGGGCGAGTAGGAGAGCCCCTCCTTCACCAGCCAGACCACCTCCTGGTCGGTCGACCAACCCTCCGTCCCGCCGTTCACCGCCTCGATCCGGCGGCCGTCGGACGCGAAGGCCTTATCGACGAGATCGACGAAGAGGTCGTCGCGGTCGACCGTGTAGCCCTGGACGAAGGAGTCGCCGACGAAGAGGACGCGTTGCGTCCCGGCCGGCTTCGCCTTCGTCAGCGACTCGTCGTCGCGCAGGCCGAGCGAGTTGACCGCGTACGTCGCCTTGAACTCGCCGGTCTTCCGCGTGGTGGTCGTGTCGGGGATCTTGACCCAGCCGCACTCGGGGTCGGCGCGCGTGATCACCGTCGCCGGCCGCGCGAAGTCGAGCGAGAGCAGGCGCAGCCCGAGCTCGACGAACGCGACGAACAGCGCGAGCGAGACGATCCAGCCGAGGAGCGCGCCGAGCACCCCTCCGCGCGAAGTTCCCGCCGCCGCCGTCACGAGAGCATCCCGACCACGGTGTCGCCGTCGTGGCGCAGCGCGAACTTCGTCCGCTGCAGGACCTTCTTCGCCTCCTTGCCGACGACGAAGTTCTCGAGGTAGAGCGTGTCCATGCCGGAGAGCGAGAAGGTGTTGAAGGCGTGCGAAGGGTGCTCGACGATCGGCTCGCCCTTCAGGTTGAAGCTCGTGTTGAGGACGACCGGGTAGCCCGAGCCCTCGCCGAAGCGCCGGATCATCCGGTAGTAGGCCGGGGCGGTCTCCTCGTACACCGTCTGCAGCCGCGCGGTCCCGTCCACGTGCGTCACGGCGTCGAGGTACTTCTTCTTGTCCTCGTGCACCTGCGCCACGTAGAGCATGAAGCGGTAGGGGTGGTGCTTCGCCGGGTCCTCGATGTCGAAGAAGTCGGCGGCGCGGTCGTGGATCACCGAGGGCGCGAAGGGGCGGAACGCCTCGCGGAACTTGATCTTCGCGTTGACGACCTCCTTCATGTCCTTGCGGCCGGGGTCGGCGATGATCGAGCGCGCGCCGAGCGCGCGCGGGCCCCACTCGAAGCGGCCGCGGTACCAGCCGCCGACCTTGCCCTCCGCGAGCTCCTCCGCCACGCGCGTGTAGAAGCGGTCGTCGTCCTCGACGTGCTCGTACGCGATGTCGTTGTCGCGGAGGAACTTCTCGATCTCGTCGTTCGAGTACTCGCTGCCGAGGTAGGCGTGGTCGAGCACGGGCGCGGTCTTGTCCTTGTTCAGCAGCTCGTGGTAGCCCCACATCGCGGCGCCGACCGCGCCGCCGTCGTCGCCCGCCGCCGGATGGATGTAGATCTCCTCGAACGGCGTGTTGCGCAGCACGATGTGGTTCGCGACGCAGTTGAGGCCCACGCCGCCCGCGATGCAGAGCTTCTTGAGGCCGGTCTCCTTCTGCAGGTAGGTGGCCATCTTGAGGAGGATCTCCTCGGTCACCTCCTGGATGCTCGCGGCGACGTCGCAGTAGAAGGGGTCGAGCGACTTGTCCTCGTGCTTGCGGTTGCGCGGCGGCGCGCCCATCACGGTGCTGAACTTCTCCGACAGGGTCGAGCTCGGCGACCAGTGGTAGGAGAAGTGGCTCATGTCGTGCCACAGCGACCCGTCGTCGCCGATCTTGATCATCCTCTTGATGCGGTCGACGTACTTGGGCTCGCCGTAGGGAGCCATCCCCATCAGCTTGTACTCGCCCTCGTTCACCTCGAAGCCGCAGTAGGCGGTGAACGCCGAGTAGAGGAGCCCCACGGAATGGGGGAAGCGCATCTCCTTCACGATCTTGATGCGGTTGCCCTTGCCGACGCCGAGCGTGCCGGTGGTCCACTCGCCCGCGCCGTCGACGGTGAGGATGGCGGCGTGGTCGAAGGGGCTCGTGAAGTAGCTCGCCGCCGCGTGCGACATGTGGTGGTCGGCGAAGACGATCCGCTCGGCGGGGATCCGGAGCTGCTTCTTCAGCAGGTCCTTCACCCACAGCTTCTTCGTGAGCCAGGTGTGCATCGACTCGCGGAAGACGGCCCAGCTGCGCGGGAAGGTGGAGAACGCCGTCTTCAGGATGCGCTCGAATTTGATCGCCGGCTTCTCGTAGAAGACGACCAAGTCGACGTCCTGCATCGAGATGCCGGCGCGCTTCAGGCAGAAGTCGATCGCGAGGCGCGGGAAGCCGGAGTCGTGCTTGATCCGGCTGAAGCGCTCCTCCTCGGCAGCGGCGACGACGACGCCGTCGCGGATCAGGGCGGCCGACGAGTCGTGGTAGTAGAAGCTCAGCCCCAGCACGAACATGTCAGTCCTGCCTCCGCGCGCGCGCGAGCGAGTCGTTGTCCTGCGTCCACGGCGACCACGAGCTGCCGCGCCAGCGCTTGATGCGCAGCGGATCGGCGAGCAGCGCGACGACCAGCCCCGCCGGCGCCACCAGCACGACGTAGAGGACCGTGAGGACGATCCGCGACATGAGGTGGCCGAACCGTTCCGTGAAGCGCGAGAACTGCTGCTTCAGGGAGGTTTTCTCGGCGGGCGCCGTCGGTTCGACGGGCGCGGGGGACGCCGCCGCAGCAGCGTCGACTCTGGATGGGGTCGCGGTCACCACGGACTCCGTGCCTGCGGGGCCCGAAGGGCCGGCCGCGAGGGGCGGAGACTATAGCCCGATCGCGCCGCGGCGAGGACGGCCGGCCGCGCTCGGGAAGCGTCAGGCCTTCGTGAAGCTCGCGGCCGTCTCGGCGACGGCGCGATCGTAGACCTCGACGGTGCGCTCGATCATCGGGTGGAGCGAAAACTCTTCGCGCACGTCCTTCAGCGCCTGGCGCCCCAGCCGGCGCCGCTCCTCGGGGGCGCCGAGCAGCCCGAGGATCCGCGCCGTGAGCGCCGCCACGTCGCCGCGCCCGACCAGCAGCCCGTTCGAGCCGTCGCGCACGAAGGAGAGCACGCCGCCGACGCCGGTGCAGATGACCGCCCGCGCCTCCGCCATCGCGCACAAGATGAACATCCCGTGCCCCTCGCTCTCGCCCGCCGACACGAAGACGTCGAGCGGCCGGATCAGGTCGCCGACGCGCGCGCGCGGCAGCGCGAAGGTGATGTGCGGCGTGAGCTCGAGACGGCGCGCCTGCGCGCGCAGCTCGCGTTCGGCCGGCCCCTCGCCGATCACGAGGAATTGCGCCTTCGCGCCGGAGTCGACGACCGCGCGCGCCGCGTCGAGGAAGTGCTCGACGCCGCGCCCGCGCGCGAGCCGGCTCACCGTCCCGACCACCGGCACCTCGTCCTCGGTGCCGACGCGGTCGTCGAGCTCGAGCGAGGAGAGGCTGGCGGAGACGCCGTTGGGGATCACCTCGATCCGGTCGCGGGGGAAGCGACCCGCGGTCACCAGCGCCTGCCGGACGTCCTCGCTCACCGCGATCGCATGGGGCGCCGGGCCGCTCGCGAGGGGCAGCGGCGAGCGGACCGAGGAGTGGACCGTCACCACCGGCGCCGCGCCGAGCGCGCTCGCGAGGTGCATCCCGATGCGCGCCAGCGCGTGACTCTGCACGTGGACCACCTCGGGCTCGAAGTCGCGCGCCTTGTCGACGAAGACGTTGAGGTAGAGCAGGTCGCGCCAGCCGACGCCGCTCACCGGCGCGCGGATCAGCTCGATGTCCTGCTCCGTGAGCGAGCCCTCGAGCGTGCCGCCCGGGCAGAGCACCGCGACCTTGTGGCCGAGGAGCTTGAGCTCGCGCGCGAGGCTCACCGTGTAGAGGCTCGTGCCTCGCAGCGCGAGCGGCGCGGACAGGAGCAGGATGCGGCGCACGGAACCCTCCGCCGGAATCGCCGCGGCGCCCTTTTGCTTGCGCGGCGCGGCACGACCAGAATACCGGACCCCCGGGGACGTCTCCGGTGACCGCGAGGTGCATCGGCTTCCCGCCCGGCGGAGAGCGCGTGTTCGCCGTCCTCGACCGCAAGTACTTCGTCGAACTGGTGCTGAACGCCGTGTTCACCTTCGTGGTGATCACGACGGTCGCGCTGCTCGGCATCGCGCCGATCGCGCTGTACCGCCTGCCGGGGCTGAGCTTCGGCGTCTACCTCCACTACGTGAGCTACCTGCTGGTGCAGGCGCTGAGCTACCTGATGCCGCTCACGATGCTGATCGCGGTCGTCTTCGTGTACGGCCGCGCCGCCGCGGACCACGAGGTGACGACGCTCAAGGCGAGCGGCATCCATCCCTTCCGCGTGCTCGTGCCGGGGCTGCTGCTCGCGCTGCTGGTCGGGTTCGCGTGCCTCGAGGTCGAGTCGTCGCTCGGCCCGAGCGCGATCTACCAGCTGCGCGCCATGCCGGCGTCGCAGGCGACGCTGCAGCCGCTGATCGAGCGCGCCATCGCGGAGAACCACAAGAGCCTGAGCTTCGACGACCGCGAGGGCTCGATCACGATCTCGTGGGTCGCCGCCGACGTGCCCGACACGGGGGGCGCCGTCCTGAAGGGGATCCTCTTCGAGCAGGAGCCCAAGCGCGGCCCGGCGCGCGTGAAGCCGGAAGGCGCGGTGCCCGACGAAGAGCGCACCATGATCTCGGCCCGGGAGGCGCGCGTGCGCGTCGACGAGCGCCACCACGAGGTGACCCTGGTGCTCACCGACGCGAAGGGGCTGTCGGGCAAGCTGCGCGGCAGCGAGCGCGAGGAGATCGAGCTGACGATCCCGGTCGGCGACCAGCTCGAGCGCTCGCGCCTGCTCTTCCTGACGCTCGGCGAGCTCTTCGCGCTGCGTGCACGCGCGCAGACCACGATCGAGGTCGACGGCGAGCGCCAGCCGCTGCTGCGCGCCTACGCGTCCGAGGAGGTCGAGGGGCGCATCCACGAGCGGTTCGCCCGCGCCGCCTCGCCGCTCGCCTTCCTGCTGCTCGGCTTCCCGCTCGCGCTCGTCTTCAAGAGCGGCAACCGGATGGTCGCCTTCCTGATCGTCACGCTGATCGGGCTCTTCGTGTACTACCCGACCTGCCTGCTGTCCGACACGCTGCTGCGGCAGAACCTGGTCGGACCGATCGCCGCGTGCTGGAGCGGGAACGCGCTGATCGCCGCGATCGGCCTCCTGCTGCTCGGCTTCGTGGTCCGCCGGTGAGACGCCCGTGCCGACGCTGACCGCCGCCCATCCCAAGCGCAGGTTCGGCGAGGGGATGCTCGACGCGTTCCACGGCCTCTCGCAGTTCGACCGCATCGACCGCTACGTGCTGCGCTACTTCTGGTCGTCGCTCGCGGTCGTCTTCCTGTTCTTCTTCGGCTTCTTCATGGTGATCGACCTCTTCGCGAACGCGGAGGACTTCATCGACACCGCGCGCAAGCAGGCGATCCCGGCGCGCACCATGGCCGCGTGGGTGGCGGGCTACTACCTCTTCAAGGCGCCGTCGGTCTTCCTGCAGGTGGCGCCGTTCGTGACGGTCATCGGCGCGCTGGTCGCCGTCGCGCGCATGAACCGCAACAACGAGCTGATCCCGGTGCTGATGGCGGGGCGCAGCATCTTCCGGATGCTGCGGCCGCTCTACCTGGCGGCGGCGCTGCTCGCCGCGTTCATGCTCTTCGTGCAGGAGTTCGTGGCGCCGGCCGCCTCCGACCATCGCCTCGCCAAGTACTCCTTCCTGCACGACGGGCGCGTGAACGTCCGCATCCGCACCGACCCGAACGACGAGCAGGGGAACCTCTGGACGCGGCTCGAGGTGAACCCGATCGACGGGACGCTCGCGCACGCGACCGTCCGCCGCATCGAGTTCGCGGACGGGGTGACGCGCGTGCGGCGGGCCGAGCTCGTCGACGCGCGCTACGACACGGCGCGCGGCGGCTGGACCATGGCGGACGGCGTGAAGATCGTCACCGACGACGCGGTGAGCCGGCCGCAGGTCGTCCCGCTCCTGCCCTCGAGCCTCTCGATGCGGCAGATGGTCGCGCAGGAGAAGGAGCCGTTCGACCTCTCCTTCGCCGAGCTCGGGCAGCTCTTCGCCGTCTCGAAGCAGGCGCGCTTCCAGGTGCTGATGCACTACCACGTCACGTTCCCGGCGGCGAACCTGCTGCTCCTGCTGCTCGCCGTCCCGTTCGTGCTGCGCTACGACCGGCAGCGCGTCATGTCGGGGCTCGCGGTCGCCTTCTTCCTCTGCGTGGCCTACTTCGCCGTCGACGCGGCGCTGCGCGGCATGGGCGAGAAGACGCTCCACCCGATCCTGGCGGCCTGGTTCGCGCCGCTCTTCTTCGGGGCGCTCGGGATCACGCTCTTCGACGGCGTTCGGACCTGAGAGCCGATCCCGGTCGGCCGGGCGGAGTCGTTCGGAATTCCACGGCCGCGGCTTGGAACTGGAGCGGACGTCGAGGGAGGGGGTGAAGAGGGCGCGGGGAGAGGGATTCGTGCGCGAACGCGCGACGGGCGAGGGCGGGTCGAGGGGCGGAGGGGAAGAAGGTCGAAGGACGGGACACGCTCGCCCCAGACCAAAGATGGACGGGGGGGCTCGCTGCATTCGGCGCATTCGGAGCACGACTCGACGACGCACGGTGGTCGACCGCCTCACGCGGCGTCCCGTCCTTCGACCTTC
>DASRRB010000310.1:0-6337 GCA_035695985.1 Planctomycetota bacterium | reverse complement strand
GACGGCGTGGCAGGAGGCGCCGGTCTTCTCGATGTAGTCCTGGTGGTACTCCTCCGCGGGCCAGAACTTCTGCGCCGGCTCGATGCGGGTCACGATCTTCTTCCCGCCGAAGCGCTTCTCCGCCGTGAGCTTCTGGACGTACTTCTCGGCCGCCGCCTTCTGCGCCTCGCTCGTGGTCCAGATGCCGGAGCGGTACTGGTCGCCGACGTCGACGCCCTGCCGGTCGAGCTGGGTCGGATCGTGCAGCACGAAGAACGCCTCGAGCAGCCGCTCGTAGGTGATGCGCGCCGGGTCGAAGACGACCTTCACCGACTCGGCGTGGCCGGTCGAGTGGGAGCAGACCTCGCGGTAGGTCGGGCTCTCGACGTTGCCCTGCATGTAGCCGCTGACCGCGTCGATCACGCCCGGCCCCTCCTGGAACCAGTGCTCGACGCCCCAGAAGCAGCCGCCCGCGAAGTAGGCCGTCTCCGTCTTCACCGGCTGGCTCTCGGGCGGGAGCGCCTCGCCCTTCTCGAAGAACTTGAGCGACGCCGAGTTGAGGCAGAAGCGCAGCCCGGTCGGCGGCGGGCCGTCGTCGAAGACGTGGCCCAAGTGGGCGGTGCAGCGCGCACAGTGGATCTCGTCGCGCGACATGCCGAGGCTGTCGTCGCGGCCGCTCGCGACGTGGGCCGGGTCGAACGGCTGGAAGAAGCTCGGCCAGCCCGTGCCGGAGTGGAACTTCGCGTCGCTGGAGAAGAGCGGCAGCCCGCACACGATGCAGACGTAGGTGCCGTCCTTCTTGTTGTCGAGCAGGTTGCCGCAGAAGGGCCGCTCGGTCGCGGCGCTCTGCGTCACCTTGTAGGCCTCGGGGTCGAGCTTCTTCGCGAGCTCGGCGACGCGCTCGCGCGCGAGCGGCGTGACGTCGTAGTTCGACTTCGAGTAGACGGGCTTCACGGGTTCATCCTTGGAGGGGGCGAGCTCCTGCGCCGGTCCGCGGGCGCACATCGGCAGCCAGAGGGCGAGCAGCGTTCTCACCAGACGCATCGACGAATCTCCGACGGCAGGACCACTTCAGCGGGCCGCCGCGCGATAGCGAAGGCCGGACGGGGTTACGACCCCTCCTTGGAGAGGTTGCGCGCGATCGAGCGGTCGATGCTCCAGGGGCCGGCGCCGAACCCGACGAGCCAGAGCATCGCCAGCAGGTAGGGGAAGGACGTGACCAGTTTGGTGTCGGTCAAGTCGCCCTCCCAGGCGAGCTGCGCGACGAACCCCGAGCGGTCGGCCGTGAGGAGCGCGACCACCATGGTCGCCGAGAGCAGCGCGGCGCACAGCCGCGTGCCGAGCCCGAGGACCAGGCAGGCGCCGCCGACCAGCTCGACCGTCGCGACCAGCATCGCGTTGGCCCGCGGCATCGGCAGCCCGAGCGTCGTGAAGAACTGGGTGACGTTGTCGAGGTGCGTCCACTTGCCCCAGCCCGTCACCATGAATTGCTTGCCGTAGGCGAGCCGCGTCGCGAGCGCCGCGATCGGCGCGACGTTCTCGGCGGCCTTCTTCCCCGACACCAGCAGCCGGCGCACTTGTGGATGCACGGGTCCTCCTTCCGATCGACGCCCGTCGTCCCCATTCCGACGCGAACCGCGACGACGCGGGCGCCGGATCCCTCTCGCCGAGGTTACCCGCCCGCGCTCACGCCGGCGAAACCGCGGGCGGCGCGCGCCGGACCACGCCGATCAGCGCGAGCCACGCCGCCGCGCTCACGACCAGCGCCGCCGGAAGGAGCAGCACGGCGCGCTCGAAGCTCGACTTCTCCGCGACGTAGCCGACGAGCGCCGGCGACCAGAGATCGCCGAAGAGGTGGATCGCGAAGATCGACGCCGCCATCGCGCTGCTGCGGATCGCGGCGGGCACCGTCTCGAGGAGCAGCGTGTTGACCGGCCCCGTCGAGAAGAAGAGGCAGAACATGGTCGCGGCCAGCAGCACGCGCGCGCGCGCCACGTCGTGGTCGACGAACGCGGCGAACGCGAGCGGCGCCGCGAGCAGCGCGCTCAGCCCCAGCGTCGCCGCGTAGCCCGAGCGGCTGCGCCGCTGCCACGCCGACGAGACGAAGCCGCCGAGCAAGGTCGCGCCGAGCCCGGTCGCGGCGAGCGCGATCCCGAAGAAGCGGTCGGCTTCCCGGAACTCCATGCCGCGCACCTCCTGCAGGAAGCTCGGCGCCCACGCCGCGAAGCCGCCGACCGCGAAGGTCTGCGCCACGTAGCCGACCAGCACCAGCAGGTAGGGGCGGTTCTTCAGGAGCTGCGCGTAGGTCCGCCAGCCGCCGGGCGGACGGGCCGTGCCCGCGGCGTCGGGAGCTCCGGCTTCCTCCGCGTCGCTCGCGTCGCTCGCGCCGCGCCGCGGCTCCTTCAGCCCGAGCAGGGCGAGCGCAAACAGGAGCCCCGGTACGCCCGCGACGTAGAAGGCCGAGCGCCAGCCGTGGCTCGCGCCGACCTCGCCGCCGAGGAGGTAGCCGAGCGCCGAACCGATCGGGATCGCGACGTAGAAGATCGAGAGCGCGTTGTTGCGCCGCCGGCTCTCGAAGAGGTCGGCGATCCAGCCGGGGCTGAGCGTGCCGTAGCTCGCCTCGCCGACGCCGACCAGGCAGCGGTAGAGCAGGAGCGAGACGACGCCGCCCGCCGCGCCGGTCAGGATCGTGCCGATGCTCCAGACCACGACGCCGGCGGCGATCAGCCACTTCCTCGCCATCCGGTCGCCGAGCGCGCCGAAGAAGGGCGCCGTCGCGAAGTAGCCCAGCATGAACGCCGTGGTCGCGAAGCCCGCCTGCGTCTTGTCGAGCTTCAGCTCCTCCTGCAGCGGCTGCAGCACGGCCGGCAGGACCTGGCGGTCGACGTAGTTGACGAGGTTGAGTCCGGTCAGCGCGAGCAGCGTGAGCTTGGGCCGGAGCTTCATCGCGGCGGCACGATACGCTGGCGCGCCTCCACCTCGGAATCCGCGGGAGCGAAGCGATGCCGAAGATGAGAGCCGTCCAGGTCGCGCGCGCGAACGGTCCGCTGGAGCTCGTCGAGCGCGACGTCCCCGTGCCGGGCGCCGGCATGGTGCGCGTGAAAGTCGAGGCGTGCGGCGTCTGCCACAGCGACACGCTGGCGAAGACGGGCGTGCTCCCGGGCGCACGCTTCCCGCGGGTCCCCGGCCACGAGGTCGCGGGTGTTGTCGACGCGGTCGGCGCCGGCGTCGCGAACTGGAAGGCGGGCCAGCGCGTCGGCATCGGCTGGCACGGCGGGTACTGCGGCACGTGCGAGGACTGCCGGCGCGGCGACTTCTTCGCGTGCCGCGTCGTTGGCGCCGTGACTGGGATCACCGTCGACGGCGGCTACGCCGAGTACGTCGTGGCGCCGGCCTCGGCGCTCGCGCACATGCCCGACGAGATCGCGTCCGTCGACGCGGCGCCGCTCCTGTGCGCCGGCGTGACGACCTTCAACTCGCTGCGCAACGCCGGCGCGCGTCCGGGCGACCTCGTCGCCGTGCACGGCATCGGGGGGCTCGGCCACCTCGGGATCCAGTACGCCGCGAAGATGGGCTACCGGACCGTCGCGATCGCGCGCGGCGCCGACAAGGCGCCGCTCGCGCGGCAGCTCGGCGCGTGGCGCTACCTCGACAGCGAGAAGGAGGACGCGGCAGCGGAGCTCCAGAAGCTCGGCGGCGCGAAGGTGATCCTCGCCACGGTGACGAACGGCGACGCGATGAACGCGGTGCTCGGCGGCCTCGGGGTGAACGGCAAGCTGCTCGTGGTGGGCGCGCCGCCGTCGCTCGAGGCGTCGCCGTTCCTGCTGATCTCGGGGCGGCGCTCGATCGTGGGGTGCTACTCGGGGACCTCGATCGACTCGCAGGACGCGCTCTCGTTCAGCGTGCTGACCGGCGTGCGCTCGATGAACGAGGTCTTCCCGCTGGAGCGCGCGAACGAGGCGTACGAGCGGATGGTGAGCGGCAAGGCGCGCTTCCGCGTCGTGCTCACGACGTCGCCGCGCTGAACGTCTCGCGCGCGGCCGCTCGCGTCAGCGGCAGCCGCGACGGCAGCACGAACCGCCGCCGCCCTTGGCGCACGCTTCGACGTACGCGTACCCGGCGAACAGCGCGACGTCGACCGCGACCGTCACGGGCGTCAGCGCCGCCGCGGCGACCCGCTCTCCCTTCGAGTCGTCGAGCTTCTTCCACATCGCGCAGGTGAGGCAGCCGGTCTGCGGAAAGCTCGCGACGAGCGCGAGCGACGCCGCGGCGATCGCATGGAGCCGGCGAGGCTTCGAGGCGCGGAACATGGCGGCGCTCCTCGCGGAACGGATCGCGCGCGCAGGGCCGCCGGCCGCCGCGAGGGTTGGAGGAAGTTTCGTCCGATCGCGCGCCGTCGCCGCGTTCAGCCGAGTTCGATCCCGTCGCGTTTCAGCTCCGCCGGATCGGCGACGTCGGCCGGCTTCTCCGGCGACGCATACCAGCCCGGGTCGTCGTAGCTCGTGATGCCGTCGCGCACCTTGAGGATCGTGAACATGCCGCCCATCGTGATCGCCCCGAACGGGCCGCGGGACCCTGCCATCGGCAGGCTGTTCTTCGGGACGGCCATGCTCATCTCGGCCATGTCGCCCATCCCGGCCGTCCCCATCGTCATGTAGTCGGGGAGGAGGCGGCGGACCTTGGCGTCGAGGTCGCCGGCGTCGACGCCGACGAGGTTGGGGATGCCGTGGCCCATCTGGTTCATCACGTGGTGGGTCATGTGGCAGTGCAGCGCCCAGTCGCCCGGCGCGTCGGCCACGAACTCGATCGTCTTGGTGCTGCCGGTCTGGACCAGGACGGTCGTCTCGCGCTGCTGCGCCGACTCGGGGATCTCGCCGCCGTCGGTCTCGACGATGCGGAACTGGTAGCCGTGCAGGTGGATCGGGTGGTGGTCCATGGCGCTCAGGTTCCCGTACCGGATGCGGACGCGCTCGCCGAGGCGGACCACGAGCGGCGACGTGCCGGGATGCGCGCGCGCGTTCATCGTGAGCACGTTGAAGTCGGTCATCTCCATGGGATCGGGACGCGTGGTGCCGGGCGTGAGCTTCCACTCGCCGAGCATGATCGCGAAGTCGCGGTCGACCTTCGGGACGCGCGGCGCGCGCGGGTGGATCACGAAGAGGCCCATCATCCCGAGCGCCATCTGCGTCATCTCGTCGTGATGGGGGTGGTACATGTACGTGCCGTGCTGCCGCAGCGGGAACTCGTACTTGAAGGTCTCGCCGGGCGCGATTGCACGCTGGTTCAGGCCCGCGACGCCGTCCATGCCGTTCGGCAGCAGGATCCCGTGCCAGTGGACCGAGGTCGGCGCCGGCAGCTTGTTGGTGACGTAGAAGCGGACGCGGTCGCCCTCGACCGCTTCGATCGTCGGCCCGTGCACGCGGCCGTTGTAACCCCAGCAATTCGCGCGCAGGCCGGGCGCGAACTCGTGGTCGACCTCCTGTGCGATCAGGTGGAACACCTTCACGCCGTCGACGAGCTTCCACGGGAGCGTCGCGCCGTCGGGCACGACGACCGGCGTGTAGTCGACGCCGGGTCGGCCGGGCGCGGCCGCGGCGACGGCCGGCGCACTCGGCGGCGCGTTCGGCGGCGCACCTGTTGGCGCACTGGGATCGGGCGGCGTCGTCTGCGCGCGCGCCCGCCAGGCGAGCGCGGCCGAGGCGAGTCCGGCGCCACCGGCCGCGAGGACGCGGCGGCGCGAGAGGCGGCGATCGTCGCTCTTCATGACTTCTCTCCGTGGCGGTCGGGTTCTTGCGGCGGCGCGGCGGCGGGGCGTTCCGGCAGGCGGCCGCCCACGGCGCGCTCGAGCTCCGTGCGCGCGACCCAGTAGTCGCGCCGCGCCTCGATCTCCTTCTCGTTCGCCTCGATCTGCGCGCGGCGCGCGTCGAGCAGGTCGAAGACGCCGGTCAGCATCCCGTTCAGCTCGAGCTGCGTCTGCTCGACGACGGTCGCGCGCAGCGGCAGCAGGACGGCGCGCACGTACTCGGCGCGCGCCCGCGCCGCGAACATGCGGTCGCGCGTGCGGCGGACGTCGTTGCGTATCGCGATGGCGAGCGCCACGTAGCGCTGCTCGCCCTGGCGCATCTGCGCGGCGGCGCGCGCCTGCGCCGGCTGCCCCTGGTCGAAGATCGGGATCGGCAGGTCGACGCCCGGCCCGAGCGTGTTGGTGCCGTCGGGCTCGCGCTCCGAATGGAAGGTGAGGTCGACGCCCGGCTGCAGGATCGCCCAGCGCGACATGCCGAGGCGTTGCGCGAGCGCGGCGAGTTCCGCGCGCGCGGCCGCGAGGTCGGCGCGCCGCGCGACGGCGAGCGACTCGAGC
>DASRRB010000309.1:0-2896 GCA_035695985.1 Planctomycetota bacterium | reverse complement strand
GACGCAGTGGCGGAACACGGTCCTCATCGGCACCGGATGGACCGGGAGCCATCGGCGGCGGATCGGCTCCAAGCGCGACCCAGGCTCAGCGCTCGCGCGCGCCGCCGCGCAGGAGCTCGCCGAGCATCGTTCGGCGCAGCTGCGCGCGATCCTCGGGCGAATCGGTCGCGAGCTGCAGGAAGGCGATGCACATCTCGTCGGTGGTCTGCTCGCCGTGGGTGACGCGCTTGGGCGGGTCGCTGGGGTTGCGGACGTTGGCGGCGGAGTTGTCGTAGACGGCGTGCAGGTCGATCCGGGTCCCCTTCGCGAGACGGATCGGCGCGGCGTAGAGGTACTGGCTCTGCCAGCGGAAGTCCCAGTCGTCGATCTTGACCAGCGGGATGACGGAACCATCGGGCGCGGTCGCCTTCACCTCCATCGTCTTGCCGAGGTAGTGCATGTGCGGCGTGATGCCGTAGACGGTGATGGGGCAGGGGAGGGTCAGGGAAGCATCCCGCGAGTAATCCGCCGCGCCAGCCGGGATGTCGATCGCGTTGGTGAGGACGGCGGCGCCGGAGATGAGCGTCTTCACCGGACTCTTCGCGAAGTAGAGCGCGAGCTTGTCCTGGTCGTGCTCGACCTTGCCGCTCGAGGGGTAGTGGACCTGCAGCACGACGTCGGCGCCCTTTTCCAGCGCGCGCCCCGTCCCTTCCGGCATGAAGTGGGGCGTCGCGCCCGGCGCGTAGCCGCCGAGCCCGCCCGAGGGAAAGAAGCCGATGCCGCCGAAGGTCTCGTAGCCCGGTCCCTCGTCCTTCTCGTCGAGCTTGCGCCCGCGCTGCTGCGCGTCGAGGAAGAAGATCGCGTGGTGCACGACCGACGGCGCGCCCGGCCGGTAGTCGACGCCGACCACGACCTGGTCCTGCGTCAGTCCCGTCGGCAGCACGAAGCAACGGAAGTGGTCGCGCCCCGCCGCCTCGATCGTGAACGGCTCGGGCATCTCGAGCACGAGGTCGGGCTTCCCGAGCGGCCAGTCCTCCGGGAACGTCGGCAGCGGCGGGAGCTCGGCGGCGTCGCCCTCCGGCGCGCCCGCCTCGGCCCACGCGGCGAGCAGCGCGAGCTCGCGCTCGCTGAGCCGCGCCGCGTCGAGGAACGTCCCGAATCCCTCGACCGGCTTCCACGGCGGCATGAGCCGCTTCCCGGTCACTTTGGCGATCTGCTTGGCGTGGTGCGCCGCGTCGTCGAAGCTCGTCAGCGGGAACGGGGCGACCTCGCCGGCGCGGTGGCAGGTGACGCAGTGGGCGTTCAGGATCGGTGCGACCTGGCGCGTGTAGGTGACGGCGCCGCCCGCGCCGGACTTCGGCGTCTCGAAGAAGCAGCCGACCGGTTCGGTCGACTTCACGGCGGGCGGCTCATCATGCGCGACCGCCGCCATCGCGTCGGCGAGCCAGCGGTTCTTCACCTGCGCGCGCTCCTGCCCGACGTCGGCGAACGCGTCGTCGATCGCGCCGCGATAGACGAGCGCGCCGTGCGAGAAGACGAACGCCTCGGGCACGTGCGTCGGATGGAGCGCGGCCGCGAGCTCGCCCGAGGTGTCGAGCAGCAGCGGCAGCGCGACGGCGTACTCCTTCGCGAACGCGACCGCCTTCGCGCGCGCGAGCGCCGGCTCGGCCAGCACTCCGTAGAGCTCGACGGTGTCGCCCTCCGCCTCCGCGTTCACGCTGCCTTTGGCGAGCTCGTTCAGCTTCGGGATCGACTTGCGGCTGATCGGGCAGTCGACGCCGAGGAAGACCAGCGCGACCGGCCCGTCGCCGGAGCGGCCGCCGAGGCGGTGGATGCGGCCGTCGAGGTCGACCTGCTCGAGCCCCGCGACCGACGGATCGTCGCGCGCCGGCGCCGTGGCGGCGGTCGCGGCCCCGGCGAGCAGCGCTGCGACGACGAGCGAAGCGGCGACCGTCCCCTGGCTCACGGCGAACTCCTCCGGCCCGCTCCGGTGGGCGGCCGGCGGCGGGGCCGCGCGACGATACGAGATTGGACGAGGCCGGGCGCAGCGGCGCTCCTCATCGGGGCAGCGCCGCCCGAGGCGGCCGCGCGGCGAGCCACAGGACGAACACGATCACGAGGTAGGTCGGCAGGAACTGCGCGATCGACTCGCAGCGCGCTTCCAGCGGCTCCGCGCCCGGCGCCACTGGCGCCTGCCGCCACGCGATCGCGACCATCGCCACCGTCGAGAGCAGCGCGACGAGCAGCAGCTCGCGGCGGCTCGTGAGCAGCCCGGCCAACAGGGCGACGAGGACGAAATTCACGACGTTGACGTGGACGTCCTCGCCGCTGGTCGAGGCGAGCGCGCCGACCAGCAGCAGGAGGCCGAAGACGAGCGCGCGCCCGACGGCTGTGACGTGGCCGCGCCGCAGCACCAGCAGCAGGAAGAGGCAGAGCAGCGCCGCGCCGCCGTTCGAAAGGGCGACGCGGCCGACGTGCGCCGCGACGAATCCCTCGGCGATGGTGAAGAGCGGCGCCGTCGCGAGCGCGGCGACGAGCACTCCGAGCAGCAGCGCGCGCGTGAGCCGGACGCGCCGCTCGTTGGATTCGCCGGGGTCGGCCATGCGCTACGGGAACGCGCTCCGCGCCGCTCAGTTTTCGGCTTCGGCGGGCGGTGGCGCGGCGGCTTCCGGCGGCGCGGTGGGAGCCGGCACGGGCGCGGGCGCAGCCACGGCCGCGACGACGCGCGCCACCTTGCGGCGCACCTTCCGCTTCTTCACGACCGGCTTCGCGGCGACTCGCTTCGCGACTACCGGCTTCGCAACCGCCGCCGGCTTCGCCTTCGGTCCGGGCTTGCGACCCGCTTTGCGTCCCGGCTTGCGACCCGGTTTGCGACCCGGTTTCCGGCCGGACTTGCGTCCCAGCTTCTTGCCCGGCT
>DASRRB010000308.1:0-24298 GCA_035695985.1 Planctomycetota bacterium | reverse complement strand
CCCCGTCCATCTTGGGTCTGGGGCGAGCGTGTCCCGTCCTTCGACCTCTTTCCCCTCCGCCCTCTCGACCCGCTCTCGCCCGTCGCGCGTTCGCGCACGAATCCCTCTCCCCGCGCCCTCTTCACCCGCGTTCTCGACGTCCGCTCTAGTTCCAAGCCGCGGCGACTCCAGTTTCAATCCACCAAGCTCCGCGCTGGAAACGAGATCGGCGCGCCGGTGACCCGGCGCGCCGATCGTCGTTTCGATTCGAAGCCTTCGCGCGGACGAGATCAGTGGATCGAGAGCGTGTCGACGTTCGTGATCTGGACCTTGCCGCCGTCCTGCGGGAAGCCGATCGCGAGCATCCCGATGTCCAGACCCTGGTAGGCCGGGTTGTTCGGGACCGTCGCGTTCAGGACCCAGTCGCCGCTCGCGTTGAACGTGCCGAGCGCGATGTTGAGGAAGAGCGGCGTGCCGTTCAGGTCGACCACGAAGAGCGCGGCGGGCGCCGAGACCACGCCCTTCCACGTCGTGATCTTGACCGGCGCGTTCAGCGTCGCGTCGTCGGGCGACACGTCGAAGAGCAGCGGGCAGTCGTAGGCGACGATCTGGAAGCGGTCGAGCGCCGCCTCGGTCACCGAGTCGTTGGGGTTGTCGGTGGCCGAGAAGCGGATCTTGAACTGGTTGTTCAGCGTGACGACCCCGTCGAGCGCGAAGTCGGCGACCACCCAGCCGGTCGTGCCGCCCACGCTCTCGAGCGTCGTCCACGTCGAGCCGTTGTTCGAGCTCACCTCGACCAGGAGGCGGTCGATGTCGTTGTCGTCGTTGGAGAACCAGCGCGCGTAGGAGACGTGGACGTTGTGGAGGCCGGTCAGGTCGAACGTCGGCGAGATGAGCTGCGTCGGCCCGCCGTCGACGTCGGAGTTGCCCGAGCGGTTCGCCGTGAGGTAGCACTTGCCCGAGCCGTCGAAGTCCGCGGTCGGGTCGCCGCGGCTGCCGTCACCGGCCGGAACGCCCGCCTCCCACGCGCCGTCGGTGAGGGCGATGTTGTTCACGGTCCAGCCGGCCTGCGTCTCGAAGTCGAAGCTCGCGACCGGCGAGATCGTCGTCGCCTCGAGCGTCGAGTACGACGCGCTCGGCGCGTTCGAGGGGTTCGTGTAGGTGTGGCCGTCGTCGGCGTCGGACGAGAAGTAGAAGGACACCGTGCCGCCGCACGCGAGGCCGGGGACGGCCGGGATCACCGCGTCGTAGACGTTCGGCGAGACGACGTTCATCGTCACGGCCACGTCGGAGGCGCCGTCGAAGTAGTGCAGCCGGCCGCTGCCCGCGATCGGGTTGGCGGTGCGCGAGAGCACCTCGACGCGGATCGGCGTCCCGTTCTTCGGGTCGACCACCTCGGGCAGGCCGTTGGGGAAGTTGAACTGGATCTTCGGCAGCGCCTGCATGGCGCCGAACGAGTCGATGCGGCCGTAGCCGAAGGTGTCGTCGACGCCGGCCGCGCCGAGGTCCTGGCAGCCGTTCTTCAGCACCTGCTCGACGTCGTCGGGAGAGAGCGTCGGGTCGGCCGACCAGATCAGCGCGCACAGCCCGGCGGTGAGCGGCGTCGCGAAGCTCGTCCCGCTGACCGAGGTGTAGGCGTTGTTGGCGGAGGCGTCGGTCGTGAAGACGCTCACGCCCGGCGCGACGACGTCGACGAACTGCCCGAACGCCGAGAACGAGGCGAGGTTGTCGCCCGAGTCGGTCGCGCCGGCGACGATGATGTCGTCCGCGTCGCGGTTGCCGAAGGTGAGGTTGCGGCCGTCGTTGCCGGCCGCCCAGACGAGCAGGCCGCCGATCGACTTGATGTAGGTGGCCGTGGTCAGGTTCGACGCGTCGTCGACGCCCGAGTAGCTCACGCTGGCGACGCGGTCGCCGTTCTCGACCGCGGTGCGCGCGGCGTGCTGCAGCACGTCGAGCGACGCGCTGCCCGACGAGTCGTTCGAGACGCGCAGCATGCGGTGGCTCAGGTCCCAGCCGACGCCGGAGACGCCGATGCCGTTGTTCCCGTTCGCGGCCGCGCAGCCCGTCGTCATCGTGCCGTGCGGGTGGACCGGCGAGATGCTGCCGCCCTGCGACTCCCAGAGCTGGTCGACGGCGTTGTAGCCCTCGAGCCGGTGGAGCTGCAGGTCCTCGTGCGTGGTGAGGACGCCGGTGTCGCAGATGCCGACCGAGATCGACGGGTCGCCCGTCGTGATCGTCCACGCGTCGCACGAGTCCATGCGGTCGTCGTCGTGGTGCCACTGCGAGCTGAGGCTCGGGTCGTTGGTGCAGTTCGCCGGCGGCGCGACGACGAAGCCGATCGGATAGACCTTCCAGTTCGGCTCGACGTATTGATAGAGGCCGGTCGCCATGAGCTCGCGGCTCACGTCGTTCTCGGTGCGGCCGGCCGGGACGCGGATGACCACCTCGTCGGTCTGCGCCACGCGGCGGCGGATCGCGAAGGTCGCGAGCCGGTCGTGCGCGAGCTGCAGCTGGCGGTCGGTCTGAGCTTCCGTGTATCCCGCGCGCCGCAGCTCCTTCGCCTGGCGCGGACGCGCGATCAGCTCGCCGGTGAATTCGCGCGCGCCGCGGACCGCGACGTACTCCTGGGCGGTCGCCGGCACGGCGAGCGCGCCGAGCGCGAGGGCGAGACCGGCGGCGAGTGGGACGAGCGGGGTCGGTTTCATGGCGTGCCTTGCGGTTCCTTCATGAACGGCGCCCGGAAATCGGGCGAAACTGGATAGACCGGATTCGGGATCCTGCCCGGCGCAAGGCTCCGTCGGGCGGCGGAGCCGGAGGTCGGCCAGAGGTTGCCCGTAGATCGGCCGGTGATCGGCCGGTGATCAGGAAGAGACGACCCGACAGGGGGTGTCTCTTCACCATTCACCCGCGCGGCGCGGCGTGCTCCCGGACCGATCGTCCTCTGATGCCGCCACGGCATTCCGAGGTTCCGTGAATGTCTCCGGGCCGAGAGCAGGGATTGCACGGAGCCGCCTCCGCGCGGCCACGGGCGCTACCCTCCGCGAATGGCAGCCAAAAGAAAACCCGCCTCGGGCAGTCGCTCGGTCGCCCCCCGCGACGAATTGCGCCGGCTCGCCCGCCAGGCGATGCGCGAGCGCGGGCTGCTCCCCGAGTTCTCCCCGAAGGCGCTGGACGAGGCGACGGCGCTGCGCGAGGACGGCGCCGAGGCGATCGCGCGGCGCGACGGGCTGCGCGACCTGCGGGCGCTGCCGTGGTGCTCGATCGACAACGACGACTCGCGCGACCTCGACCAGCTCACCGTCGCGGAGGAGAGAAAGGGCGGCGGCGCGAAAGTGCGCGTCGCCATCGCCGACGTCGCGGCGACCGTCCGGGACCGCTCCGCGATCGACCGCCACGCGCGCACCAACACCACGTCGGTCTACACGGCGGCCGAGATCTTCCCGATGCTGCCGGAGCGCCTCTGCACCGACCTCACGTCGCTCAATCCCGGCAAGGACCGGCTCGCGGTCGTGATCGAGCTCGACGTCGCCGCGAGCGGCGCCGTGACCGCCTCCGACGTCGGGCGCGCGCTCGTCCGCAACCACGCGCAGCTCGCCTACCCGAGCGTCGCGGCGTGGCTCGACGGGACGGGGCCGCAGCCGCCGCGACTCGAGGGCGCGCGCGAGGTCGGCGCGGCGATCCGGCTGCAGGACCGCGTGGCGCAGGCGATGAAGCGGCGCCGCCACGAGCGCGGCGCGCTGAGCCTCGAGACGATCGAGACGAAGGCGGTCTTCTCGGGAGATCTGCTCTCCGGCCTGCGCGCCGAGTCGAAGAACCGCGCGCAGGAGCTGATCGAGGACTTCATGGTCTCGGCGAACGGCGCGGCGGTCCGCTTCCTCCAGGAGAAGGGCTTCCCGTCGCTGCGGCGCGTGCTGCGTTCGCCGGAACGGTGGGCGCGCATCGTCGATCTCGCCGCCGACCTCGACGCGCCGCTGCCGCCGACGCCGAGCGCGCGCGCCCTCGAGGAGTTCCTGCTGCGGCGGCGCGACGCCGACCCGGAGCGCTTCCCCGACCTCTCGCTCGCGGTCGTCAAGCTGCTCGGCCGCGGCGAATACGTGGTCGAGCGGCCCGGCCGCGGGGCGCCCGGCCACTTCGGTCTCGCCGTCACCCACTACGCCCACTCGACCGCGCCCAACCGCCGCTACCCCGACCTCGTCACGCAGCGGCTGCTGCACGCGGCGCTCGCGAAGAAGAGGGTCCCCTACGGCGCCGACGAGCTCGACGCGCTCGCGAGCCACTGCACGGCGCAGGAGGACAACGCGGCGCGCGTCGAGCGGCAGATCCAGAAGTCGGCGGCGGCGATGCTGCTCGCCGACCGCGTCGGCGACCGTTTCCCCGCCATCGTCACCGGCGCCTCCGTCAAGGGGACGTGGGTGCGCATCCTCGAGCCGCCGGTCGAGGGGCGCCTCGTTCGCGGCTTCCAGAAGCTCGACGTCGGCGACCACGTCCGCGTCGAACTCACGCGCGTCGACGTCGAGCGCGGCTTCCTCGATTTCGTACGATGATGAGCCGGACCCAGGAGATCGCGATGCCCTTCTTCGTCCCCAACGTCGGCCCGTCGGTCTACATGACCGCGGCGACGGTCGCCGCCATCGAGCGCACCGGTCGCAAGGTCGAGCGCAAGGAGTTCCACGACTACGCCACGGCGAAGGCGTTCGCCGAACGGATCCTCTCGCGCGTCGAGGACGAGAAGGGCAATCCGTCCGACGGCCGGCCGGCGCCCTCGCCGCCGCCCGCGCCGGCCCCCGCGGCGGCGGCTCCGGCAACGGCGCCCGCGGCAGCGGCGGCGGCAGCGAAGCCCACGGCGACGGCCCCCGCGGCAGCTCCTGCGGCGGCGAAGCCGGCGGCACCGGCGCCCGTGGCGGCGAAGCCCGCGGCGCCCGCTCCTTCGCCGTCGACGCCGCCCGCGGCGCCGCCCGCGCCGCCCGCGCCGAAGCACTGATCGCGTTCGGCGTCAGCCGCCCGGCGCGAC
The DNA here is from genome assembly GCA_035695985.1 of Planctomycetota bacterium. Lineage (GTDB taxonomy): Bacteria > Planctomycetota > B15-G4 > B15-G4 > SIAN01 > DASRRB01. Next base: position 19,308 of record DASRRB010000308.1, on the reverse strand, counting down.
CTTGCGGAAGAGGACGCTGTAGGCCATCCGCGTCGAAGGGCTGCGCCGCAGCTGGACGGTGCGCGTGCGCAACGTCGCGCCGACCGCGACCGCCTCACCGACGACGCGCTCGGCGGTGAGCCCGCGGTCGCCCGCCCACCGGATCAGTTCAGCGCGGTCGATGAACCGATTCGGATCGTGCGTGCCGCGCGGGATCAGGCCGAGCGTCTCCGCGACGTGGACCACGAGCAGCCGCGCGGTCATCGTCCGCGCGACCGTGTTCACGTAGAGACGCCCGCCCCGCTTCAGCAGGCGCCCCGCCTCGGCGAGTGCGCCGCACGGATCGTCGACGTGCTCGAGGACGTCGGCGAGCAGCACAAGGTCGGCGCACCCCGACGCGAGCGGCGCGTGCGTGACGTCGGCGCGCAGGTAGTTCGGCGCGGCGCCGCGCGCCGCCGCCCCGCCGCCGGCCCCATGTTCGGCCCCATGGTCGGCCCCGTCCCAGTGGGCGCGTGCCGCGGCGACGCTGCGAAAGCTCCGGTCGCAGCCGACCACGCGCGCGCCGCGCCGCGCGAACGGCTCGCAGAAGAAGCCGCCGCCGCAGCCGAGGTCGACCACCGTCGCGCCCGCCGGCAGCGGTCCGATCCAGTCGTCGAGCAGCGCGAGCCGGAACGCGTTCACCGCGAAGAGCGAGCGGAACCACTTCGATTCGGGCCGCCACCACTCGTCGGCGTGGTCGTCGTAGATCGAGAGGTCATTGCGCATGGACGTGCGCGGCATGATCCCGCGGGCGCGGCCGCGCGAGCAGCGGCGCCCAGAACTCCGGATGGAGCAGCGCCGACGGCGGGCGCAGGTTCGAGATGACGGCGAGCAGCCGCCGCGCCGCCGCCGGCGACTGCGCAAGACGCGCGGCGACGTGGTCGCCGAGCGCCGGCCGCCGCAGCAGCGCCTGCAACAGCGGATGGAACCACCGCTTGCCGCGGACGAGCCGCGCATGCTCGCGCGAATACTCCGCGACCGCGCGGCGCGCGTCGGCCGGCCGGTCGCCGGCGCGCAGTGCGCCGAGGACCGCGCGCGCCGCGAGCTCGCCGGTCGCGATCGCGAGCGCGATCCCCTCGCCCGTCAGCGGGTCGACGAAGCCGGCCGCGTCGCCGGCGAGCAGCGTTCTGCCGCGCGCGACCGCGCGCACCGCCGTCGTCATCGGCGCGAGGTAGCGCACCTCGCCGACCACCTGCGCGTCGCGGAAGCGCGCCGCGAGCGCCGGCGAGCGCGCCGCCGCCTCGAGCAGGCGGCGCGCGCCGTCGTGCGCGCGCACCGCGTCGGCCACGGTCGCGACGTCGACCACGAGGCCGGCGTTGAGCCGCCCGTCGGCGAGCGGGTCGAGTCCGAGGTAGGCGCCGCCCTGCAGCAGGTGCATCTCGCCGACGTCGCGCACTCCGGCGACGCCGCGCAGCCAGGCGTGGATCACCCCGCGCTGGCGCCCCTTCGCACCGGTGGGCGGCGCGACCGCGAGCCCGCAGGCGCGCGCGACGACGGAAAAACGGCCGTCGGCGCCGATGAGCCAGCGCGCGCGCCACTCCTCGCTCGCTCGCACCACGACCCCGTCGACGTCGAACTCGACGCCGGTGACCGCCGCGCCGCCTTCGAAGCGCGCGCCGCGCCGCTGCGCCTCGCGCTGCAGCGCGCCGTCGAGCAGCGGCCGCGCGATCGAGAGCGCGCGCGCCCCGGCGCCGGCCTCGGTCACGAACGGCGCTTCGACCGCCGTCCCGCCGGGCGCGACCATCGCCATCCCGTGCAGCGTGCGCGTCGCGACGCCGCGCAGCGCACCGGAGAAGCCGAGCCGCTCGAGGTCGGCGACGGCGCGCGGGCCGACGTATTCGCCGCAGATCTTCTCGTGCGGTCGCTCGGAGCGTTCGAGCAGCGCGACGCGCAGCCCCGCCGCCGCGAGCTGCGCCGCCGCGACGCTGCCCGCCGGGCCGGCGCCGACGACGAGCGCGTCGACGTCCGCCACGCTCAATCCCACTGCAGGAGCAGGAGCTCCGCGCCGAAACCGGGCCCGAACGCGATCAGGAGGCCGCGCTCGCCCGGCTCGGCGACGACGCGCTTCATCTGCTCCTCCAGGATGAAGAGGACCGTCGCGGAGGAGAGGTTTCCGTACGCGCGCAGGACGGCGCGGCTCGCCGCGAGGCCATCCTTCGGGAGCTCGAGCGTCGCCTCGAACGCCTCGAGGATCTTGCGGCCGCCCGGATGGAAGAGGAAGTGGCGCACGTCGCCGAGCGCGAGCCCCGACTCCGCGAGGAACCCGTCGACGAGCGCGCGCGCGTGCGTACGCACGTGGCGCGGGATCTCCTTCGAGAGGACGATGTGCAGCCCGCTGTCCTTCAGCAGGAAGCCCATCCAGTCGAGGCTGTCGTCGAAGCGGTGGCTCGCGACGCGGACGATGCGCGGGCGGCCGGGCGCCGGACGCGACGTGAGGACGACCGCCGCCGCGCCGTCCCCGAAGAGCGCCGCCGAGACGACGTTGGCCGGCGAGCGGTCGCCGTACTGGAAGGTGAGCGACGGCAGCTCGACCGCGACCACCAGCGCGACGCGGCCGGGATTCGCGACGAGGTGGTCGTGCGCGACGCCGAGTGCCACGGCACCGCCCGCGCAGCCGTGCTCGGTGATCGGGAGGCGCCGCAGCGACGGCTTCATCTTCAGCCGCTCGGCCACGTGGGCGTCGACGCTCGGGATCATGAAGCCGGTGCACGAGGTCGAGACGAAGAGGTCGACGTCGCGCGCGCGCAGCCCCGCGTTGCGCAGCGCCTGCTCGGTCACCGCCGTCGCGAGCTCGATCGACTTCTCGATGTAGAGGTCGTTGCTCTCCCCGAAGCCGCGCACCCGGAAGACGTCGCGCAGCGGGATCGTCGAGGAGCGCTGCGCGACGAGGCCGTTGTCGAACGCGGAGAGCGCCGACTTCAGCCCCCCGCTCGCGCCGTTGAGCCACGCGACCGCGTGCTCCTTGATCTTCGGCTGCGCGTGCGCGAACTCGGCGGAGCGCGTGGCGGTGGCGACGATGGACGACATGGAGGGGCGCCGTTCGGGGAGGGGCGTGGGACGCGCTCGCGAGGCCGCAAGCGTCGGTCCCCGGGCGGAAGGCGACGTTCCTACTACATATATGGCAGCCAGTTCCACTTCGGACGTGCCGGCGCCGGGGCGACCCGACCGTCCAAATCGTGGAACGCCCGCCCCGTGCGGTTTCGTCAGCGCCGCGCGCGGCGCCGCGCGCGCCGCGCCTCGTCGGCCGTCACGCGATGGAGCTTGAGCGTGTTCGAGGAGCCGACCTTGAGCTCGGTGCCGCCGAGGAAGACGATGACGTCGTCGACGGCCACGACCTTGCGGCGCAGCAGGTCGCGCGTCGCGTCCTCGTACATCTGCGCGAGGCTCTTCGCCCGCGGAAGACGGCCAGGATGGACGCCGCGCCAGAAGCAGAGGCGGCGGCAGCTCCGCTCGCGGTCGGAGGCGGCGAAAATCGGCACGCGCGGCCGCCACGTCGCGAGGACCGACGCGGTCCGCCCCGACACCGTGAAGGGCACGAGCACCTTGGCGCGCGACTGTTCGGCGAGGCGCACCGCCGCCCCGGCCAACGCATGGATCAGGTCGCCGCCCGGCACGTGCGACGGCACGCCGCCCGGCAGCTCGCCGTTCGTGCCGACCTCGACGCGCCGGAGGATGCGGTCCATGGTGGCGATCGATTCGACGGGGTATTTGCCGGCCGCCGTCTCCGCCGAGAGCATCACCGCGTCGGTCCCGTCGAGGATCGCGTTGGCGACGTCGGAGACCTCGGCGCGCGTCGGCGTCGACTGCGTCACCATCGACTCGAGCATCTGCGTCGCCGTGATCACGAACGTGTGCAGCCGCAGCGAGTGGCGGATGATCTGCTTCTGGATGAGCGGGACGTCCTCGGGCCCGAGCTCGACTCCGAGGTCGCCGCGCGCGACCATCACGCCGTCCGCCACCGCGAGGATCGCGTCGAGGTCGGCGAGCGCGTCCTTCCTCTCGATCTTCGCGACGACGAGCGCCTCGCTGCCGAGCTTGCGCAGCAGCGCCTTCGCCTCGACCACGTCGGCGGCGCGCCGCACGAACGAGAGCGCGATCGCGTCGACCCCCATCTCCACGCCGGCGACGAGGTCGCGGCGGTCCTTGGCCGTGAGCGCCGTCGCGCTCAGCTGCGAGTCGGGGACGTTCATCCCGGTGTGGGTCTTCACCTCGCCGCCGCGCACCACGACGCACGAGACGCGCGGACCGTCCTCGCGCACGACGCGCAGCTCGATCGTGCCGTCGCGCAGGAGGATGCGCTCGCCGCGGCGCACCTCGGCGGCGAGCCGCGCGTAGGTCGTCGGCAGGACCGCGACGCCGCGGCGCGCCTTCGCGGCGGCCTGCTTCCACGTCGCCTCCGGCACGAGGTCGACGCGCGCGCCGTCGCTCAGCACGACCGCGTCGTCGGGGAGGCGGCCGAGCCGGATGCGCGGACCCTGGAGGTCCTGCAGCACCGCGACGGGCCGGCCGACCGCGGCGGCCGCGGCCCGCAGGTCCTTCACCGCCTGCGCGTGCCCGATCGCATCGCCGTGCGAGAAGTTGAGCCGCCCGACGTCGAGCCCCGCCTCGACCATCGCGCGCAGCCGCGCCGGCTCCGTGCAGGCCGGACCGAGCGTGGCCACGATCTTCGCGAGCCGCATCGTCCCTCCCGTTTGCCGCGCGGACGCGCGTGGCGCCGCGTCGCGCCGAGCATAGTCGGCCGATCGCACGCGCGAGCGACGCCGCTTAGGGACAACTTAGGAAACTTGGAAGGGACTCTTAGGGTGCGCGGCGGCGCGTCCTCGTCGATTCTCCTCGCCGTCACGAGGAGACCCGACATGACGACCCGCTTCGACCTCTTCACCCCGATCCACAAGGCGCTGCGCGCGGCGCTCTTCGACGCCGTGCAGCAGGTCGCACGTTGCGACTTCGCGTTCGCGCCCGAGGCCGCCGCCGTCGCCGCCGCGCTGCTCCGCCTCTCCGGCTTCCTGTCGGAGCACGCCGACCACGAGGATCGCGTGCTCCTGCCCGTGGTCGCGCGCCTCGCCGGCGAGCTCGCCGCCGACCTGCACGCCGCCCATGCGCGCATCGGCGGCCTCGAGCACGAAGTGGTGCGCCTCTCCGAGCGGCTCGCGGGCGCGCCGCCCGCCGAACGGCTCTCGCTCGGACGGCGGCTCCACGACGCGCTCGGGACGCTGGTCGCCGAGCACCTGCTGCACATGAAGCGCGAGGAGGTCGAGGTGAACCGCCTCCTCTGGGCCCACTTCACCGACGCGGAACTCCTCGAATTCCACGGCCGCATCGTCGCCGCGATCCCGCCGGCGCGCATGCAGGAGTGGTTCGCGCTGCTGCTGCCCGCCGTGAACGCGCTCGAGCGCGGCGCCCTCGAGAAGCTCGCCGCGGGGCACGCCGCGTGACGGCGCTCGCGACGCTCCTGGCGATCGCGCTGCTCGGCGCGCCGGCCGACGAGCTGCCGCAGCGGCTCGCCGACACCGGCCTCTACGCCGACTTCACGGCCGGGACGCTCGCGCCCGGCGTGCTGACCTATTCGCCGCAGTACCCGCTCTGGACGGACGGCGCGACGAAGCGCCGCTGGCTCCGCCTCCCGCCCGGCACGGCGATCGACGCGTCGTGTGCCGATGCGTGGGAGTTCCCGGTCGGCACGAAGCTCTGGAAGGAGTTCTCGTTCGGGCGGCGCGTCGAGACGCGCTACCTCGAGCGCGGCGCCGACGGCGCCTGGAAGTTCGCGAGCTACGTCTGGAGCGAGGACGGGCGCGACGCGGTGCTGGCGCCCGAGCGCGGCGTGCGCGGCGCCGCCCGGACGGCGAACGGCACGCGCTACGACGTCCCGTCGCGCTACGACTGCGTCGCCTGCCACCTGGCCAACGCGAGCCCGGTCCTCGGCGTCAGCGCGCTGCAGCTCTCGGGCGACCGCGACCCTCTCGCGCTCCACTCCGAGCCTGCGAAGCCCGACGACGTCGACCTCGCGACGCTGGTCCGCCGCGGCCTCGTGCGCGGCCTCCCGCAGGAGCTGGTCGCGACGCCGCCGCGCATCGCGGCGCGCACGCCGCGGGAGCGCGCCGCGCTCGGCTACCTCCACGCCAACTGCGGCCACTGCCACAACCGCAGCGAGAAGAGCGGGCCGCTCCTGAATCTCGGCCTCGACCTCCACCAGCCGTTGACGCACACGAAGGGCGCCGCGCCGGGCTGCGTGCCCGCGCTCGCGACCACGCTCGGCGTGAAGAGCGCCTGCAAGTCGGCGTGCGGCGCCGACGGCGTGCGCGTCTCCGCCGGCGACCCCGATCGCAGCGTGCTGGCGCGCCGCCTCGCGACACGCGACCCGCTGCTGCAGATGCCGCCGCTCGGCACGCGCGTCGTCGACGAGCAGGCCCGAGAGCTCATCACCGCCTGGATCCGCGAGGAGCTCGCTCCCGCGGCGCCGGCGGCTCCCCCCGCTTCGAATCCCCCCTCCATTCCCCAGCAGAAGGAGTGAACGCCATGTTGAGTCGCGCCGTCCAGGTCACCTATGCCGTCCTCTTCGGGGCCGCCACGCTCGTCGCCTTCACCGGCGACAAGGGCGCCGCCACCGAAGCCGCGCGCGTCGAGCGCGGCCGCTACCTCGTCACGTCGTACGGCTGCACCGACTGCCACACGCCCAAGACGTTCGGGCCCGACGGACCGCAGGAGGACGTGAAGCGGATGCTCTCGGGCCACCCGCACGACGTCGAGCTGCCGCCCGCGCCGACGCTGCCGGCCGGACCGTGGGCCTTCACCGGCAACGACCAGATGACCGCGTGGTCGGGCCCCTGGGGCACGAGCTTCACCGCGAACCTGACGCCCGACGTCGAGACCGGGCTCGGCTCGTGGAAGGAGGAGGACTTCGTCGCGACGATCAAGACCGGCCGCCACATGGGCCGCGGCCGTCCGCTCCTCCCGCCGATGCCGGCGCCCGCGCTCGCGAACCTGGACGACGAAGACCTGAAGTCGATCTTCGCCTTCCTGCGGACCCTCCCTGCCGTCAAGAACGCCGTGCCCGAGCCGCGTCCGCCGGCCGACGCGCGCTGATCCGAAGTCGCTGACGCCCGTGGCGGGCGGCGCTACGATCCCGCCCGCCATGGGCCAGGCCATCTCGACCGAACTGGTCGCGTTCTGCCAGTCGGGAGTCAGCATCCTCGTCGGCACGCGCGACCGCCGCCTCTTCCCCGAGTGCGTGCGGGCCGTCGGCGCGAGGGTCGAGCGCGGCCGCAAGGAGGTCACGGTCTTCGTCCCGCTCGCGACCGGCGCGACCACGGCGGAGAACCTCGCGGAGAACCGGCGCATCGCCGTCTGCTTCTCCCGGATCGAGGACCACCGCTCGATCCAGATCAAGGGCCAGGCCGTCGCGGTCGCCCCCGCCGGCGAGGAGGAGCGCGCCGCGATCGAGCGCTGGCGCGGCGAGTTCGTGAAGAACCTCGCCTTCATCGGGATGCCGCCGCGCCGCACCCTGCGGCTGAACTCCTGGCCGGCGCACGCGGTGCGCGTGCGCGTCGAGTCGGTCTTCGTGCAGACGCCGGGGCCGGGCGCCGGCGCGCCGCTGCTCGCCGCCGAGGGCGGCAGGAAGGGCGGCTCGTGACGACCCCTTCCGCGGGCGCGCTCGCGCTCGAGAGCCTGCACTCCTGCTTCCAGGGCGTGATCCCGTCGCTGATCGCGACCTGCTCGCGCGACGGCGAGCCGAACGTGACGTACCTCTCGCAGGTCTACTACGTCGACGCGCGCCACGTCGCGCTCTCCTGCCAGTTCTTCAACAAGACCAAGCGCAACGTCGAGGAGAACCCCTACGCGGCGGTCGTGATCTACGACCCGGTCACCTTCGAGGCGTATCGCCTGAAGCTGCGCTTCCTGCGTTCGGAGACGAGCGGCGCGCTCTTCGACACGATGGCGCTGCGCATCCAGGTGATCGCGTCGCACACGGGGATGGCGGGCGTCTTCCGGCTGATCTCGTCCGACATCTACGAGGTGCTCGAGCTCGCGCCGGTCGATGGCTTCCTGCTGCCGGCCGACCCGCTCCTGGATCTCGCGCCGTCGGCGCAGGTGACCGGCGGGCCGATGACCGAGATCCGCGGGCTGCAGGTCGTCTCGGAACGGATCGCGCGCGCCAAGGACCTCGACGACCTCCTGAACAGCACGCTGCTCGCGCTCGACGAGCTGCTCGGTTTCTCCCACTCGATGGTGCTGCTGCAGGACGAGTGCACGAAGCGGCTCGTCACCATCGCGAGCCGCGGCTACGGCACCGGCGGCATCGGCGCCGAGGTGGCCGCGGGCGACGGGATGATCGGCACCGTCGCGGCGAGCCGCCGCATGGTCCGCATCACCGGCGTCTCGTGCCAGCTTCGTTACGGCCGCGCCGTGCGCGGAAGAGTCGAGGAGGCCGGCGGCGCGGCCGGGCTCGCGCCGGAGATCCCCCTGTCCGGGCTGTGCGACGCGCAGGCGCAGCTCGCGCTGCCGCTGCTCGCGGGCGAGCGGCTCGTCGGCGTGCTGGCGGTCGAGAGCAAGGACCCGCTCCACTTCGACGAGTGGGACGAGGCGTTCCTGCAGATCGTCGCGAACCAGATCGCGCTCGGCATCGACCGCATGCAGGCGGCGGACGACGACGGCGGGCCGGCCGCGACGGCGCGTGCGGCGGCGACGGCTCGCGCGACGCCGAAGACGGGGGCGGCCGCGCGCGCGCGCAGCTTCGTCTACTACAAGAACGACGACTGCATCTTCGTCGACGGCGAGTACCTGGTGCGCAACGTCCCGGGCCGCATCTTCTGGAAGCTGCTCACGCGCCGCGTGAAGGACGGCCAGGTCGAGTTCACCAACCGCGAGCTGCGCCTCGACCCGACGCTCGGGCTGCCGCCCCTGAAGGACAACCTCGAGACGCGGCTGATCCTGCTCCGCAAGCGGCTCCAGGAGAAGTGCGCCGACGTGCGCCTCGTGCCGGTGCGGCGGGGTCGCTTCGCGCTCGAGGTCGACGGGCCGGTCGAGCTGCTGGAGAAGGACTCCGCGTAGGATCGCCGCGCCCCGATTCCGACCGGAGCCGGCCGTGGGATCGATCGCGCTCGCCCTCGCGTTCCTCGTCACCCAGGAGGCGAAGCCGGCGGCGCCGGCGCCGGTGCCCCCCGCTCCGGCCGCGGCGCCCGCGTCGGCCTTTCCCGACGCCGCGCCCACCGAGGTCGGCCTCGATCCCGACGCGCTCGCGCGGCTCGGCGCGAAGGTCCAGGCGTTCGTCGACGACGGGGAGATCGTCGGCGCCGAGCTGGTGGTCGTCGCGAAGCACCGCACGGCGTACCGCGCGACCTTCGGATGGGAGGACCTCGAGAAGAAGGTGGCGATGCCGCCGCGCGGGATCTTCTGCGTGCGCTCGATGACGAAGCCGGTCTGCGGGACGGCGATCCAGATGCTGGTCGACCGGGGCGAGCTTTCACTCGACGACAAGATCGCGCAGTACTTCCACTCCTTCGACCACGACGACGCGGCGCAGATCACCGTGCGCCACCTGCTCATGCACACGGGCGGGCTGCCCATGTCGCAATTCCTGGGGCGGCGGCCGCTGCCGGACGCCAAGGACCTCCCCGACATCGCCGACTTCGCGGGCGAGTTCGGGCCGAAGACGAAGCCCGGACAGTTCTTCAACTACAGCGACGACGGTGCCGACACGCTCGGCGCGCTGGTCGAGCAGCTCTCGGGCAAGACGCTCGACCGGTTTCTCGCCGAGGAGCTGTTCGAGCCGCTCGCGATGAAAGACACGATCGGCATCTTGAAGGACAGCGACCCGCGCCTGCCGCGCGTGCACGGCCTCTACGTCGGCAGCGCAGAGAAGTGGACGCGGTACTGGGAGCCCGGAAAGCCGCCGATCTTCAAGTTCCTGCTGGCGTCGCAGAGCCTCTACGCGTCGATCGACGACTACGCGCGCTTCCTCGCGCTCTGGATGGACGGCGGCGCGGCCGGCGGAAAGCGGCTGCTCACGAAGGAGGCCGTGGAGCGCGCGCTCGCACCGGGACCTGCGATGCTCGGCTCACCCGTCGGCTTCCGCGGCTGGAAGCTCCTTTACGGCCAGTTCTGGATGATCTACGTCGACCCCAAGCGCGCGCCCGGCAAGCAGGTCGTCGCCTTCGGCCACAACGGCTCGGACGGCACCTTCGCCTACGCCTTCCCCGACCGCGACCTGATGGTCTTCTACTTCACGCAGTCGCGCCAGCAGCGGACGGGAGAGACGTTCGAGCGGACGCTGCAGGAAACCCTGCTCGCGCCGCCCGCGAGCAAGAAGGAGTGACGCCCATGAATGCCTTCGCTGCTCGACGCGTTCCTCCAATCGGAATCGACCCGGCTCCGCGCGCCCGGTCGTCCTAGAATCCTGGATCCTGCCGAATTCGAGTTCGGCCGGTGCCGGAACGGTGTCCGCGGCGACGAGGAACCCAAGTTGGAGGGACGTCGATGTGGTCGAGGCGGCTCGTATCGGCGACGGTTACGCTGACGTCGATGGTGTTCACGGGTTGCGACTCATCGGGCGCGATGAAGGAGCACCTGGCGCAAGTCGCGGTCGACTTCAAGTCGAATGAACCAATCAGCCTGCTTCCATACGCAAAGTTGCGGGCGCCGGCCATGGCGCAGTTCTCCGACGGATCGCTGTACTTCTTCAGCTCAGGAATCGCGAAGGACGTCACCCTGGAACTCGAAAGTCCGTCTCGCGGCTCGCTTGGCGTGACGAGATCCATGCGGGCCGCGGCGATTGAAGCAGTACCGTCGCCGGAGAATGGCACGCTTGTCCTCCACGTCTTTGGGCGCGATGAATGCCCCTCCTGGGCGTCTGTGGACGTGACTGAAGTCCTCCTTCATCCAAAGGTGTGCATCGAGACGCGAACGGCGTTGAAGTAACTGAATGTCTCGCCAACGGTGGGACGCGGCCTGACATGCGGATGCAGCTGCCAAGGTCGCGGGAGCGATGGCCCCCGAACTTTGGACGTCCGCGTACTTGCAGTTGATCTGCAGTTGTCAAGCAGCCCGTCGTAGAGGCCTCGACATGCTCGTCTGCATCCTTGGGTCGTCGCATCCTCGATCGTCGAAAGCCCAGGGTGGCGCGCACCCAGGATCCCGGCTGCCGTACGAGCTGCTCGTGGCCTTGATGCTCGTGGTGCTCCCAGTTGCTGCGTACTTCGTTTTCGACGGCGTCCTTCCACTCCCCAGGGACGGTTCCCAGATCCTGATCCGTGGCGTCCGCGCGGAGGTCCGAGACGACCTGGTTCGCGGGCTCGCGTATGCGCCATTGCTTTTCGGATGCCTGTGGCTTTCCAGGTCACCGGTCATGCGCCGAAAGCGTCCGGCGCTGCTTCTCGTCGTGCTCGGTCTCATTTCCATGAGCCACGTCGTCGAGGCACTTCTGGTCAGCGCGCTTGCGCCAGGAGCTCTGATGGGATCCGCGACGGCGTTCCGCTGGGCCACGATCGACGCGTATTCCGCGGCCCGGCTGTCGACCTGGGCGACGGGGGTCTCCCTGCTCCTTGCATACGGCGCCTGGCGCGCCAGGAGACCCCGCAGCCTTCCGGCGGCCGAAGTCCGCTGACCTCGAGTCTCCGCCGGGCGTTCCAATTCGACGGACGTGGGAGCTACGGACTCCATGCCGGAATCGCGCGTCGATCCGCCACTGGCAGACTCGCCCGACGGTCGGACCGAGCCGCCCGAGCTGGACGCCGTCGTCGCGCGCGCGACCATCCTCGAGGGTCAGCTCGCGGCGGGCGCGGCGCTGATGCCTTTCCTTGCGACACGCGATGACGCAGCTCGCGCTCGAGAGGCGGCGAGCGCGGCCGCGCGACGGTCGGAGCTCGCAAAGTGGCTCGTCGCAAAGGGGCTTTGGTCGCGGATGACCGACACCGAGCGGCGGTTCGTCGAGGCGGCGCCGCACCGCGTGCCGCCGCAGGATCTGATCGACGTGTCGTGGTCGGCGGAGTCCTTGCGGGTCCTGCTCTGGGCGCTCGGACACGTCGAAGCGCTGGCGCCCTACGACGTGCAGTCCGAGCCCCCGCGCGAGGGTCGTTCATTCTTCTCCACGGGCGACGGCCCGCCCGCGGCGTCGAAACTTCGCGACCGGCGGGAGATCGAGCGAGCGCGCGACGTCGCCGAGCTCTGGCACTGGCGCAGCCGGACGCGCGAGCTCCAAGAGGACAGAACAGAAGTGCAGCTGCCCGAGGGTGAGACCCTCGACGACGTCGTCCGCGTCGTCGCGATGCGCGCGGCGCAGGACGGCGTGTTCCCGTTCGCGCTCGCCGACGACTTTCCCGTGTTCGGCCGGCCCTATCGGGAGGCGAGCCCGGACGAGTGGGCGTCTCTGGGCTCGATCGCCCTCGAGCGGCACAAGGCCCTGAACTGGCTCTGCGGCTACGCGCCGGGCAACCGGTGGGACGAGACGCCGACCGACACGTGACCGCGTGCGATTCCTGACGAACTCGTCCCGTCGGCGGCATTCAGGGTGATCGGTTCGAACCTCCCCTCGGAGAGCCCTGCGTCATGGATGGAGCGCGCGAAGAGCCGCCTCCCGCCGAGCCCGGCGACGGATCCGGTCGTCCTCCTGGCGAGGTGACGGTGTCGTTCACGATCACGGCCGAGGACCTCGTGAAGGCGCGGTTCGAATCGATGAACAAGCCGCGCCTGTTCATGATCTTCACGGTCGCGTGGACGGTCCTCGTCTGGCAGGCCTTCGCGTACCTCTTCTCCTCCCGGATGGATGCGCGCCAGTACGCGATGGCCGCGGCACTCGCCGGAGCGGTCGCCCTCTGGTCGCTGACGTCGGTCACGAAGACGCGGGTGTTCCGCCAGTCCGTCCGGCTTTCGGCAACGCCGATTCTCCAGGGCGTAGCGACCTTGACCCTCGATTCGCGCGGCGTGCGGCTCGCAAGACCGCTCGCGAACGCCGCCTACTCGTGGAACGCGTTCACGTCGGTGCTCGAGACGAAGAGCTGCTTCCTCTTCTTCGTGCAGCCGCGGCAGGCGATGAACATCCCGAAGTCGGCGTTTCCCTCACGCGAGGCAGCGATGGAGGCGCGGCGGCGGATCGTCCTGGGAGTGCGCCATCGATTCGTGCAGCGCGGCGTCGCCGAGGACGAGCGCGTGCATGTCGTCTGACGTACGACGCTTCGCGCTCGGCGCGGCCGCCACCCTCCTGGCAACTCCTTCGTGCGGGACGATAATGCTCGGCCGGCGGACGTCCGCGCGGAACCGCAGGACGCAGTTCTGTCGCGTATCGGTGAACTCGAGAAACTGCTTCGACCCGGCGCTTGAACGACGACGCGAAGGATGGAAGGGAGACCGCCATGATTCGGCGATTCATCGGGACGCTCTCGACTTCGGCGCTGTTCATGAACGTCTCGACGGCGTTCGCCTTCCTCGCGGGCGTCACGTCGCTCGCGGCGTTCGTCGGGATCACGTTGTCGTGGCTCGGTGCGCCGACGGGATTCGAGGTGCGGTTGGGCGCGGAGCTGACGACGGAACGGCTCGGGGACCGGATCTTCCTGTCCGTCCTGACGGTTTTCTTCGGGATCCTCAGCCTCGGTGTCCTTGCGCGAGACCGACACATCCGGCGGCCGACCTTCGAGCTCGAAGGGGCGTGAACGCGGGCGAAGGAACAGATCCTTGGCCGGAGGTCGCGCGCGCTCTCGAGATCCTCAAGGAGCGCGGCGATCGGCCGTGAGCGCGGGTCGTCGCTCGTCGTTTCCCGGAGGCGGTCGTCCCGACTCGGCGGGCGAATCGATCCGACCGAGTACGTGACGCAATGCCGCCTCGAGCGACGGCCAGCCGAAGTGGTGGCCGGTTTCGAGCAGCCGCTTGGGAATCACGCGCTGCGACGCGAGCAGCAGCTCGTCGGCGACCTCCCCGAATGCGGCGCGCGCGACGGTTGCCGGCAGGGGAAGGAGCGCGGGGCGGCGCAGGACGCGCGCGAGCGTCGCCGTGAAGTCGGCGTTCGTGACGGGATTCGGAGCGACGGCGTTCACGGGTCCCTTCACGGACTCGTCGTCGAGGAGGTGGGCGACGACGCCGAGCAGGTCGTCGAGCGCGATCCAGCTCATGTACTGCCGGCCGCTTCCGATGCGGCCGCCGAGGCCGAGCTGGAAGGGCATCAGCAACTTGCGCAACGCCCCCCCACTGGCGGAGAGGACGACGCCGAGCCGCAGATTCACGACGCGGATGCCGGCTTCGCTCGCAACGCGCGTCGCGGCCTCCCACTCGCGGCAGACGTCGGCGAGGAATCCGGAACCGGCAAGGATCGGCTCGTCGAGCACCTCGTCGGCATGGTCGCCGTAGAAGCCGACGGCGGAGGCGCTGATCAGGACGGAGGGCTTCACGCGGCGGCGGGCGAGGTACTCGCAGAGTGCCCGCGTGCCGTCGACGCGGCTCATGAGGATCCGCTCCCTCTTCGCGGCGGTCCAGCGACCGGAGGCGATCGGCTCGCCGGCGAGATGGACGACGGCGTCGAACGGCTCCTCGCCGAGCGCGGGTTCGAACGGCCCGCGCAGCGAAAGGGTCACCACTTCGTGACCGCCCGCGGTGAGGAACGGCACGAGCGCCGACCCGATCAACCCGTGTGCCCCCGTGACGAGCACCCGCCACTTCTTCCGGCTCACCGGCCACCTCGCATGACACGCAAGGTCCCACGCCGTGATCCGGTGGCGGTACGCGAAGGTCCGCGCGAGCTCGCGCCGCGCGAACGGCTCGGCCAGCCGCCCCACTCTCCCGAACGGCAGCTCCCACTCGATCCGGTCCTCGAGCACGCTCCTCCCCTCGCCGCCGGGCCCGAACGTATGGGTGTGGTCGAACCTCTCGAACGGCCCGCTCCGCGCGACGTCGCGGAAGCGGATGCCGGGCACGTGCTCGACGTGCTCGGCGACCCACTCGACGGGGAACGGGCCGACGTGAAGGCGGACGCGGGCGCGCGCGCCGGGGTCGAGCGTGCGCGCGGCCTCGAGGACCTCGATCCGCTGCCACGGCGACGCGAGCCGCGCGAAGGCACCGGGCCGCGCGTGCCACTCGTTGAGCTCGGCCGCGGAGACCGGCAGCGCAATTCGGAACACTGACGTCGCCATCACTCGCTCGCCTTCGCACGTTTGCGCAGGACCGCCATGAAGCGCGCGCGGTCGGCGGCGGCGAGCCGCCGCGTCGCGAAGACGCGCTCGAAGAAGTTCTCGCGTACGACGGGATCGCGCAGTCGCACTTCGTCCTCGACGGGCAGGCCGGGGAGCACCGCGAGCAGCGCCTCGGCGAAGCGGCCGCGGCCGGTGCGTGTCGACCTCTTGCCGCTCCAGACCTTCACGCGCCCGGGCCCGCACGACGGAGAATCGCTTTTCAGGATGAAGCCGTCGAGATCGCGCGCGCCGAGCTCCCGCACGCGCCGCGCGGCGAACGCGTCCATCTTCCTCGTCAGGTCGCGGCGGCTCTCGATCTCGACGAGGCGCGTGCCGCCGCCGTCCTTGGCCGCGACCCTCTCCAGGTGAACCGGCGGCCGCGGCGTCCCGAGTCCGAGTTCCATCTCGGGGCAGACCGGCACCCACTCGACGAACTTCCCGACCGTCTCGACGAGGAAGGGCTCGCGTTTGTGGTCGCCGTTCCAGCGGACGCGCTCGCCGAGCAGGCACGCGGAGATGCCGATGCGGACTCTGCGGACCTTGCGGACCTTGCCTCGCTCGCCCATCTGGACGGCTCCTCCTGCGGTCCACCATGTTGGACAAATTGCCGTACACTTCGACAACGCTTCCGCGTGTCCGACGAGGGTCCCGCCGCGTGCACTCCCCGAGTCCCCGCTTCCACCGCATGCTCGCCGTGGGGCTCGCGATCGGCGTCGCGCTGTGGGCGATCCTCGGACGCAAGCCGCGGTCCCCGCCCCCCGCACCCGCGCCGACCGCCGGCGCGCCGCCTGCCGCGCCCGCCGCCGCGGACCGGCCGTCGATCGTCCTTTTCACGCTCGACACGACGCGCGCCGACCACCTCGGCTGCTACGGCTTCGCGAAGGCGCGCACGCCGCGGCTCGACGAGCTCGCCGCCGCCGGGACGCGCTTCGCGCTGGCGCGCACCACCTGCCCGCTCACGCTCCCGGCCCACAGCTCGATCCTCACCGGGCTCGAGCCGTTCCGCCACGGCGTGCGCGACAACGCCGGCTACCGCCTCGCCGACGCCAATGCGACGCTCGCGGAGCTGCTCGGCTCGGCCGGCTACGAGACGGCCGGCTTCGTCGCCGCGGTCGTCCTCGGCCGCGCGAGCGGCATCGCGCAGGGCTTCACGACCTTCGAGGAGCCGCGCCGCGGCAACGTCCCCGAGCGCGTCTACCCGAGCGTGCGTTCGACCGAGGTGAACGCCAAGGTCTTCGAGTGGCTCGCGGCGCGCGACCTCGCGAAGCCCTTCTTCCTCTGGATCCACTACTACGACGCCCATTCGCCCTACGAGCCGCCGCCGCAATACGCGATGGGCGCGGCGTCGCCCTACGACGGCGAGATCTCGGCCGAGGACGCGGCGGTCGGCGAGGTGCTCGACCGCCTCGCCGACGTGCGCGACGCGGGCCGGCTGCTCACGATCGTGACCGCCGACCACGGCGAGGGGCTGGGCTTCCGCGGCGAGCAGACGCACGCGATCTACGTCTACGAGCCGCTGGTGCACGTGCCGCTGATCGTGCGCTGGCCGGCGAAAGGCGGCGGCGGCAGCGGCGGCGATGCTCTCGTCGGCGCCGTGCGCAACGACCCCGTCTCCGTCGTCGACGTCTTCCCGACGGTGCTCGAGGCGGCGGGCGTCGCGGCTCCGCTGCGATGCGACGGAGTCGGCCTCGCGCACGCGCCGCAGCCCGACCGGCGCGTCTACAGCGAAAGCCTCCACCCCTGGCTCAACCACGGCTGGAGCCCGCTCTACGCGCTCTCCGGCGCCGGCCTCAAGTACATCCACTCGACGCAGCCCGAGCTCTACGCGGTCGCTCCCGATTCCGTCGAAGGCGACGACCTCGTCGCGAAGCGGCCCGGCGAGGTCACCGAGCTGCGCGGCGACCTGCAGGCGTTCCTGCGCGAGCACGCCGAGCTCGGGACGGCCGACGGCGACGGGCGCGTCGAGCTCGACTCGGAACGGCAGAAGGCGTTGAAAGGGATCGGCTACTTCGGCGTCGACTCGCGCGGGATCCCGCTGCCGGAGCCCTTCTCGCTCGATCCCGACCTCGTGCGCGCGACGCCGGAACGGCTCGAGCGCTACACGAAGGCGACCACGCCGGGACTGGGCTTCACGCTGCCGCAGGCGATCGAGGAGCTGAAGAAGATCGTCGAGGAGGAGCCGTCGGAGATCGCCGTCCTCGACTGCCTCGGCCGGCTGCTGGTCGAGACGAAGCGGACGAAAGAGGCGCACGCGCCGCTCGAGCGGCTCCTGAAGCTGCGGCCCGGCCACGCCGACGGCTGGGGCAACCTCGGCGCCTGCCACCAGATCGAAGGCAATTACGAGAAGGCGATCGAGTGCTACAAGACGGCGCTCGACCTCGACCCGACCTCGCCCGGCCCGCTCGTCAACCTCGCGATCGTCCTCGAACACCTGGGCCGCAAGGACGAGGCGGCCGAGGTCCGCAAGAAGATCGAGGCGCAGAAGAAGCAGTGAGGCGCGTGCGCGTGTCCATCGGCCCGCGCCGCGGACCCGACGAAGCGTCCCCGCCTCCGGTGCTTCAGGACGGCCCGATGCGCAGCGCCGCGGTCGCGATGAAGATCTCGCGCAGGAAGCAGACGAGCCCGATGAAGAAGGCCGTCATGGCTCCGATGAAGAAGATCGCGACCACGATCGCCGTCGCGAACTCGAGGAACGCTCCCATGAAGAGCGTGACGACGACGAGGCAGACCTGCAGCGCGGTCACGGTGCAGAAGGTGATGGCGCAGTTGATCAGCTTCGCGCGGCGCTTGAGCGTGGAGAGCGAACGGTGCAGCTCCGTCACCTCTTCCGCCAGCGCCGTCGGCAGCCTCGCCTCGTCGGCGCGCGCGCGGTCGACGACGCGCGCGAGGCGCTGCGTCATCACGGCGAGCATCGCGCCGATGCCGGACAGAAGGAAAACCGGGGCGACCGAGAACTGGATCGCGTGCCCGACCATCGCGACGGCCGTTTCCGACTGCACTCGCGCTCCTCCGAAGTACCGTGGGGACCCGGGCCGCCGCCGCGGCGCCCCCCTCACCGTACCGCGTCCCGCATGGTCATGCAGGCGACGCGCGGCGGTGCGGCGAGCAGCATGACGCGCGATCCCTGCGGCGGCGGCTTGAAACGGTAGTCTCCCGCGCCCCAAAGGTCGGGCCATCACAAGGAGAGAGAGAGCAGCATGCGACACCTGGCTTGGATCGTCCTGATCGGAGCGGCCTTGGGATGCTCGACGTCCGGCGCGAGCCGCGGCGACGTGCAGGCGGCTGGCGGCGCGCAGGCGGCGACGGCGTGGGACTTCAACGCGACCATCATCGAAGCGTGCAGCTGCCCGATGTTCTGTCAGTGCTACTTCAATCCGCAGCCGGCCGACCACCCCGGCTGCTGTCCGCCGAACAGCGACCCGAAGGCGCCGCCGCGCTACTGCAAGTTCAACAACGCCTTCCGCGTGAACAAGGGGACCTACGGCGCGACCAAGCTCGACGGCGCGAAGTTCTGGGTCGCGGGCGACCTCGGCGGCGACTTCAGCAAGGGCGAGATGAACTGGGCCGACCTCCACTTCGACCCGGCCGTCACGAAGGAGCAGCGGGAAGGCATCCAGGCCGCGCTCGGCCACCTCTATCCGGTCAAGTGGGCCTCGTTCACGGTCGGCAAGGACCTGCCGATGGAGTGGACCGCCGGCAAGGACCGCTCGGTCGCGAAGCTCGACGGCGGCAAGGCGGCCGAGGTCGTCCTGAAGAAGAACCAGGGCATGAACGACGAGCCGATCGTCATCAAGAACCTCAAGTACTGGGGCGCGCCCCGCAACGACGGCTTCGTCCTGATGGCGAACGAGGTCGAGACCTACAAGGCGACCGACAAGCCCTTCGAGTTCAAGGGCACCAACGGCTTCATGATCACCGTCGACATCAATTCCAAGGACGGCGGCGGGGCCGGCGGGGCGAAGGGGTACGAGGGCAAGTAAGTCGGAAGTCGAGAGAGCGCTGGCGAAAGCTCTCGAGAACGCAGACTGAATGACCGGGCGCCGGCGCGACCTCGCGCCGGCGCTCATTCGTTCCGGAGCGAACGGACGACGTCGGGGTCGAGGTGGATCTCGAAGACCTGAAGGTCGGCGGACTCCTTCAC
>DASRRB010000307.1:0-15266 GCA_035695985.1 Planctomycetota bacterium | reverse complement strand
GCGCAGCCGCGGGATCGTCGTCGCGTCGAGGACGTGGCCGTGCGCGCACGGCGCGAAGACGTCGCAGTCGGCGTCGAAGATGCAGTCGGGCTCGACCAGCGTGATCGGCACGTTGTCGGCGGCGCGCCCCGCGTGCTCGGCGTTGACGTCGCTCGCGATGACGCGCGCCCCCGCGCGCAGCGCCAGCATCGCGAGCTTGAGCCCGATCGCGCCGAGCCCCTGGATCGCGATCCGGCAGCCGTTCCACTCCGCCTGCCCGAGCACGTCGAGCGCGGTGCCCGCGGCGAGGAAGACCCCTTCGGCGGCGCGGCCGGCGAGGTCCTCGCTCACGCCGTGTTCGGGCGTCGCGACGAAGCGCGTGCGCCGGCTCACCTGCTTCAAGTCGCGCACGGTGGTGCCGAGGTCGGCGGCGGTGAAGAAGCGGCCGCGCATCGCGTCGATGTGGTCGCCGAGGCGGGAGTACGCCTCCTTGCGGTCGAGTCCGGGGTGGTCGAGCACGACGCACTTGCCGCCGCCGGCCGGCAGCTCGGCGAGCATCACCTTCGCGGTCATGTCGCGCGCGAGGTCGAGCACGTCGGCGAGCGCCGCCGCCTCGTCCTCGTAGGCGCAGCAGCGGATGCCGCCGAGCGCCGGGCCGAGCGACGTGTCGTGCACGGCGAGGATCGCGCGCAGCCCCGAGCGCGGGTCGGCGAGGTAGGTGATCTCCTCGAACTCGCCGGTGAGGTGTTCGATGCGGTCTGCGGAGAGGGCCACCGGAGCGACATCCTGCGCGGGGCGTCGGTCGGGACGGAGCCGCGAGTCTACCGGTCGCTGCGCGGACGCGCGGGGGGCCGGGCGGGTAGCCTCCTCCGCCTTGCCGCCGGGAAGACGCGCCGCGCGCGGCCGTCTCTACGCTCCCGGCCCGTCAGGAGAATCGTGTTGTCGACGCCCGACCGCCGCCGCGCCCGCGCCGCCGCCGGCCGCGCCGGCCCGCTGCTCCTTTCCGTCTCCGTCGCGGCCGTCGCCGCCATCGCACTCGCCGGCTGCCAGGGTCCCGACACCGTGCCGCTCACCCCCAAGGAGCAGCAGGAGCTCGCCTGGCTCAAGAAGTCCGACCCCAACGCCGGCAAGATCGCGGAGCGCGGCACGCTGTTCATGTCGCTCGACCAGAACCTGCGCACGTGGCGGCGGCTCACCACCTCGACCGAGGTCGGCGACATCTCGCAGCGCGACAGCATCGAGCAGGCGCTGACGCGGCAGGTCTACATCAACTTCGACGCGATCCTCGACGAGCTCGAGCACGGCAGCGACCCCGAGCACAAGGTCGTCGCGGCGGCGGCGCTCGGCTTCTCCCGCATCCCCGCGCCCGACGAGCCGGGCGGCAACGCGAACTACCCCGTCCTCCATCCGCGCGCCGTCGCGCCGCTGCTCGCGGCGCTCGACTCGGGCAACGACCAGATCGTCATGAACTCGCTGCTCTCGATCGGCCGCATCGCGGCGCCCGAGACGCCGCGCGACGTCCTCGTCGAGCTGATGGTGACGCACCACGCCGAGGACGTGCGCGCGAACGCGGCGCTCGCGCTCGCCTCGATCGTGACCGAGGCCGACGCGCCGTTGGTGGTCGGACCGCTCTACTCGGCGCTCTCCGACCCGAGCCACAAGGTGCGCCTCCACGCGATCAAGGCGCTGGTGCGCGTGCGCGACCCCAACACGCAGCCGGCGCTGCTCAACATCCTGCGCAAGGACCCGATGCCGCTGGTGCAGGCGTGCGCCGCGATGGAGCTCGGCCGCATCGGCAACTGGGACGCGATCGACGCCCTGATCGAGGGGCTCCACGTCAACCACTACCTCCTCTTCTTCGAGTGCCAGCGCTCGCTCATGCGGCTCACCGGCGAGTCGAAGAAGGACTACGTCGAGTGGCGCGCGTGGTGGGACAAGAGCCCGAACAACCCGCAGCGCGCGAAGGGCCCCTGACGGCGGACGGGCTCAGGCGCGGCCGCCGCCGAAGAGCCGCCAGCCGAGGCGGTGCCAGCCGCCGGCGCGGCGGCGCCGGGCGACCGCCGCGAAGAGCTCGCGGCGCGCGCCGGCCTCGTAGGCGTGCAGGAAGCGCAGCAGGTCGCTGCGCGAGAGCGCCGTCCCGAGCAGACCGAGCTTCTCCGCCGATCGCAGCAGCCGCGCGAGGTTCTCGACGCGGTCGTCCGGCGTGAGCGGCGCCGGCGTCGTCGAGCGCTCGAGGTCGATCACGAAGGCGCGCCCGTCCGCGACGAGCAGGTTGCCGAGGTTCAGGTCGGCGTGGCGCACGCCCGCCTCGTGGAGCGCGTGGACGGCGGCGCCGCACGCGCGCAGCGCCGCCCGACGCGCCGCGGGCGGCGGCGCCGACGAGAAGAACGCCGCGGCGTCGCGCGCCCCCGCGACCTCGTCGGTCGCGAGCTCGAGCCGGCGGAATCCCGGCAGAGTGCCGCGGCGGATGCGCGCGAAGGCGGGGCGCGCCGTCGTCGCGCCGCGCTCGATGAGGCGCTGCGCGAGCGCGACCGCGTCGAGCACGCGGCGCGCGCCGAAGAACCACGCGCCGAGCCCCGCCCCGAGCAGCCGGCCCGGCAGCCCGCCGCGCCGCAGCGTCTTCACCACGACCGTCGCGTCGCCGAGCGCGAGCCTCACCGCGCCGCCGCGGCCGCTCCCGCCGAACTCCGCCGGCGCCGCGCCGCGCACGCGCTCGATCGGGACGTCTTCGAGCAGGCCGAGCCCCGCGAGCGCGTCGAGCCGCGTCTCGTCGGCGACCAGCCGCACCCGGCCGTCCTGCGAACGCCGTTCGCTCATGCCTCTCCCGGTCGGTTAGCCTGCGGCGGCCCATGATGGCGCACGCGAAGATCCTCGTCATCCGCCTGAGCGCGCTCGGCGACGTGCTCTTCACCCTGCCCGCCGTGCACGCGCTCAAGCTCGCCCATCCCGACGCCGAGATCGACTGGCTCGTCGAGGAGCGCGCCGCCGCGCTGCTCGGGCTGTACGGCGGGCTGCGGCGCGTCCTCGTGTGGGAGCGGGCCGGGCTCGCGCGCGACGGTCGCCGGCCGCTGCGCTGGCCGCGGGCGGCCGCGGCGGCGGCGCGCCACCTCGGCGAGCTGCGGCGCGAGCGCTACGACCTCGTGCTCGACTTCCACGGCAACTGGAAGTCGGGGCTGCACGCGTGGCTCGCCCGCGGCGCCCGCAAGATCGGCTACCACCGCTCGCACCGGCGCGAAGGGAGCGACCTCTTCGTCCACGAGACGGTGCGCCTCCCCGCCGGAGCGCGCCACCGCATCGACCGCGCGCTCGCGCTGGCGCGCGCCATCGATCCGTCGCTGCCCGAAGAGGCGCCCTGCCCCCCGCTCGCGATCCCGCCCGGGAATCTCGCCTTCGCGGAGGGCGTGCGCGCCGAGCTCGGCCTCCGGAACGAGCCGTACGCCGTCCTCCACCCCGGCACGTCGAAGTTCGGCAGCATCAAGCGCTGGCGGCCCGACCGCTTCTCCCACCTCGCCGACCTGCTGCGGACGCGGCTCGGGCTGCGCGTGCTGGTCACGTGGGGACCGGGCGAGGAGGAGCTCGCGCGCTCGATCGTCGCGGGGATGAAGGAGGCGGGCGGAGCGGCGACGCCGCGGCTCGGCAGCCTCGCCGACCTCGCGGCGCTGCTCGAGGGCGCGCGCGTCGTCGTCGCGAGCGACTCGGCGGCGCTCCACCTCGCCGCCTTCCTCGGCGTCCCGGTCGTCGGCCTCTATGGCCCCAAGGACCCGGAGATCTACGGGCCGCGCTTCGCGCCGCGCCGCCTCGTCCACGTCTGGCTGCCGTGCAGCCCCTGCACGCGGCGCACCTGCCCCGACGTCCTCTGCATGGAGGAGATCGGCGTCGGCCACGTCTTCGAGGCGGCGGCGCAGCTGCTCGCGGCGCCGGCGCCGGCCGGCGCGGGCGGTCACGAGCCGTTGCGCTGAGCGGCCGGCTTCTTCAGCAGTCCGGGCAGGACCGCGTCGTCCGTGAGCATCAGGTCGCTGCGCTCGACCAGGACGCGCATCGTGCCGCGGAAGTCGACGATCCAGCGCACCTGCCAGCCCAGCGTCGCGAGCGTCTCGCCCGTGTCCTCGCGCCGCAGCGCGGTCCGGTACTCGGTGACGACCACGTGGTCGTGGAGGTTCTCGAAGCCGGGAGCGCCGCGGTCGACGGCCGGGCGCGCCTCGACGCTCACGAAGTATTTGGTGGAGACGACCTCGGTCGCGACGCCGACGATGCCGTCCTTCTTCGGGGTGTCGGGGTCGATCGCCCACGGCGTCGCGGCGACCACGATGCCGGCGCGCTGCACGACGTGGCGCACGGCCTGCACCCACGCGAGCGGGACGGTCGGCTCGAGGCCGTCGCGCTGGAAGACGAGCACGACCGACTGCCCCTCCTGGCCCTTCTCGAACAGTCCGTTCACCGGCTGCGACTTGTAGAGGGAGAGGATCCCCTTGCCGGCGAGCTCCTCGCGGACCTCGCGGTCGAGGCCGACGTGGTCGTAGGTGCGCAGCGTCGCGAGCTGCTCGATCCCCTCGACGTCGGCGAGGCGCGCGATCTGCAGCATCGCCGAATCGACCTTGTCGTCGAGCTCCTGGTAGCCCGAACGCGTGCCGAGCTCCTGGCCCGACTCGAGCCGGCCCGCCTCGGAAGCGAGGGTCCAGAGCGCCTTCTCGTAGTGCGCGAGGAGGCCCTTCAAGCGCGCCTCGACGTCCTCCTCCACGACCTTGACCGCCTTGGCGCGCGCGTCGCGGTCGGCCTGGCCGAAGATGCCGAGCGCGTCGTCGGTCACGCTCAGCATCGAGGGGAGCGGCAGCACGTCGACGCGGTCGTCGAACTCCTTGCGGATGCTCGTCACGTCGTTGCGCGCGTCGCGCATCGCCTGCCGCGCCGCGGCCTCCATCGCGAAGAGCATGCGCTGCTTGCGGTCGGAGGGGGAGTGCGACGACGTCTTCGGCGCCGACCCGTCCTTCGGCGGCGGCTCCGGCGCGGCCGCCGCATGCGCCGGCGGTGCCTGCGCGGGCGGCGGCTGCGGCTCGGAGGAGCAGGCGGCGAGCAGCGCCGCGCAGGCGAGCGCCCGCGCCGCCGCGGATCCGTTCCGTCGGTTCATCGTTTCGTCCGCGCCTCCCGCTTTTTCGCCGCCGCCCTTCGCGCCGGCACGCCGCGGAACGCGAGCGCGAGGAGCTCCGGGTACTTCGAGACGAACTGGAACTTCATGCCGGCGCGCAGCTGCGGCCGGATCTCGTCGACGTCCCTCCGATTGTCCGCGGGCAGGAGGACTTCCCGGATTCCCAGCCGCTTGGCGGCGAGGACCTTGTCGCGGATGCCCCCCACCGCCAGGACCTGCCCGGTGAGGGTGATCTCGCCGGTCATGGCGAGGCTCGGGCGCACCGGCCGGCCCGAGAGGAGCGAGACGAGGGCGGTCACCATCGTCACGCCCGCGGACGGGCCGTCCTTCCGGACCGCGCCCGCCGGCACGTGCAGGTGGAGCCCCTTGTCCTTCGGGACGGCCTCGGAGATGCCGAGCTCCTCGTGGTGGGCGAGCACGTAGGAGACGGCGATGCGCGCCGACTCGTTCATGACGTCGCCGAGCATCCCGGTGATCTCGAGCCCCTTCCTCGCGTCGGGGATCAGCATCGCCTGGACCTCGAGCACCTCGCCGCCGACCGGCGTCCAGGCCAGCCCGATCGCGACGCCCGGCGGGCGCTGCTGATCGAGCCGGTCGGGCGGGAAGCGCGGGACGCCGAGGTACTTCGGGAGGTCCGCGACGTCGACGACGATCGGCGTGCCCGCCCGCCCGCGCCGGCGCGCCTTCTCGCCGAGCTCGCGCGCGACCTTGCGGCAGATGCGCGCGACCTGCTTCTCGAGCCCGCGCACGCCCGCCTCGCGCGTGTGCTGGCGGACGATCGCCGCGAGCGCTCCGCGCGTGATCTTCACGTCCTTCGCGGCGAGGCCGTGGTTCGCGCGCTGGCGCGGCAGGAGGAAGCCGGCGGCGATCGCGACCTTCTCCTCGGTGACGTAGCCGTTGAGCTCGATCAACTCGAGGCGGTCGCGCAGCGCGGCGGGGACCGGGTCGATCTCGTTCGCGGTCGCGATGAAGAAGACCTTGGAGAGGTCGAGCGGCGTTTCGAGATAGTGGTCGGAGAAGCTGTTGTTCTGCTCGGGGTCGAGCGCCTCGAGCAGCGCCGAGCCGGGATCGCCGCGGAAGTCGCTGCCGAGCTTGTCGATCTCGTCGAGCATGAAGACCGGGTTCATCGAGCCCGCGGTCCGCATGCCGCGCACGATGCGGCCGGGCTGCGCGCCGACGTAGGTGCGGCGGTGGCCGCGGATCTCCGCTTCGTCCCGCACTCCTCCCAAGGAGACGCGCACGAACTTGCGGCCGAGCGCCTCCGCGATCGAGCGGCCGAGCGACGTCTTGCCGACGCCGGGCGGGCCGAGCAGGCAGAGGATCGGCCCCTTGTGCGCGGGCAGCCGCTGGCGCACCGCGAGGAACTCGACCATGCGCTCCTTGATCTCGTCGAGGCCGAAGTGGTCGCGATCGAGGACCTTGCGCGCCGCGACGAGGTCGTGCGTGTCGGGCGTCTCCTTCCCGAACGGCATCGCGAAGAGCCAGTCGAGGTAGCCGCGCAGCACCGCCGCCTCGGGCGAGTCGGAGGAGAGCGACGCGAGGCGGCGCAGGTCCTCCTGCGCCTTCTCCTTCGCGGCCGGCGGCAGCGGCAGCTCCTTCATCCGCTTCTTCAGCTCTTCGACCTCGAGCTCGCGCTCGTCCTGGTCCTCGCCGAGCTCCTTGCGGATCGCCTTGAGCTGCTCGCGCAGGAAGAACTCCTGCTGGCGCTCCTCGATCTTCTTGCGGATCTCCTCCTGGATCCGGTTGCCGAGCGTGACCATCTGCAGCTCGCGCGTCAGCTCCTCGGCCACGCGCATCAGCCGCTTCTGGATGTCGAGCTCGGCGAGCATCTCGCAGCGGACGTCGTAGGACTTGATCAGGAAGGAGGCGGCGAAGTCGGCGAGCGCGCCCTTGCGCTCGATGTTCAGGACGGCGACGCCCATCTCCTGCTGCGCCTCGGCGCCGGTCGAGCCCTCGATGATCTGGCGCAGGAGCTGGCGGACGTTGCGCGTGAGCGCCTCGATCTCGTCGCCGCGCGCGAGCACCTCCTCGGGGTAGGAGACCTTCGCGATCAGGTAGGGCTCGGTCCGCAGGAAACGCTCGATCTTGAAGCGGCGGATCCCCTGGACGAGGAGCGTGCGCGTGCCGTCGGGCATCTGCAGCGAGCGCAGGATGCGGACGAGGCAGCCGCAGGGGTGGAGCTCCGCCGGGCCCGGCGCGTCCGGCTTGGGGTCGGCCGACTTGAGGACGGCGACGCCGAGGTACTCCGACTGGCTCGCCGCCTGGGTGACGGTGCGCTCGGCCCACGGCAAGCGCAGCACGAGCGGGAGGGTGAACTCCGGGAAGACGACCACGCCCGGCAGCGCGAGCACGAAGAGGTTCGGGGGGAAGCGGTCGCCGCGCCGCACCACGTCCGCGGCGTCCACCGCCGTCTCGGCCGGCTCCGCCACGACCTCGACGGGAGTGGGTGCGCCGACACCGTCGCTCGCGGCGTCCGTTGCGCCGCGCGACGCGCCCTGCGACGGATCTCGGCCGTCGTCCCCTTCCTGCACGCGCGCTCCTTCACCGTTTCTCGGGCCGGCATTGTAGGGGCGACGCACGGAAACCGGCCCCGGCCTTCGCGTTGCGACGATTCAACGCCCCGGCTAGTGTCCTGCGCCGTACCTCCGGCGGCCGCGCCTGGTTGCCCAGCAAGGATCGCGACAAGCGCCGCTCCTCGGTCCGGCGCCGCGCGCCCCCTCCCATGGAAACGTCCCCCAAGCTCGTGAAGCACGGTCCGAACCGTCCGTCCGATCGCACGTGCGGCGCGTCGTCGCCGACCCTCCTCGTCGCGCTGCTCTTCCTGCTCGTCGCGATCGGCGGCGTCGTCGGCTGGATGCTGTTCGGCTCGACCGCGCCACCGGCGCCGCCGCCGGAAGTGCCCGACGCGAAGAGCGAACCGCCGGATCCGGCGCCCGCGGAAGTGCAAGGCGCCGCACCGGTCGTCGAGAAGGAGCCGCAGGCCCAGCGCGACCCCGCGTGGCAGAAGGGAGTGGACGGCCTCGAGCGGATTCCCGTCCACGACGGCAAGACGAAGAAGATGAAGTACGTCGACACCTACCCGCTGAAGGGCGAGGTCGTCGACGCCGACAGCAACGAGCCGGTCTACTTCTTCTGGATCTACCTGATCCCGCCCGAGCGCGGCGACGTGGTCGAGGCGTCGAAGGGCGCGACGCCGAGCCGTTTCCGGAACGGGCAGTTCGCGCTCGAGCGCCAGCCGGCCGGCGTCTACAACGTGCTCTGCGAGAGCCGCGAGCACGACCGGTGGACGGGTCAGATCAAGATCCCCTACGACGGCAGCCTCCGCATCCGGCTCAAGCACGGCACCGCCATCACCGGCACCGTCACCGACTCGTCCCAGACGCCGCTGGAAGGGATCGAGATGCAGCTCGTCGTCGACACCGCGCGGCTCGACGGCGGCGCCGACCCGCCGATGCAGCGGCTGTGCAAGACCGACAAGATGGGCCGCTACTCGTTCAACAGGATCCCGACCGGCGTCTACGGGCTCAAGGCGACGCTCATGGGCGACGATCTCGCGAGCGAGCCCGACTTCCGCGTCGACCCCGGCGCGACGGTGATCCGCGACGTCGCGCTGCAGCGGATGGGCGCGCTCAAGGTGACGGTGAAGAACATCGCCGACCAGGCGGTCACGCGCGCGCGCGTGACGCTGGTGGCCGACCGCGACGGCCGCGAGCGGACGGTCCGCATGGGCTACACCGACCTGCGCGGCGTCACGCGGCTCGACTTCGTGCGCGACGGCACCTACAAGCTGCGCGTCGTGCTGCAGGGGTTCGACACGTGGGAGCAGGAGGTCGGCGTCTCCTCGGGCGACGCCTCCCGCGAGGTGCCCGTGCAGCTCGAGGTGGCGCAGAAGACGGGACGCTGACGTCCCTCCTCCGACGCGGGAGAGCGCTCGATGCCAGCGAACGAGCCGATCGTGGATCCGGGCGCCGTCGACTGCGAGCGGGTGCTCGCCGGGCGCGACGCGATCCGCGAGTGGGTGCCGCAGCGCCACGAATTCGAGATGCTCGACGGCATCCTCCACTTCGACGCGAAGGAGATGGTCGGCGTTGCGTTCAAGGAGATCTCGCCCGCCGACTTCTGGGTGCGCGGCCACATCCCCGGCCAGCCGCTCTTCCCCGGCGTCCTGATGATCGAGAGCGCGGGACAGCTATGCTGCTACGTCTTCTGCCGGGCGAACCAGGAGAAGCGCTTCTTCGCGTTCGGCGGCGTCGACGCGGTGCGCTTCCGCGGGACGGTCGAGCCGGGCGACCGCCTCCTCCTGATGGCCCGCGCGAAGAAGACGCGCTCCAACCTCGCCGTCTTCGAGACGCAGGGCTTCGTCGACGGGAAGCTCGTCGTCGAGGCGGTGATCACCGGGATGGTGCTGCCGGACCGCTGAGCCGAGCGCCCGCTCGAGACGAATGAAGCGGGGCGAGCCCGACGCCCGCCCCGCTCCTGCATCCGATCCCGCATCCGGCGGGAGCCGGCATCCTGCTCCGAAAGCGGCCGGCCGGAACCTCGGGAACGGGCGGCCGCGATCTCAAGTGTCATGCCGCCGGGCGCGCGCGGACGCATCCGGCGCTTCCACGGCGGGCGCGGCGCCGGCAATCTCTCCGCGTGGGCAGATCCGGCTCAGGCGGGAGAAGAGGGCGTCCGGTCGCAACGCCGCGCCGCGTTCAGCGCGCGCGCGCGGGCGACCGCTTCTGCCGCAGCCGGTTGATGGTCCGGAAGAACTCGACCGGGTCGAGCGGCGACAGGAAGAACGAGAAGATCCGGCCGCGCAGCCGCTCCTCGCGCATCTTGTCGGCGATCGCCTCGTGGCCGAAGACGACGACCTCGGTCGGGCGCGCCTCGTTGCGCAGCTGCTCGAGGAGCTGCTCGTTCTCCGGCGTCGCCGGGTCGAGGCTGACCAGCAGCGCGTCGATCTCGTGGCGTCGCAGCTTGTCGGGCGCGAGCTGGCCGTCGGCCTCCTCGATCACGACGTCGCCGAACGCCTGCAGGCCGACGCGCACCTGGTCGCGCAGCAGCGAGTTCCCGATCACCAGCAGCAGTCGCATCGCGCCTCTCCCCGGTTTCCCCGTGCGGCGCGCGACGCGCCCCGGGCGCAATCCCGCGTCTCTATCGGCCGGAGGGGCGTCCCGATGAAAGTCGTGGCCGGAATCGACGAGGCTGGCCTGGGGCCGACGCTGGGGCCGCTCTGCTTCGGGCTGGCGGCCTTCCGCGCCCCCGACGCCGGGCGCCGCCTGTTCGGGCGGTGCGAGGGGTTCGTGGCGCGCGCGCCCGAGGCGGCGCCGGAGCGCCTCGCCATCGACGACAGCAAGCGCCTCTTCGCCGGCCGCGCGAACCTCGCCGCGCTCGAGCTCGCCGCGCTCGCGACCTGCGCGCCGCGCACGCCGCGGCCGACCACGCTCGAGGAGCTGGCGGGCGGCGACGCCGGCCGCTGGCCGCGCTGGTACGGCGGCGACCACCCGCGCCTGCCGGTCGCGGCGGAGGAGACGCACGTCGCGACGTGGCGCGAGCGCTGGCTCGCGGAGCTCGCGCGCGTCGACGTCGAGCCGCTCGCCTGCCTGGTGCGGCCCGTCCTGGAGGACGAGTTCAACGAATCGCTGCGGCGCGGGCTGAACAAGGCGGAGGCGGTGCTCGCGCGCGTCGGTCCGCTGCTCGCGCGCGCGGCCGCGCTCGACCCGTCGTGCGACTGCGAGATCCGCGTCGACCGGCTCGGCGGCCGCAAGTTCTACGCGCCGCTGCTGCGTTCCATCTTCCCGCTGCGGCCGCTCGCGATCGTGCAGGAGAGCGAGACGGTGTCGAGCTACGAGATCCGCGACGGCGCGCGCACGATCCGCGTCTCCTTCGAGGTCGAGGGCGACGGCGCCCACCTCGAGATCGCGCTCGCGAGCGTCGTCGCGAAGTACGTGCGCGAGCTCTTCGTCGACCGCTTGAACCGCCACTTCGCGCCGCGCCGGCCCGGCGTGCGGCCGACCGCCGGCTACCCGCTCGACGCGCGCCGCTGGCTCGACGAGCTCGGCGACGCGCTCAGCTCCGAGGAGCGCGCCGCGCTGGTGCGCCTGCGCTGATGGACCCGGAGGGGACGCCGACCGCGCTCGACGCGCGGCTGCTCGAGGGGCTCACGCTCTCCGACCGCGACGACTTCTACGAGGCGCACGAGTCGCTCGAGGAGCTCTGGGCCGGCGAGACCGGCGCGCCGCGGCGCGCGCTGCAGGCGCTGATCCAGATCGTGGTCGCGCTGCACCATCGGCGCAACGGCAACCTCGCGGGCGCGCGCACGCTGCTCGCGCGGGCGCGCGAGCACTGCGAGGCGGCGGGCGGCGAGTCGCTCGGCCTCGACACGCGCGAGCTCGCGGTGCGCTGCGGGCGGCTGCTCGAGGAGGCGGACGAGGCGGAGCGGTTGCGCGACCGCGCGGGCGAGGGGACGGCGCCGCCGCTCGACCTCGCCCTCGTGCCGCGCTTCGAGCGGCTGCGCGCGGCGATCCGCGCCGAGCGGGCGCGCCGCGGCCTCGACCCCGAGCCGCCGATCGTCCCGCGCTGAAGGAGCCGCGCGGCTCAGTCGATGCGGCTCTTCTTCGGGGACCGCGCCGGCTTCTCGGCCTTCGCCGGCTTCGCGGCGGCGGGCGGCGCGGCGGGCTTCTCGATCGGCTCGACCGGCGTCTCGCCGCGCAGCGCGACGCCCTGCCCGTCGGTGGCGAGCTGCGCCGAGGCGAGGTCCGCCTCCGCGCGCCGCACGAATTCCGCGGCGCCCGCGCGCGCGCCGTCGCGATCGACGGCCGCGAGCCCCATGCGGACCGCGATCACGAGCTCCGCGCCCTCGACCGCGACGCGGCGCTGGCGCAGGTTCTCGCCGATGCGGCGCGCGACGACGCGCGCCCCCTCGGCCGGCGTGTTCGGCAGCAGCAGATGGAAGCGCGCCGCGCCGATGCGGCCGGCGACGTCGACGTCGCGCGACTCGCAGAGCAGCACGCCCGCGATCTCGAGCAGCGCCTCGTCGCCCACGCTGCGTCCGTGGCGCTCGACGAGCTGGTCGAAACCCTTCACCTCGATCACGACGAGGCTCAGCATCTGGCCGTAGCGCGCCGCGCGCTTGCACTCCTCCTCGACCTTGAGCGAGAGGTACTCGGCGTTCACGAGGCCCGTGAGCGGATCGGTGACGCGCGCGAGCAGGCTCTCCCCGATGACCGGCTTGCGCGCGGTCAGCAGGTCGTCGAAGAGGTGGTCCTCGCGGCCCTTGCCGGTCGATTCCGCCGCGACGTCGAGCGGATCGGAGCCGGCGAACTCCTCGTCCAGCAGCTCCTTCACCTGCGCCGACGAGACGCTGCCGAAGACGACGCGCTTCGCGCCGACGTGGCGCGCGCGCGCCCGCACGTAGGGATCCTCGGCGTCGGAGAGCAGAACGACCGGGACGGGCGCGACGCCCGCCTCGACCTCGCCGAGGCCGCGGCAGACCTCGAAGCCCGAGACGCCGGGCAGCATGCAGGTGAGCAGTGCGAGCGACGGCGCCTGCTTGGCCGCGAGGGCGCGCGCCTGCGCGCCGTCGGAAGCGACGAAGACCTCGGCACCCCCCTCCCGGAGGAAGCGGGCGAGGCGCTCACGCTCGGCGGCGTCGTAGTGCGCCAGCAGGACGCGCGATGGAACGGGCAAGGTCGTCTCCTTCCCGCGCGGGCGGACGCGGCGATCGGCCGCGCCGCGGGCGCGGCGCACGACGGGACGCGAACGCGCCGTCCGGCGCGCCTGCGACCCGCTTCCGTCGATCGGACGGCGGCGCGCGAAACCGTAGAAAAAAGTTCTGCGCCCGGCGAACGGGGCTGCCGCCGCGCCGGGGCGCGGCGGGCCGGGGTGCGACGAACCTGGCGGGAGCCGCGTCGCCTCTCAGCCGGCGAGCGCGCGCACGACCGCGTCGCTCATCTCGAAGTTGGTCACCGTCGACTGCACGTCGTCGTCGTCGTCGAGCTCCTCGAGCGCGGCGACGATGCTCCGCCCCACCTCGACGTCCTTCACCTCGACGGTCGACTTCGGCAGCCAGGTGACCTCGGCCGACCTGGGCGCGAGGCCGGCCTTCGCCAGCGCGGCGCCGACGTTCGCGAACTGCTGCGGCGGGGCGACCACCTCGAGCTCGTCGCCCGTGGTCCGGAGGTCCTCGGCCCCCGCCTCGAGCGCGACCTCCATCAGCCGCTCCTCGGTCGCGGCCGCGGCGGCGAAGCGGAACAGCGCCCGCTGCTCGAAGCCCCAGAGGACGGCGCCGCTCGACGCGAGGTTGCCGCCGTGGCGCTCGAGGACGTTGCGGACGTTCGCGACGGTGCGCGTCCGGTTGTCGGTGAGCGCGTCGATCACGATCGCGACGCCGCCGGCGAGGTAGCCCTCGTAGACCACCCCCTCGAACGCGGCGCCCCCCGTCTCGCCGGCGCCCTTCTTCAGGGCGCGTTCGACGTTGTCCTTGGGCATCCCGTCGGCCTTGGCCTTGTCGATGGCCAGGCGCAGGCGCGCGTTCATGTCGGGGTCGCCGCCGCCGAGCCGCGCCGCCGTCTGGATGAGGCGCGCGTGCTTGGAGAAGAGCTTGCCCTTCTTCGCGTCGGTCGCGCCCTTCTGGCGCTTGATCTTCGACCAGTGGCTGTGGCCGGCCACGTCCGACTCCCGCCGCTAGGCGGCGGGGCTCAGCGCTTGGAGAACTGGAAGCGGCGGCGCGCGCCGCGCTGGCCGTACTTCTTGCGCTCCTTCATGCGGCTGTCGCGCGTGAGGAAGCCCGCGTCGCGCAGCGCCGGCTCGAGCGTCTCGTCGGCGTTGCAGAGCGCGCGCGCCAGTCCCATGCGCACCGCGCCGGAGGCGCCGACGCGGCCGCCGCCGTTGACGGTGACGAAGACGTCCCACTTCTTCTCGCCCGAGATCGCGGCGAGCGGCGCGAAGACGTCGAGGTGCTCGCCGACCGTCTTGAAGTACTTCTTCGCTTCGAGCTCGTTCACGAGGAAGGTGCCCGAGCCCTCGCGCACGCGCACGCGCGCCACGGCCGTCTTGCGGCGGCCGGTGCCCCAGAAGTAGCCGTTCAGCTTCTTGCCGCGCAGGCGCGGCGCGACGCGCACGGGCGCCTCGTCGACGGGAGCGGCCGCGGGATCCTGGGGAAGCGTGCGATCGTCACTCATGGACTCGAACCATCCTCGGAGAGGTCGGACTTCGTGGGCGTGCTCGTCAGCGCTTGGCGACGTCGAGCGGCGCCGGGTTCTGCGCGGCGTGGGGATGCTCCGCGCCGGGGTAGATCTTGAGCTTGGTCAGCATGCGGCGGCCGAGCTTGGTCTTGGGCAGCATGCGCCGCACGGCGAGCTCGACGAGTTCCTCGGGCCGGTCCTTCAGGATGCGCTCGGCCGGGATCTCGCGCAGGTTGCCGATCCAGCCCGTGTGGTGGCGCACCAGCCGGTTCTGCAGCTTGTTGCCGGTCAGCTTCACGCTCTTCGCGTTGATGACCACGACGAACTCGCCCGTGTCGAGCTGCGGCGAGTAGATCGGCCGGTGCTTGCCCATGAGGATCGTGGCGATGCGGGTCGCCATGCGTCCGAGCACCTGGCCCTCGGCGTTCACGAGGTGCCAGCCGCGCGGGACGTCGGCTTCCTTGGGATACGTGGTCTTCATGCGACTGCGCGCAGCTCCGCCGCCGGAAAAGAGGCGGAGGAGTCTATAGGCGTCCCCTCGGAGGTCAAGGACGCCCCGCAGGGCGGCGGCTCAGTTCTCGTCGCGCAGGCGCGAGAGGAGCGACGCCTCGGGCCCGTTCGGGTCCTCGTTCACGACCGCCGGCGGGGTGAACTGGAGGCGGACGCAGCGGACCCCGGACATGCCGCTGCGGCGGGCGGCGACGTTCAGCAGGCCGCGGATCTTCGCGTCGGGGGCGGGTTCGAGCGCGCCGAGCCGGCCGCCCGACCGAGCGCGCCCCCACTCGATGGCGAGGCCCGTGCGGGTGTAGAGGTCGACCTCCGACAGCGCGGTCGCGCCGGCGCGGCGCGGGCCGGCGACGTCGATGATCACGACGTCGAGGTCGCGCCCGTGCAGCTGGGTGCGGAACGGAGCGATCTCCCGGGCGACCGCGAGGCCGTCGAGCACCGCGCGATCCACGAGCGACCGGCCCGCG
>DASRRB010000306.1:0-7262 GCA_035695985.1 Planctomycetota bacterium | reverse complement strand
CCGTTCCCGAAGAATGGCGCGCCCGTTTTCTCCGAAGTCCCCGACCAGAGAGCCGCCCGTGTTCTTCGTGTTCCTCGGTGTCGCCCTCGCCGACCTCGGCTTCCTCGCGACCTGGCTCGTGCTGGGGCTGCGGCTGCAGGGAGGCGCTCCCGATCCGGCGCTGTTCGAACGTCACCAGATCGGCGGCCTGATGGTCTGCATCCTGACCGTCTTCGCCCACAGCGTGACCTTCGTCTACTTCCTCGGGACCGGGCTCGCGGTGAAGGAGGCGCGCAAGAACTGGGGGATCGGCCCGGAGTGGCTGCGCGAGACGCGCGGCTTCAAGATGAAGGCCTATCCCGTCGCGATGCTCGCGATCGCGGCCACGATCGCGACCGGCATCCTCGGCGGCGCGGCGCGCAGCGGCGCCGTCCCGCCGCTCGTCCATCGCGCCGTCGCGATCGCCGCGATCGCGCTCACGGTCGCCGCCTTCGCGGTCGCGCTTCGCCTCATGCTCCGGAACGGCTGGATGATGGCGGTGATCCGCGGCGAGGTCGCGGAGATCCGCGCCGCCGCGGCGCGCGGCGACCGGATCGCGACCGAGGGCGCGACGCCCGAGCTGCTCCGTCCCGCGGACCAGGTGAAGCACGCGCCGTCGGGCTTCCTCGCCTCGCGCGCCTGCCTCTTCCTCGCGCTCAGCCTCTGGGTGCTCTACGCCTTCTTCTTCTTCCAGCACACGGCGAACGGGAAATGGCAGGAGTTCGGCCGCGTCGGCTGGATCCCGTTCGCGCTCGTCTCGGCGCCGCTCTTCGCGGCCGCCGCCTACCTGAAGTCGCGCCACCCGCTGCCCGCGGACGTCGACTTCTGACATGCAGTCTCCTTCCGCGTCGCTCCGGGGGATCGCACCGTGAAGCTCGGCGCCCACGTCTCCGTCGCCGGTGGTCTCGAGAACGGCCCGCCCGCCGCGAAGGCTCTCGGCGCCGACGTGATGCAGATCTTCACGCGCAACCAGCGGCAGTGGGCCGCGAAGCCGGTGAGCGACGAGGAGGCGGTCGCGTTCCGGGAGGCGGTCGCGCGCGACAAGATCGGCTGCGTGATGTCGCACGCCTCCTACCTCCTGAACCTCGCCGCGCCGACCGCGGCCGCGCGCAGGAAGTCGTCGAAGGCGTTCCGCGAGGAGCTCGCGCGCTGCGCGAAGCTCGGCGTGCAGCTCCTGAATTTCCACCCGGGCGCCCACCTCGGCGGCGGCGACGCGAAGGCGATCTCGTTCGTGGCGGAGTGCCTGCGCGAGGCGATCGAGACGAACCCCGACGCGACCGGCGTGAAGCTCGTGATCGAGAACACCGCCGGCCAGGGCTCCTGCATCGGCCACAAGTGGGAGCACCTCTCCGAGCTGCTCGAGAAGACCGGGAACCTCGAGCGGCTCGGCGTCTGCCTCGACACGCAGCACTCCTTCGCGGCCGGCTACGACTTGAAGTCGGAGGAGGGGTTCGAGGCGGCGATCGCGGAGTTCGACCGGCGCGTCGGCCTGAAGCACGTCTGCGCGTTCCACCTGAACGACTCGAAGGTCGAGCTCGGCCGCGCCGTGGACCGCCACGAAGACCTCGGCGCGGGCGCGATCGGCTTCCCGCTCTTCGCCCGGCTCATGGCCGACCGCCGCTTCGCCGACCTGCCCGGATTCCTCGAGACGCCCGGCGGCCCGCCCGCCTGGAAGCGGGCGATCGCCCGGCTCCGCCGAGGCACGAATTCGCGCCGTGGCTCAGCGAAGCGCTGAGAGCTCGCGCAGCTGGCGCGCGGCCGCCTCGCGGTGCGGGCCGTCGCCCGCGGCGATCGGCGCGAGCTCGGCGCGCGCCGCGTCGGCGTTGCCGGTGAGCAGCAGCGCCTGCGCCAGCGCGAACGACGCTTCGGCGCGCAGCTCCGCGTCGCCCTCCTGCTTCGCGTCGGCGAGCCCCTTCGCCGCGACCGTCGAGCGGCGGTCGAGCAGCGCCGCCATCCCGAACAGGTACTTGAGCCCCGCGTTCATCCGCTCGCGCGGCTCGCGGTCGAGGCGCGCGACGAGCGCGGCGTACTCCTGCGCGTCCCACGCGCGGCGCAGCTCCTCGCGCTCCCGCTCCGACCAGCCGGGTCCGGCGAGCCGCGCCGGGTCGAGCGGCGGCGCCGCGACGATCGCGAACGACTGCAGCTCGCGCACGTGCTCGGGAAAGAACTGCCGGCGGTACGGGCCGACCACCAGCGCGACGGGCGCCAGCACGAGCACCGCGAAGAGCAGGAGCAGGCGGCGGTTCGAGCGGGCTCGGGCGACGGGCGCGGTCATGCTCGCCAGCGTATCGGGCGCTATCCCTGGCGGTTCATGATCCCGCTCGTCTCCGGCAACCTCAGCGTCGAGTACCTGATGTCGAGCCGGGCCGGCGGGCCGCGTCCCGCGCCCGGCGCGCATCGCGACGAACTCGTCGCGCTCGCGCAACTCGGCTTCGGCGCGGTCGAGGACTACGTCGCGTGGGGCGTGGTCGAGGCGCGCGAAGGCGTCTTCGACTGGAGCTTCCACCAGGAGAACCTCGCGCAGTGCAAGAGCCTCGGGCTGCGCTACGTCGTCTACCCCTGGCTGCACGTCGTCCCGGCCTGGCACCTTTCGGGCGGGCGTTTCACCGGATTCCGCTGCCTCGAGCACGACCGCGAGTGCGGCTGGCCGTCGCTCTTCGACCCCGCCTTCTTCGCGCTGGCGCGCCGCTTCTACGAGGAGCTCGCGCGCGCGCTCGGCGACGGCGTCGACGCGGTGTGCGTCGCGCTCCCGGCCGACTACGGCGAGGCCGGCTACCCGACCGGCTTCGGCGAGTGGGTGAGCCGGCTCGAGGCGCCGCGCGACCACGTCCACCCCGGCTTCTGGTGCGGCGACGTCCACGCGCGCGCCGCGTTCGCGCGCTTCGTCCTCGCGCGCCACGGCTCGCTCGACGCGGTGAACCGCGCCTGGCAGACGCGCTTCGAAGACCCGGCGGCGCTCGCGCCCCGGCTCGCCGACGGGCGCACGAGCCTCGCGTGGCGGCGCGACTTCGCCGACTTCTACGTCGGCGCGCTGGCGGAGGGGGTCGAGCGGCAGCTCGCGGAAGCGCGCGCCGTCTTTCCCGGCAAGCAACTCTGGATCAAGGTCGGCCACGGCGGCGAGCCGCTCGTGTACGGCATCGACCCGACCCGCCTCGTCGAGGCGGCGGCGCGCCACGGCGCCGGGATCCGGACCACGCAGGCGACGCTGCCGACGCTCCACCAGAAGCGGCTCGCGTCGCCGTGCCGCTGGTGGGCCGTCCCGTTCGCGACCGAGCCGCCGGTCGACGTCGGTCGCGAGACGGTCGTCGAGCGCCTCTTCCACGACGCGACCGGCGGCGCCGTCGAGTACTTCGAGTACGCCGAGCACATGGTCGGCGCGCGCGACCTGATCGCGCGCTACGGCGGGCTGCTCACCGGCGCCGCGAGCGAGTGCGACGTCGGCGTCCTCTTCCCCGGCGTCGACCACCGCCTCCACTTCGACCAGGGGCTGCCGCCCGTCCTCTTCGACCTCGCCGAGACGCTGCGCGACCGCTGCGACTTCGAGCTCTACGACGAGCGGGCGATCCACGCCGGCGCGCTCACGCGGCTCGAGGTGCTCGCGCTGCTCGAGGGCGCGCACCTCGACCGCGCGACGCAGGAGGAGGTCGTCGGCTTCGTCGCGCGCGGCGGGCGGCTGGTCGTCTCGCCCGAGTTCGCGGCCGACGCGGACGGGCCCTTGTGCGAGCTGCTCGCGCGCGCTCCCGACGCGGGCGCGTGCGTCGACCTGGTCGGCGTGCCGACCGAGTCGATGTTCCTCCCGCTCGGCGTGCGCGGCGACTCGCTGCGCGTCTCCGGCGACTGGCACCTGCGCGAGGACGCGGCGCAGTTCCGCGGCCAGCCGCCCGTCGGCGAGTCGTCGCGCTGGACGGGGCGGCGCGGCGCGACCCACTTCCCGGTGCGCGCGGGGAGGCGCTACCTGCTCGAGATCGACGCGTGGGTCCACCCGCGCACGGTCCACCTGCGCCACGCCGTCGAGGTCGACGGGCGGGTCGTCGGCGCGCTCGCGCGGCCGGGGCTGCAGCGCTTCGCGGCGTGGGTGTCGGTCGCGACGGCGCGCGGCGCCGGCGTGGCCGAGGTCGCGATCGCGAGCGAGACGTTCCGCGCGATCGACG
Source organism: Planctomycetota bacterium (assembly GCA_035695985.1). Classification (GTDB taxonomy): domain Bacteria; phylum Planctomycetota; class B15-G4; order B15-G4; family SIAN01; genus DASRRB01. The sequence goes on along the minus strand of DASRRB010000306.1, from coordinate 3,093 downwards.
TCGGCGCGGGCGACGACGTGCGCGAGCTCGGCGTCGCCGTGATCTGGCAGCGCATGACCGAGGAGGGCTCGCCCGAGGCGGGGCTGCGCGGCGCGGAGCCGCCGCGCCTCGAGGGCCGCGTGCGGCTCGCCGACCTCACCGCGCGCGGCACGCTCGCGCACGGAGCGGGGGCGGTGGTGCGCAGCCGGCGCCGGCCGCTCGTCGCGTTCCTCGCGCTGCTCGAGGACGAGATCGCGCGCCACTCGCGCGTCGTGCGCGCCGCGTTCGGGTCGACCTTCGCGGGCGGCGCCGAGGCGGCCTTCGGGAGCGTCCTCGACGGGGTGCGCGCCACGGTTTTCCCGCGCCGGATCCTGCTCTGGAACCGGAACGCGGAGGATCGCACGATCGGAGGGATCGTCGCCGTCCCGGCCGGCGGTCTCGCCGCGGTCGAACGCGGCGACCAGGCGGGCGGGCTCGTCCGAGGGCGGGTGGCGTCGTGATCGTGCACGAGAAGGGGGCTTCGTGATCTCGAAGAGGCTCGCGCCGTTCGGGACGACCATCTTCAGCGAGATGACGCAGCTCGCGCAGGAGCACGGCGCGATCAACCTCGCGCAGGGCTTCCCCGACTTCGACGGGCCGGCGTCGATCCACGCGGCGGCCAAGCGCGCCATCGACGCGCACGAGAACCAGTACGCGCGCTCGGCCGGCCACCCGGCGCTGGTGAAGGCGATCGCCGCGAAGTACCGCGCCGACCACGGGCTCGAGTTCGACCCGATGGGGGAGGTGGTCGTGTTCGCGGGCGCGACCGAGGGGATCGCCTCGGCGATGCTCGGCCTGCTCGACCCGGGCGACGAGGTCGTCCTCTTCGAGCCCTTCTACGACAGCTACCCGGCCTGCGTCGCGTTCGCGGGCGCGACGCCGCGCTTCTGCACGCTGCGCTTCCCCGCCTTCGAGCTGCGCGAGGAGGACCTGCGGCCGCTCTTCAACGAGAAGACGAAGCTGATCGTCCTCAACTCGCCGCACAACCCCTCGGGCCGCGTCTTCTCGCGCGCGGAGCTCGAGGTCGTCGCGAAGCTCTGCCGCGAGCACGACGTCGTCGCGCTCACCGACGAGGTCTACGAGCACATCACCTACGACGGCGCGCGGCCGATCCCGCTGGCGACGCTGTCCGGCATGCGCGAGCGGACGCTCACGCTCTCGAGCGCCGGCAAGACCTTCTCGCTCACCGGCTGGAAGATCGGGTGGGGCGTCGGGCCGCGGCCGCTGGTCGCCGCGGCGCAGGCGGCGCACCAGTTCGTCACCTTCTCGGTCGCGACGCCGCTGCAGGTCGCGATGGCCGCGGCGCTGACGGAGCTGCGCGAGGAGTACTTCACGCAGCTGCGGCGCGAGTACGCCGAGCGGCGCGACTTCCTGATGGAGGTGCTCGCGCGCGCCGGCTTCGAGCTTGCGACCCCGCAGGGCGCCTACTTCGTGCTCGCCGACACGACGAAGATCTTCCCGCCGGAGAAGTTCGGGGACGATCGTGCCGTCGCGAAGCGCCTCGTGCAGGAGCACGGCGTGGCGGCGATCCCGCCGAGCGTCTTCTACCGGCGCGCGCCCGAGGAGGGGCGGCGCCTGCTGCGCTTCGCGTTCTGCAAGAAGATGGAGACGCTGCAGCGCGCGGCGGAGCGGATCGCGCGGATCGGCGCGGGAGGCGGAGGCTGACATGCTCGTCGCGGGAGTGCAGTTCGACCTCGCGTGGGAGGACCCCGCGGAGAGCTTCCGGCGCGCGGCGCCGCTGCTCGAGCGCGCGGCCGGCGCGGGCGCGCAGCTGGTCGCGCTGCCCGAGATGTTCGCCACCGGCTTCTCGATGGATGCGGCGGCCGTCGCGCGCCACGCCGATGCGACCAGGACGTGGCTCGCGGAGCAGGCGCGGCGGCTGCGCCTCCACGTGATCGGCGGCTACGCCGAACCGGGCGAGCCGCGACCCAAGAACGCGCTCTCGCTCTTCTCGCCCGACGGTCGCGAGCTCCTCCACTACCAGAAGATCCACCCCTTCTCGCTCGCCGGCGAGGACCGCCACTTCAGCGGCGGCGCCGCGGTCGGCACGGCGACGGTGGAGGGGGTGCGCGTCACGCCGGTCATCTGCTACGACCTGCGCTTCCCCGAGCTCTTCCGCGCGGCCGTCGACGCGACCGACCTCTTCGTCGTGATCGCCAACTGGCCGGAGAAGCGCCGCCACGCCTGGTCGACGCTGCTCGCGGCGCGCGCGATCGAGAGCCAGTGCTTCGTGCTCGGCGTCAACCGCGTCGGCGCGGCGTCGGGCGAGCCGCACTGCGGCGACTCGGCGCTGCTCGACCCGTTCGGCCTCCCGCGCGCGTCGGCGTCGGGCGAGGCGGCCGTCGTGCTCGGGAGCGTCGACGCCAACGAGGTCGCACAGGTGCGCGCGCGCTTCCCCTTCCTCGCCGACCGCCGCCCGGCGATCGTGCGCGCACCTTCGAAGTAGGGGACTCGATGGACCGCGCGCCCGATCTCTCGCACGTCCCGTGCAACCGCCTGCTCGGCCTCACGATGAAGGAGCGCGACGAGCGCGGCGCCACGGTCGTGATGCGGCCGCGGCCGGAATTCGCGCAGGAGTACGGCGTCGTGCACGGCGGCCTGCTCGCCGCGGTCGCCGACACCGCGGCCGTCTACGCGCTCCTGCCGCGTCTCGCCGAGGGCGAGGCGATGACCTCGGTCGAGTTCAAGGTGAACTTCCTCGCCTCCGCCGACCCGGACGGCGGCGATCTCGAGGCGCGCGCGACGATCGTCAAGGCGGGCCGCACGATCCGCGTCGCGCAGGTCGACATCCACCAGGCGCCGGCCGCCCGCGGCCCCGCCGCCGCCCCGCGCCACGTCCTCACCGGCCTCTTCACCTACATCGTCCTGCGGAAGTGAGGGGCGGCGCGCCGGACTATTCGCGCCACGCGCCGTCGAACAGGCGCGCGCGCGCCCTGGCGGCGCCGTCGTAGACGAACGAGCGGATCCGTTCGGCGCGGGCGCCGGCGACGTTGTCGGCGCGGTCGTCGAAGAAGACCGTCTCCTCCGGCGCGAGGCCGAAGGTGGAGAGCAGGTGGCGGTAGATGCCCGGCTCGG
>DASRRB010000305.1:0-8814 GCA_035695985.1 Planctomycetota bacterium | reverse complement strand
CGCACGAGATCGGCGACGCTCGCGCCGTCGAAGCGCAGCGCCCCCGCGTCGACGCCGAGCAGTTCGAGCAGCGTCGGCATCACGTCGACCAGCGAGACCTGCGCGGCGACGCGATGGGGCGGTGCGCCCGGATGCCGGATCACGAGCGGGATGCGGACGGTCGGGTCGTAGAGGAAGTAGCCGTGCGTCTCCTCGCGCCCGTCGCCGAGCCCCTCGCCGTGGTCGGCCGCGACGACGATCGTGAGCTGCGCGAACTCGGGCCGCGCGCGCAGCGCGTCGAGCAGACGGCCGACCTCCCGGTCGACGAACGCGATCTCCTCGCCGTAGCGGCGGCGCGTCTCCGCGCGCACCTCCGCGGCGTTGGCCGGCGCGGCGGACGGCGGACGGCTGCCGGGCGCCGCATACGGGAAGTGGGCGTCGAAGAGGTGGAGCCAGTAGAGGAACGGCCCCTCCATCGTGCGCAGATCCTCGAGCGCGCGGTCGACCATCCGGTCGGCGGGCAGCTCGGCCATGTAGAGGTCGGCGCGCCCCGGCTCGCGCGGCGGCTCGTGCCAGGTCGAGAAGCCCTGGGCGAGGCCGAAGCAGGCGTCGAGCACGAACGACGCGACCGAGGCGCCGGTCCGGTATCCGGCCGCCGCGAGCGTGCGCGCCAGCGTGTCGGCGCCGTCGGGCAGCGCCGCGATGCCGTTGTCGCGCAGGTGGTGGGAGAGGGGGTAGAGCCCGGTCATCAGCGAGGTGTGCGCCGGCAGCGTGAGAGGCGCGACCGTGTAGGCGTCCTCGAAGACCACGCTCTCCGCGGCGAGCGCGTCGAGGTTCGGCGTGAGCGTCGGCGCGTGGCCGAGGAAGCCCATGAAGTCGCGCCGCGTCGTGTCGAGCGTGAGGATCAGGACGCTGCCGCGGGTGGGGACGACGGCGGGGCGCGGCGCGCTGCTCTTCCCCGGCGGCGGCGGCGGAGAGACCTGCTTCGCGCAGCCCGGCAGGCCGAAGAGCGCGAGGAGCGCCAGCGGTGCCGCGGCGCGGACGCCGGTGGACGCGCGGAGCAGCGTTGGGAAGATCCGCGAGCCTGCGTCCATCCGAGAGGGTGTCGTCCTGGAGCCCTGCATGCCGCGTTTCGTCATCGGGACCGTGGCGTTCGCCGCCTTCTTCTCGGCGTTCGCCGGCGCGCCGCCGCGCGAGGATATCGCCTACGTCACGCCCGCCCGGGCCGCGCTGGTCGGCATGTCCGGGAGCTCGGACGCGCCGCTGCTCGCCGAGGTTCTGTCGGGATGCGCCGTGCGCGTCCTCGAGCGGCGCGAGGGGATGGTGCGCGTCGCGGTCGAGGGCTGGGTCGCGGAGGGGACGCTCGCCAAGGACCCGCCCTACCCGCTGCCGCTTCCGAAGGAAGTGCCGCCCGCTCCGCCCGCGCGTCCGTCGAACGAGCCGGTCGCCGACCTCGCGCTCGCGGACCACCTGCAGGTCGAGGCCGCACTGAAGCGGAGCGGCGACGCCCTCGAATACGCGGTCACCGTCGATCTGCGCACGAAGGAGGGGCGGCCCGTGGTCGTCGCCGGGTCGAAGCAGAAGGGACGGATCAAGATCTACACGCAGCGGCGCGTCGGCGGGGAGCCGGTGAAGGGCGACGTGCTGCTCGAGCGGGAGCTCGCGCTCGAGGACGGGAAGGCGCTGCTGGAGATCCCCATGAAGGAACTCTCGATCCCGTCCGGCACGCGTGCGCTATTCCTCTCCGCCCGCGCCGAGCTCTCCGGTTCCGTGGTCGTGCACGGCGGCGCCGCCGACGTGGCGGTGGCGGAACGCTGACCCTCCGGAGGGCCGGCCTCGCAAGGAAGACGATTCCCGTGATTCGGCCCTTGCTGCTCGGTGGTCGTCGCGAGGACGCGGGGTACATTCGCTGCGTGTGCGGCCGTCCTGGTCGCGCGCAGCCCCGTTCGAGGGCCCGGCCGATCCGGCCGTTCGCACGCTCCCCGGAGACTGACCACCCGTGAAGCCCTATCTGGAAACCGGCCGGCCGCTCGACGCGGTGCGCAACGTGACGGTCCTCTTCTGCGGCCGTTGCGAGCGCGAGTTCCTGGCGAAGCTCAAGGAGGGCCAGGACAACCCGACGTACGAGTGCCCGAAGTGCAAGAGCGCGAACCGCTTCGCGATCGTCTGGCGCTGAGCGACCGCTCGCGCCGCACTCTCCCGACCTCCGAATCCCGAGTCCCCCGACCCCGCCCTTTCACCCCGCCCTTTCGCCCCGCCCTGCAGTTCCCGCAACGATCGCGGGCCCGACCCCGGGTGTTCACCCCACCCTCGCGTCGGGCCCGTGACGTTTTCGGGCAGGATCGAAGCGCGCGGGACGTCTTCGCGCGAGCGATCAATGAGTCGAGGTGGTGCCCTTCGCCGCCTCGTGCTTGTGCGCCCGCGCCTGGCGCGCGTCGTCGAACATCACGTAGACCGTGAACAGAAGCGCGGGGAAGAGGCACATCAGCGTCAACAGGAAGAGGTGGTCCTTGAACCAGGAGAGGAACGCGATGTTGTGCTCGTTCGTCGCTGCTTCGAGAAGGACCAGCATCCCCGGGCTCCCTTGCGCGCCGCCGGATCGCGCCGCGCGAGCGGCATGGAATACTGGACGCGGAGCTCCCGGGCAACGATCGGAGAAAAAGGCGCGACCTCCGGCCCTGCACTCCCGGCCCGCCCTTTCATTTAATGGTGGGCCATGGCTTCCCTCTGCTTCCACGGCGCCGCCGGGACCGTGACCGGCTCGCGCTTCCTCCTCGAGGTCGACGGCGCGCGGGTCCTCGTCGACTGCGGGCTCTTCCAGGGGGCGAAGGAGCTGCGCGAACGGAACTGGGAGTCGCCCGGGTTCGCCCCGTCGGAAGTCGACGCGGTCCTCCTCACCCACGCCCACATCGACCACTCGGGCTGGCTGCCGCGGCTGGTCCGGCTGGGGTTCCGCGGGCCGATCTGGTGCACGCCGGCGACGGCGGAGCTCGCCGGGTTCCTGCTGCGCGACTCGGCCCACATCCAGGAGGAGGACGCCGAGTACGCCAACAAGAAGGGGTTCTCCCGCCATGCGCCGGCGCTGCCGCTCTACACCGTCCGGGACGCGGACGCGGCGCTCACCCGGCTGAAGGCGATCCCCTACGACCGCTGGTTCGACGTCGCGCCGAAGGTGCGGGCGCGCCTGCGCCGTGCCGGCCACATCCTCGGGTCGGCGATCGTGGACGTCGAGGCGGCCGACCGCTCTCCGCCGTTGCGCCTGCTCTTCTCGGGCGACGTCGGCCGCTACGACGCGCCGCTGGTGCCCGACCCGACGCCGCCGGGGAGCTGCGACGTCCTCGTGGTCGAGTCGACCTACGGCGACCGCATGCATCCCGCGGAGGGGCCGAGCCGCAAGCTCGCCGACCTGCTCGCCGCGGCGCAGGCGCGGCGCGGCACGCTCCTGATCCCCGCGTTCGCGGTCGGGCGCGCGCAGCAGATGATCTATCTCCTGCGCCAGCTGATGGAGAGCGGCGCGGCGCCGGAGATGGCGATCCACCTCGACAGCCCCATGGCGAGCGACGCGACCGAGGTCTACCGCCGCTTCGCCGAGGAGCCGGGCCTCGAGGCGATCGCGCTCGAGAAGCCGGGTCGCCCGCGCTTCGGGCACGGCGTCTACGTCCACAGCTCGCGCGAGGAGTCGATGCGGCTCAACGCGCTCGACGGCCCGCGCGTGATCCTGTCGAGCAGCGGGATGCTCGCCGGCGGCCGCGTGCTGCACCATCTGCGCCGCCTCCTGCCCGAGCCGAGGAACTTCGTCGTCCTCGCCGGCTTCCAGGCCGAGGGCACGCGCGGCCGGTTCCTGCTGAACGGCGCGAAGACGCTGCGCATGCACGGTCAGGTCATCCCGGTCCTCGCGACGGTGACGGAGATCCCCGGACTCTCGGGCCACGCCGACGCCGGCGAGCTCGTGCGCTGGCTCACGGGCGCGCCGCCGCCGCGGCGGACCTTCGTCGTGCACGGCGAGCCCGAGGCGGCGAAGGCGCTGGCCGGCCGGCTCGAGTCCGAGCTCCACTTCCCCTGCGTCGTGCCGGCACACCAGCAGTGCTTCGACCTGTGAGGCAGACATGAGCCCGCCACCACGGAGCCGGGCGAGGCGCCGCGCGTGCGCCGTCGCGCTCACGCTCGCGTCGGCCGTTCCCGGGCTGCGCGCGCAGGACGAGGCGGCGCCGGGCCGCGACGCGGTCTCGATCGAGGCGCGCCCCGGCTACCTCGAGGCGGTGCAGCGCATCGCCGGCGGCGACGAGCGCGGGGGGGTGCGCACGCTCGAGGAGATCGCGGCGAGATTCGGGAACGACCCCGACCTCTTCATCCTGCACTACAACCTCGCCTGCGCCCACGCGCGCCTGAAGGAGCCCGACCCCGCCTTCGCGGCGCTCGCGCGCGCCGTCGAGCTCGGCTACGCGATCGAGCCCGGCCAGGCCATGAACCTCGAGCGCGACCCCGACCTCGCGGCGCTGCGCGCCGACCCGCGCTTCGCGCCGCTGCTCGCCGGGGTGAAGCGGCGCAACGCCGAGGTGGAGGCCGAGCTGCCGAAGCGGCTCGCCCCGTTCACGTGGGTGCCGCCGCCGCCGGACGGCGGCAAGCCCGCGCCCGTCCCGCTGCTGATCGTCCTCCATCCCTTCGGCGGCGAGCGCGAGTCCTTCGCGCGCGCGAACTTCCTCGACTTCTGCAAGCAGTCGGGCTTCGCGCTGCTCGCGCCGTCGGGCGACTGGATGATCGCGCCCGGCCGCTTCAGCTGGTTCCGCGGCGGCGGCGACTTCACCGTCCACTTCCGCGCGCAGACGCGGCGCGTCTGGCTCGCGCTCGAGGAGCTGAAGAAGGGTGTCGCGATCGACCCGCGGCGCATCTACGTGGCCGGGCTCGGCGAGGGGGCGTCGCTCGGCTTCGCGCTCGCGGTCCGCAATCCGCAGTGGGTGCGCGGCGCCGTGCTCTTCGGCGGCGGCTACGCGCCCTCGGCGCTCGACGACTGGGCCGCGCTCGCGAAGAAGCACGGGCGTCGCATCGCACTCGTGCACGGCAGGGACGACGTCCTCTTCCCAGCCGCCGCGCTGCCGCCCTTCGTCGAAAGCTCGAAGAGAATGGGGCTATCCCTGGAGCTCACCCTGCTCGACGGCGGCCATGATCTGCCCGGGGCGCAGGCGCTCCGTCCGCTGCTGGCGGAGCGGCTGGCGTGGATCGACGCCGCGCCCGCGGAGCCGCCCGCTCCCGGCCGCGACGGACGCTGAACCGAGACGATCTGGAGACGCGTCGCACCCGCGACCGAAGACGAGCCCATGATCTCCGCCCTGGCGCAGGCCTTCCGCTTCCCTTCGGTCGCGTACCTCCACAAGGACGTGCTCGGCGCGTTCGTGCGGCGCGAACTGAAGGCGCGCTACCAGGGGTCGCTGCTCGGACGGCTGTGGCCGGTGCTCCAGCCGCTGCTGCAGTTCGCGGTGTTCGGGTTCGTCTTCGCGGTGGTCCTCGGGGTGCAGCTCGCGACGGCGAACTCGATCGTCCCGAGTCAGTGGGGCGTCGTCTTCTTCATGCTGAGCGGCATCGTGCCGTGGATCACGTTCGCGGAGAGCACGCAGCGCGGCGTCCAGGTCGTGGTCGAGAACGCGAACCTCATCAAGAAGATCGCCTTCCCGTCCGAGCTCCTGCCGACGCAGGTGGTGCTGGTGGCGACGGTGCAGCAGCTGATCGCGTTCGCGCTGCTCGTGCCGACCTACCTGATCGTCGTGCTCGCCGTCTCGGGCGCGCCGATGGCGGACCGCCTCTCGGTGGCGAGCCACCTCGCATTCCTGCCGGTGCCGCTGCTGCTGCAGTTCGTCTTCGCGACCGGGCTCGCCATGCTCACCGCGTCCTTCAACGTCTTCGTGCGCGACGTCGGCAACGTGGTGCCGCTCGCGCTGATCATCTGGCAGTTCCTGTCGCCGGTCTTCTACCGCTTCGAGCTGGTCGAGAACGGCCTGGCGAACAACGCGCCGTGGGCCGTGAGCGTGCTGCACGCGAATCCGCTCTACCACCTCCTCCTGCTGTGGCGCTACGCCTTCTGCTTCGAGCGCGACGTCGCCTTCCCGCAGGCATCGCTGCTCACGTTCGGGATCACGGCGATCGCCGTCTTCGTGCTCGGCCTCAGCCTCTTCCGCCGCTGGAAGGGCCTCTTCGCGGACGAGGTCTGAGCGCATGGCCGCCGCCGCCGACGACTTCATGATCCGCGCACGGAAGCTCTGCAAGACCTACCGGCTCTACGACCGCCCGGTCGACCGGCTGAAGGAGTGGCTGACCGGCGGCCGGCGCAAACTCCACCGCGAGGTGCGCGGCCTCGTCGACGTCGACTTCACCGTCCCGCGCGGCAAGGCGATCGGCATCGTCGGCAGCAACGGCGCCGGCAAGTCGACGCTGCTCAAGGTGCTGACCGGCACGACGCTGCCGACGACGGGGACCTTCGAGGTGCGCGGCAAGGTCGCGGCGCTGCTCGAGCTCGGGACCGGCTTCCACCCCGCGTTCAGCGGGCTCGAGAACATCTACCTGAACGGCATCGTGAACGGCTTCACGCGCAAGGAGGTCGCCGCCAAGGAGCGCGAGATCGTCGAGTTCAGCGAGCTCGGCGACTTCATCCACCAGCCGATCCGCACCTACTCGTCGGGCATGGTGATGCGGCTCGCCTTCAGCGTCGCGACCGCGATCGACCCCGAGGTGCTGATCATCGACGAGATCCTGGCCGTCGGCGACCTGCACTTCCAGAAGCGCTGCATCGACCGGATCATGAACTTCCGCAGCTCCGGCAAGACGATCCTCTTCTGCAGCCACTCGATGTATCACGTCGAGGAGATCTGCGACAAGACGCTCTGGATCAAGGACGGCCGCGTCCAGATGGACGGCGACTCCTCCGACGTGGTGCGCGCCTACACGAACTGGGAGCGCGGCCGGCGGACCAACTTCGGGACGATCGGCGTCGGCTTCGAGGAGTCGCACGGGGGCACGCACGTCGTGGCGGCGGCGCCCGAATCGTCCGCCGCGCCCGCGCCGAGCCTGCCCGACCCGACCGCGCTGCCGCGCTGCCTCCACCTGCGGCTGCGCGACCCCCACAGCAACGAGGTGGTCGACCGCGGCCACCTGCTGAAGGACCTCGTCGTCGAGCTCGACTACGAGCTGCCGCGCGACCTGCCCGCCGTCACGATCGGGCTGGCCGTCTACGGCGAGCACCAGCTCATGATCTGCAGCGCGGTCTCGCGCACGTCGGGCTTCGAGGCGCCGAGCGGCCGCGGCCGCTGGCGCGTGCAGATCACGCTGCCGCGCCTCCCGCTGCTGCACGGCGAGTACGGCCTCGTCGCCTACCTCGCCGACGAGCGCGGCCTGCACATCTACCACTCGCACTCGCTCGGCGGGAAGTTCGTGGTCGAGCAGGCGACGCGCGACGTCGGCCTCGTCTTCGTCGACCACCAGTTCTCCGCCGAGTCGCTGCCGTGGCCGACCGCCGCCGAGCGCGCCGCCGAGGCCGCCGACGTCGCGCCGGCGCCCGCGCACGCCGCGAAGGCGCGCGCGCGCGGCGTGCCGCCCGGCGCGGCCGGAGCGGCGCCCCGCGCGGGGTGACGACGCGATGGCCGACGTCAGCGCGATCGTCGTCAACTACAACACCGGCGCCTGGCTGACGGCGCTGGTCGCCGGGCTGCGGCGCGAGACGCTCGTGCGCCGCGACGGCCGCCGCGGCGAACTCGAGATCGTCGTCGTGGAGAACGCCTCGCCCTCGGACCAGTCGCGCTGGCTCGAGCCGCTCGAGCGCTCCGGCGTGAAGGTGGTGCGCGCGCCCGCGAACCTCGGGTACGCCGGCGGCAACAATCTCGGCGTCCGCCACGCGACCGGCGACAAGATCCTGATCCTCAACCCCGACGTGCTGATCGTGCCGGGCGCCGTCGGCGCGCTCGCGCGCCACCTCGACGCCCATCCCCGCGCCGGCCAGGTCGGGCCGCGCGGCTGGATCGACTCGCACCGCTTCCTCTACCTGCCGCGCATCGAGCTGCCGACGCTGGCCACGCAGCTCGCCGAGGCGTGGCGGCGCACGTCGAAGCGGCGCGCCGAGGCGTTCGCGCTGCGCCGCACCAAGAACGCGCTGCGCATCTGGAGCGCGACCCATCCGCAGGAGGAGCCGGTTCTCGCCGGCTACGCGTTCATGATGCCGGCCGACCTCGCGCGCCGGCTCGGGCCGTTCGACGACGACTTCCCGCTGTACTCCGAGGATGCAGACCTGTCGCGGCGCGTGCGCGAAGCGGGTCGCGAGTGCGTCCTCGTGCCGGACGCCGAGATGGTCCACCTCTTCAACAAGAGCGCGGGCCAGTTCGCCGCCGAGGCGGCCGTGAAGCACGACCGCTCGCTCGACCTCTACCTGCGCAAGCACTACGGCGCGGCGGGCGGCTGGCTCGGCCGGCGCGTGCTCGCCTGGACGCGCGCCCACCCGACGCGGTCGGGGGCGCACGAGTTCGCGCGCTGCGAGGACCTCGGGGAGATCGCGGAGCCGCCGCGCCTCGCGCCGGCGCGCCCCGCGCCGCACTACCTCGTCGAGCTCACCATCGACCCGCTCTTCTCGCTCGCGGTCGGGCGCATCGACGCGCGCCCCGTCTTCGAGATCCCGCGCGGGACCTGGGAGCACCTCGAGCCGGCGCCCTACTACGTGCGCTTCCTCGGGCTGCCCGACCTCGAGCCGATGGGGGCGTGGCGCTTCACCAAGAGCTCGCCGGTGCAGGCGATCGAGAACGACGCCGACTTCCTGCGCCGCCTCGCCGACTCGCACCTGCCGGCGGAGCTCGCGGCGTG
>DASRRB010000304.1:0-7044 GCA_035695985.1 Planctomycetota bacterium | reverse complement strand
CGGCGGCGGGCTGCACACCGGCGCCGGGGAGACGCGCCCCTCGATCGACGTCGCGAGCGGCCGCGTCTACTTCGTGGTCGGCGCGAGCGAGGAGACGGCGGGCGGCGGCGAGCTGTGGGTCGCGACGCCGGAGCCGGGCGGCAGCTACGCGACCCGCCCGATCCGCGAGCTCGACACGCCCGCGCGCGAGCTCGCGCCCTGCTTCCACGACGGCTGGCTCTACTTCGCCTCCGACCGCACCGGCGGGTTCGGCGGCCTCGACCTCTGGCGCTCGCGGCTGGTCGACGACCGCTTCCAGCCGCCCGAGAACCTCGGCAGCTCGGTGAACGGCACGACCGACGACGTCGACCCGGCGTGGCGCGGCGACGAGCTCTGGTTCTCCTCGAACCGCGACGCCGACGGGCAGGGCAGCTTCGACCTCTGGTCCGCGAAGAGGACGGACGACTTCTTCGAGGCGCCGAAGCTCGCCGCCGATCTGCAGTCCCCCTACGACGAGCGCACGCCCGCCTTCAGCCCCGACGGCCGCGTGGTCGTCTTCGCCTCGAATCGGCCGGACGGACGCGGCGGCTACGACCTGTGGCGCGCGCTCTGGAAGGACGGCCGCTTCCTGCCTCCCAGCGACCTCGGCGCGCCGAACGGCCCGGGCGACGACACCGGACCGACGCTCGCCGACGGCGGCTTCACGCTGATCTTCTCGAGCGTGCGCGACGGCGCGGCGACGCCCGACCTCTACCGGACGCGCACGCGCGAGCTCTTCCCGGTCGACTCGCCCGCCTTCACGCTCGCCGACTTCACGGTGCTCACGCTGCTCGTGCTGGTCGCGCTGCTCGCGTGGCTCGCGCGGCGCTGGGAGGCGCTCGACCTCGTCTACAAGTGCATGGTGGCGTCGCTGCTGCTCCACCTGCTCTTCCTGTGGTACTCGCGCAAGGTCGACGTCGAGCCGGTCGACGTCGCGCCGGCCGGCGAGGACAAGTACGAGGTGCAGCTCCTCGGCAACGTCCTCGACGCGGTCGCGCAGATGAGCGACCGCGCGACCGGCGACCACGTCGGCGGCAGCAGCGAGAGCGCCGGCGAGGGCCAGGTCGCCCACGCGCTCACGCGCGACGCGTCGCTCCTGCCGGCGGCGGCCGACGCGGCGCCGGGCGAGGCGGGACAGTTCGAGCGCACCTCCTCGGCCGCGCCCTCCGCCGCCCCGACGGCGAGCGAGCACTCCGTCGGGCCGAGCGACGTCGCCGCGGCGCGGCCGCTCGCGGGCAATCCGCTGCGCGGCCCCGAGGAGATGTTCCAGCGGCTCGGCGGGGACGCGGCGGCGCCGACGCTCGCGGCCGAAGGCGGGCTCGCGAGCGCGACCGTCACGGCGATCGCGAAGGCGCTCGGCGACGACGCGGCGCCCAAGTACGTGCGCGTCGCGGGCGGCGGCGGCGAGGGGAGCGGCGACGAGCTCTCCATGCCGGAGCGCGGCAACTCGCCCGCACCGCGCGCGCGCGGCGGCGGCGGCGGGGAGTCGGCGGCGGCGCCCGGCCGCAGCGGCCACGACGTCGCGCCGGCGACCGAGGCGCGGCGCGGCGGCGCGACGCCGGTGATCGCGGTGCTCGGCCCCGACGACCGCTTCGAGGGGGTGACGCAGGAGGGCGCTGGCGCGCTGCCGGCGAGCCCCGACCTGCGGCCGAGCGGCGGCGCCGGTGGCACGAGCGGCGGAGGCGGCGACGCGGCGCGCGTCGCGGCCGCGCCGAGCCACGCTTCGCTCGCCGGCCCCGACACCGGCGCGAGCAGCGGCGCCGTGCGCGACCTCGGTCCCGCCGACGGCTCGCCGCTCGCCGGACCGGCGCGCGAAGAGCTGCCGAGCGAGCTCGCGGGCGGCAGCGGCCGGCTCGGCGCGCACGGCGGCGGCAACGACGTCGCGCCGGCGCAGTCCGAGCGCGCGACGCCCGCGGTCGCGATGAACGCGCCGCACGGTGACGCCGCGGTCGGCGGCGGCGACGGGAAGGACGGCGGCGGCACGGGCGGCGCGGCGGCGCCGACGCTCGCGCTCGGGCCGGCCGCGCTCGCGGCGCCTTCCGCCGGATCGGGCAACGGCGCGACCACGGCGACGAGCGCGCCGTCGCGCGCGAACTTCGGCGGCGACGCGCACGGCAGCGCCGGCGACTCGCCGAGCGAGCCGGTGCGCGACCCCGCCGGCAGCGGCAGCGCGCCGATCGCGGGGCGCGCGACCGGCGCGGAGGGCGAGGGGTTCGGCGTGCCGGGCCGGCAGGCGCCGCTCGCGGATGCGGCGCCCGCCTCGGCGGGGGCGAACGCGCCGGGCGGCACGTCGCTCACCGTGCCGAGCGACCGCGTCGACGCCGACCGCGGCCCCGACTCGAAGAACGGCGGAGGAGCGTCGCCGGTCGCCGGCAGCGGGCCGGCGCCGGGGCTCGCGCTCACGCCGAGCGTCGCGCTCGGCTCGACCAAGGGCAACGGCGCGGCCGGGCTCGGCCAGGGCCCGGCGCGCGCGAGCTTCTCGACCGGCGGCACGCGCGAGGTCGATTCGGCGCCGCTCTCCAAGGGCGAGGCGCTGCCGGTGCCGTCGACCGCGAAGGGCAACGCGGGCGGCACCGCGCCGCCGGCGCCGTCGGGCTCGGCGCGCCTCTACGAGCGGCGCTTCGGCGAAGCCAAGGGCGTCGCCTTGAAGGAGGGCGGCGGCACCGCGGAGACCGAGCGCGCGGTGCAGGCGGGCCTCAAGTACCTGTCGAAGGTGCAGCGCCCCAAGGGCTTCTTCGGCGACGCCGCCGAGATCGACTACGGCAGCAAGTACCGCGACGTGCGCGTCGGCAAGACGGGGCTCGCGGTGCTCGCGTTCATGGGCGCGGGCCACACGCAGCTCTCCAACAGCGAGTACTCCTCGAACGTCGCGCGCGCGCTCGAGTGGATCGTCTCGCGCCAGGACGCGGCGAGTGGCCACTTCGGCAACAGCGACGCCTACAGCCACGGCATCGCGACCTACGCGCTGGCCGAGTGCTACGCGATCACGCACGACGCGAAGCTGCTCGACCCGCTGGTGCGCGGGCTGAACCACCTGCTCGACATGCAGCAGCAGGGCAACAAGGACCCGCGCAAGGAGGGCGGCTGGACCTACTACTACAAGGAGGGTCCGGGCGTCGACGCGTGGCCGCGCGCGTCGGTCAGCGCGTGGCAGGTGATGGCGCTCGAGTCGGCGAAGGTCGGCGGCGTCGAGGTGCCGCAGGAGGCGCTCGACGCGGCGCGCCAGTACTTCATCCGCAGCTACGACCCGAAGTTCGGGGGTTTCCGCTACACGCACAGCCCCGAATGGCTGCACAACAGCTACGGGACGCTGCCCGCGTCGACGCCGGCGGCGATGTTCGTGCTGACGCTGCTCGGCGAGAAGAACCACCCGTTCGTGCGCAACGCCGAGCAGTTCGTGGTCGAGCGCGCGCCGTCCGAGTACCGCTACCGCGGCCAGGACGCGTTCGTGCGGCGCGGCACCGGCAACGTCTACTTCCTCTACTACTCGACGCTGGCCCTCTTCGCGCGCGGCGGCGACGCGTGGCGCACCTGGAACGAGGCGCTGAAGGCCACGCTCCTCCCCGCCCAGCGCGACGACGGCTCGTGGGACGCGATCGACGAGTACGCCAAGACCTACGCCCTCGACGACGAGAACGACAAGGCGTATTCCACCTCGATGTGCGTCCTGATGCTCGAGGTGTACTACCGCTACTTCACGCCGCTGCTGGGGAAGTTCGGCGAGAAGTAGGCGCGCGCGACCGGAGCCTCGCCCGGAGCCTCGTCATGACGTGCAGGGTCGGGTGCGGCGTCGCGCTGTCGAGTCTGCTGCTCGCGTCGGGCGGGTCGGCGAATGGTCAGGAGACCCAGCGCGTCAGCGTCGACTCGGCGGGCGCGGAGTCCAACGGCGATTGCTACGCCTCCGGCGCCGTGTTCTCGGCAAACGGGCGATTCGTGGCATTCGCGTCGGCGACGTCGAACCTGGTCGCGAACGACACCAACGGTTTCACCGACGTCTTCGTGCACGACCGGTCGACAGGCATCACGGAACGCGTGAGCGTCGACTCGGCGGGCGTCGAGAGCGACGCGGACAGCTCGAACTGGCAGTTCGCGATCTCGGCGGACGGGAGCTGCGTCACATTCGTGAGCGCCGCCACGAACCTCGTCGCGAACGACACCAACCAGTACGAAGACGTCTTCGTGCACGATCGAGGGACCGGGAGCACGGAGCGGGTGAGCATCGATTCGACGGGCGGGCAGGCGGCGGGGGGACCGTTCTGGCCAGGGTATTCCAGCCTCTCGATCTCTGCGGATGGGCGAATCGTGGCTTTCGGCGGCTACGCCGCCAACCTCGTGACGGGCGACACGAACGGGACCTTCGACGTGTTCGTGCACGACCGCGTGACGGGCGTCACGGAGCGCGTCAGCGTCGATTCCTCCGGGACCGAAGCGAATGACGCCAGCGGCAGTCCCGCGATCTCCGCGGATGGCCGTTTCGTCGCGTTCAACAGTGTCGCGACGAATCTCGTTCCCGGCGACGGGAACGGAAGGTGCGACGCCTTCGTTCACGACCGGACCACCGGAGTCACGGAGAGGATCAGCGTCGACGACTCGGGAGCGGAGGGCGACGGAGACAGCTACCCGACCGCCATCTCGGCCGACGGCAGGTTCGCGGCGATCGTGAGCGACGCAACGAATCTGGTCGCAGGCGACACGAACGGCGACACCGACGTCTTCGTGCACGACCGTCTCCTCGTCACGACCGAGCGTGTCAGCATCGCCACCTCGGGATCGGAGGCGACGGGCGCCAGCACCACGGCCTCGCTCTCCGCCGACGGGAATCTCGTCGTCTTCGAGAGCGCTGCCACCGATCTCGTGACGGGCGACACGAACGGCGCCCACGACGTCTTCCGGCACGACCGGACCACGGGAGTCACGGAGCGCGTGAGCGTCGATTCGTCCGGCAATGAGGGCCCCATCGACAGCTACGGCGGCGCGATCTCCGGCGACGGAAGGGTCGTCGCGTTCGAGAGCGCCGCCGCGAGCTTCGTCGCGAACGACACGAACGGCTGTTTCGACCTCTTCGTCCGCTTCGGCGGTCCGGCGTCCGCGACCAATTACGGCGTCGGTGTCCCGGGCACCCAGGGCGTCCCGTCCCTGACCTCGCAGCTCCCCGTCCTCGGCACGACGATCACCGTCGCCGTCGGCAACTCCCTCGGCGCTCCGACCGTCGGGATCCTCTTCCTCGGATACCAGCAGGCGCAGCTCCCGACCCACTTCGGCGGCGATCTCCTGTTGCTTCCTGCGCTCGTCGTCCCGATCTCGTTCTCGTACGGGAGCGACTCGGTCACCGCATCCCTGCCGGACGACGACGTGCTCTGCGGCGTGACCGTCGACCTGCAGGCCGTCGAAGCCGATCCGGGCGCGGTAAAGGGCGTGTCGTTCACGGCGGGGCTCGAGCTGGTGCTCGGGCGCTGACGCGATCGCCGCCGCCGCGCCGGCCCGCCTGGCGCGACGACGGGGGTGTACGATCGCTGCTTCACGCCGCGCTTGGGGACTCCGGCGAGGAGCAAGCGGCGCGGAGGACACGAGATGTTCAGCGCGCGCCGACTCGGCCTCCTGATCTGCGGCCTGCTGCTCCCGATCCAACCGCCGGCATCCGGACAGGAAACCGAGCGCGTGAGCGTCGACTCCGCGGGCGCCGAAGCGAACGGCGACAGCTACGCCTGGGGCGGCGGGATCTCGGGCGACGGCCGCTGCGTCGTGTTCGGGAGCTACGCCTCGAACCTCGTCGCGAACGACACCAACGCGCTCCGGGACGTCTTCGTGCGTGATCGGGAGACGGGGACGACGGAGCGCGTCAGCGTCGACTCGGCGGGCGGACAGGCCGACGACTTCAGCTGGAACTTCGAGTTCGCGATCTCGACGGACGGCCGTTGCGTCGCGTTCGTGAGCTACGCCTCGAATCTCGTCCAGGGCGACACCAACCAGGACGAGGACGTCTTCGTCCACGATCGCGCGACGGGAACCACGGAGCGCGTGAGCGTCGACTCGGCGGGCGGACAGGCGAACGGCGGGAACCGCCACGTGCCGGGCAGCTCGCAGCCCTCCATCTCGGCGGACGGTCAGGTCGTCGCGTTCACGAGCTTCGCGGACAATCTCGTCACCGGCGACGCGAACGGGGTGTCCGACGTCTTCGTCCACGACCGGAGCAGCGGCGTCACCGAACGCGTGAGCGTCGATTCGGCAGGCGCCGAAGCGAACGGCGCGAGCGACGGTCCGGCGATCTCCGCGGACGGTCGCTTCGTGGCGTTCACGAGCGCCGCGGACGATCTCGTCGCCGGCGACACGAACCAGACCTACGACGTCTTCGTCCACGATCGCGCGACCGGCACCACGGAACGGGTGAGCGTCGACTCCCTCGGCGTCGAGGGGAACGCCACGAGCTCGGTCGCCTCGATCTCCGCGGACGGCCAGGTCGTCGCGTTCCACAGTTCGGCGTCGAACCTCGTCGCCGGCGACTCGAACGGCACCTACGACGTCTTCGTGCACGACCGGTCGACCGGGATCACCGAGCGCGGGAGCGTCGACTCGTCGGGCAGGCAGGCCGACGGCGGCAGCTCCTATCCTTCGCTCTCCTCGGATGGACGGCGCCTCGCGTTCCGCAGCTTCGCCACGAACCTGGTCTCCAACGACACGAACGGCGTCGGCGACGTCTTCCTCCGCGACCGGACGACCGGGACGACCGAGCGCGTGAGCGTGGACGCCTCGGAGGCCGAAGCGGACGGGGAGAGCTTCAGCGCCGCCATCTCGGGCGACGGCCGCATCGTCGCGTTCACCAGCATCGCCACGAACCTCATCGCGGGCGACACCAACTCCTTCTACGACGTCTTCGTCCGCGACACCGGCGTGCCCGCCGCCTGGTCGAACTACGGAACCGGCGTCGCGGGCACGAACGGCGTCCCGTCCCTGACCTCGCAGCTCCCCGTCCTCGGCACGACGATCACCGTCACCGTCGGCAACTCCCTCGGCGCTCCGACCGTCGGG
>DASRRB010000303.1:0-3311 GCA_035695985.1 Planctomycetota bacterium | reverse complement strand
CGGGCGCGCGCAGACGCTGCGCGCCGTCGCGCTCTTCGTCGCGCTGCCGCTGCTGCAGATCGTCTTCCGGCTGGCCTACTACCACGAGCTGCTGCCCAACACCTACTCCTTGAAGATGACCGGCTGGAGCACGCGGCCGCTCGCCGGTCTCGACTACCTCGTGCGGCTCCTGTCTCAGCACGCGCTGCACCTGGGATTCGCGCTCGCGGCGCTGCTCGCGGCGCGCCGCCGCGCGAACACCTTCCTGCTCGGCGCGCTGCTGCTCTTCCTCGCCTACGTCGCGTGGGCCGGCGGCGACGAACTCCCCAAGCAGCGCTTCTTCGTGCCGGTCGCGCCGCTGCTCTTCGCGCTCTCGCTGGTCGGCGCCGAGCAGCTCGCCCTTCGGATCGGCGGCGCGCGCGACGCAATCGCGGACGACGGCGCGCCGTGCCGGCCGCTCTGGCTGCCGTGGTCGGTCGTCGTGGCCGCGGGGCTCGGCGGCGGCTTCCTGCCGGGCCAGGCCGACCCGGGCTCGAAGCGGCGCGCCGACGCGGAGCTCGCCTGCGTGCAGCAGGGGCTCCTGATCCGCGAGAACACGCGGCCCGACGCGTCGATCGCCGTCTTCTGGGCCGGCGCGACGCCTTACTTCAGCGAGCGGCGCGGGATCGACCTGCTCGGCAAGTGCGACCCGGTGATCGCCCGTGAAGACGCGAAGCCGGGGCTGATGAAGCCAGGCCACAACAAGTACGACTTCGACCACTCGCTCGCGCTCGCGCCCGACGTCGTGGTGAGCGGCGTGGGCGGCGGGGCGACGATCCGGCAGATCGAGGCGATGTGGAAGGACGGCCCTTACCGCTGCTTCTACGACCTCTACCTCGCGCCCGATTTCCTGGCGAAGTACGTCGGCGCCGGAAGCGTCGACGAACTCGGGCCCGCTGGCCGGATGCCGCAATTCGTCGGCGGCACCGGCACGAAGCTGCCTCTCGACCTCGCCAACACGAGCCGTGGCTTCCACGCGATCTTCGTTCGCCGCGATTCGACGCGCGCCCAGCCCCCCGCCGACTGGGTCGCGCCGCGATGATTCCCCCCCACCTTCCGCGCCCTGCCGCGCGCGCACCGGAGTCCGTCCGCCGATGACCCTCCTCGCGCTGCTTTCCGACCACTGGCGCCACGACCTGCAGCCGGTGCTCTTCCGCATCCCGTTCCCGAAGATCGGGGCGCTCACCGACGGCATCCCGATCCGCTACTACTCGCTCGCCTACCTCTTCGGGCTCGCCTTCGCGTGGTGGTTCATGAAGCGGCTGGCGAAGAAGCGCCGGATCGCGCTCGACGAGAACATGGTCGCCGACCTCGTGATCCCCTACGCGCTGCTCGGCGTGATGATCGGCGGCCGGCTCGGCTACGAGTTCTTCTACGACGTCGACGCGATCGACCACCGCTGGGTCTGGCTCCACGATCCGATGAAGTTCTTCCGGATCTGGGAAGGCGGGATGGCGAGCCACGGCGGGATCCTCGGCGTGCTGGTCGCCTTCTGGCTCTTCGCGCGCAGCCGCAAGGTCCCGCTCTCGCACCTGCTCGACCTCGCCTGCCTCACCGCGCCGATGGGACTCTTCCTCGGCCGCATCGCCAACTTCATCAACGGCGAGCTGTGGGGCCGGCCGTCGCTCGTGCCGTGGGCGGTGATCTTCAAGGACTCGCCGCCGATGCCGCCGAGCTGGTTCGCGGCGAACCCCGACTATGCGGCGTTCACCGCCGACGGCCTCGTCCCGCGCCATCCCTCGCAGCTCTACGAGGCGCTCGGCGAGGGGCTCTTCCTCCTCCTGCTGCTCCTCGCGCTCCACCGCAAGCTGCTGCCGAAGAGCG
Organism: Planctomycetota bacterium; assembly: GCA_035695985.1. Classification (GTDB taxonomy): domain Bacteria; phylum Planctomycetota; class B15-G4; order B15-G4; family SIAN01; genus DASRRB01. The sequence continues at coordinate 1,469 of DASRRB010000303.1, read as the reverse complement.
GCGCCCTGACGGCCCTCTTCCTCCTCGGCTACGGCGCCGCGCGCGTCGTCTGCGAGCAGTTCCGCGAGCCCGACCGCCAGATCGGCCTCGAGTGGCTCGGACTCACGCGCGGGCAGCTCCTGACCTCGGGGATGCTGGCGGCGGGCGTCTGGCTCATCGTGCGAGTCAAGCGCGGGAAATCGCCGCGCTGGTCGCCGCCTCCGCTTCCCGCCGCGCCGGCGCCGTGACGGGCGCGGCCGCGCCGTTCGACGGCGCAGCGCCCGCGCTCGACGCGGCCCCGCCCTTCGCGGACTGCAGGAGATCGCCGAGCAGCGCCGCGGCGGCGACCGTCGCCGCCGGCACGAGGTCGAAGAGGACGCGCCCCACCGACGTGTCGAGGTGCCAGGCGAGGTCGTGCACCGTGCCGAGGTAGACGAGCGCGAAGCTCGCGACCGCGGCGAGCAGCGTCCCGGTCACCACGCCGAGCTCGGCGCCGAACGCGCGGCGCGGCCGCAGCAGCGCGAGCGCGAAGAAGACCGGGAGCAGCAGGTTCTGGTCGGACGGCCCGAGCCACGCCGGGACGAGCGGCCTGAAGTACTCCGGGATCATCGGCGGGACGGTGAGGGAGTGGGTGAACGCGCGCCCCAGGACCTCGAGCGACGCGCCGTCGAGGTGGCCGAGCATGCGGCCCGCCAAGGTGCCGCCCGCGCCTTCCGCGAGGTCGTTGGTGAGGCCGAAGCGCAGGTTGAAGACGCGGTGCGCCGCCTCGAGCGCGACCGGCAGGAGCAGCCACGCGAGGGCACCGCGCAGGCCGGCGAGGCGCGCGCGCACGCGGCGCGACACGACGGCCGCGACGCCGAGCGCGAGCGCGAACTGCACGGCGAGCAGCGCCCCCTCGTTCTTGGCCCAGAGCGCGGTCGCGAGCCCGAACGCGGCCAGCGCGAAGAAGGTCGCCCGCCCGGTCGCCGCGAAACGCAGCCACCCGTCGACCGCGACCAGGAAGCCGCAGGCGACCATCCCGTCGGCGTCGGCCGGCCAGCTCGCGTGCGTCATGCCGCGGTTCAGCGTGAGCAGCACGAGCAGCGCCCCCGCGAGCGCGGGGCCGACGTGGCGCCGCAGCGCCGCGGCCGCGACCAGCAGCAGCGCCGGCGCGAAGAGCTGGATCGCGAGGCGGTTCTCGACGTCGCCCATGCGGCCGGCCACGAGCCACGTCCACCACTGCAGCAGCGGATTGTGCGGCGGATAGTCGGCGTGCACGACGCGGTGGTCGGCGAGGAGTCGCTCGAAGCCGGGCGACATTCCCCCCGACACCCAGAGCGCCTTCGCCTTCGCCGCCCAGATCAGCACCTCGTCGCCCGTGCAGACGATCGACGCGTCGGCGGTGACGATGCGGTCGAGCGTGACCGTGAGCGCCAGCACGAGCGCCGCCCAAAACAGCGCCGTCTCGATCCGGCGGCCGCGGCGCGGCGCGGCCGCGCCGACCTCGGGCG
>DASRRB010000302.1:0-1656 GCA_035695985.1 Planctomycetota bacterium | reverse complement strand
CGAAGAGGACGCGGGGAGAAGGCTTCGTGGCGAGAGGGGCTTCGCGCGGCCGTCTTCTCGCATTCAGATGAAATCGGCGGTCCCATAGGCCGCGCGTTCAGCCGGAGCCGCCTCTTCCCAGTTGGTTCTGGCGGCGGAGGGCACCCCGATCCGCCACGAAGCCTTGCTCCCCGCGGCCTCTTCTCACCACGGCCCTCGACGTCCGCTCCAGTTTCAAGACGCGGCGATCTCGAGGTCCGTTCCATTCGCAGCCTCGAAGTGAGTCAGTACCGGAGGAAGGGCGCCCGGCGGCGCCGGAACGCCTCCACGTCCTGCTCCCAGAGGCGCGCGATCTCCTCCGCGCTCCGGCCCTCGTGCAGCGCGTCGAGCGTCGCCTTCGAGCGGAGCAGGCCGTCCATCTTGGCATCGAGCCACGCGGTCGGTGCGATTTCGTGCAAGGCGACCGCGACCGAAAGCGCGACGCGCATCGGCTCGAGGCGCGCGCGGTCGGTGATCTGGAAGCGGACGCCCCCGCAGCGCTGGTCGGCGAAGAGCGACGCGGTCGGCGTGAACTCGACCGGCATCGCCGTCGCGCCGGGGAGGTCGGCCTTCGCGAGCGCCGCGGCGAGCGCCCGCCCGTCGAGCCACGGCGCGCCGATCTGCTCGAAGGGGCACTCGGTCCCGCGCCCGACCGAGAGGTTGGTCGGCTCGAAGAGGACGAGCCCCGAGTAGAGCAGCGTCGCCTCGACCCCGCGCAGGTTGGGCGACGGATCGACCCAGCGCAGCCCCGTCTCGTCGAAGAGCTGCGCTCGACGCCACCCCTCCATCGCGACGACTTGCAGGTCGACGTCGAGCGGCCGCTCGGCGCGCACCATCTCCGCGAGCTCGCCGATCGTCATGCCGTGCCGGAACGCGACCGGGTGCCAGCACGTGAGCGAAGGCTCGCCGGGATCCGGCAGCGGCCCCTCGACCGCGAGCCCGCCGACCGGATTGGGCCGGTCGAGGACGACGACGCGCACCTGGGTGCCGGCGACCGCCTCGAGCACGCGCACCAGCGTCCCGACGTAGGTGTAGCAGCGCGCCCCCGCGTCCTGCAGGTCGACGACGAGCGTGTCGACGTCGGCGAAGGCCGCGGGCGTCGCGCGGCCCGCCGACGAGCCGGAGTAGAGGCTGCGGATCGGCAGCCCGCTCTTCGGCTCGACGCCGTCGGCGATCGCCCCTTCGTCGCGGCCGCCGAGGCCGTGCTCCGGCGAGTAGAGCGCGACGAGCTTCAGGTTCGGCGCGCTCGCGAGGAGCTCGAGCGTCGGCGTGCCGTCGACGGCGCGGCCGCTCGCGTTCGTGACGAGCCCGACCCGGCGCCCGGCGAGCGGCGCGAAGCCGGCGGCGCGCAGCACGTCGATGCCGGTGCGCACCGCGGAGCGCGTGTCCGTGCTCGCAGGAGGCGGTGCGAGGTCGCCCGCGTCCGCGCCGCTCGTCGCGCGGCCGACCGCCGCGGCGGCGATCGAGCCGATGCGGCCGATCAGCGGATTCACGACGCCCTTGCCGTCGGGGTGGACGCGGTTGCTGAGGAAGACCACGAAGAGGTCGAGGCCGGGGTCGATCCAGAGGCTCGTGCCGGTGAAGCCGCCGTGGCCGAACGCGCGCGCGGTCATGAGCTCGCCGCGGTTGGACGAGTAG
>DASRRB010000301.1:0-16939 GCA_035695985.1 Planctomycetota bacterium | reverse complement strand
TCACGTCCACTGCGCAAGAACTTCCCGCGCATTCGCCGATTGGACCGACAGGCCGCCCCTCGGCCCGCGCCGATCAACAGCAGTGTTCGGCGTTCCTTCGGCACGCGCGACCCGCCTGACCCGCGCGCGCCGGCGAGAGCGGATCCGCGAGCATGAGCGACACCACGAAACCCGCCACCCTCGACCCCTCGACGCACGGCGCAGCGACGCCGGTCGAGCCGAGCGCGGCGGGGAAGGCGGCCGGAGCCGGCGCGATCCGCGTGCTCCACGTCGACGACGACCCCGACATCATCGCGGCGCTGGGCCTCGGCCTGCGCAGGCAGCGCTTCGAGGTCTTCAGCGCCGGCTCGGCCGACGAGGCTCTGCGGCTCCTCGCCCGGCAAGAAGTCGACGTCGTCGTCTCCGACGAGCAGATGCCGGGCACCAGCGGCTCGAAGTTCCTCGCCCTGGTGCGCAAGCAGTGGCCCGACACGATGCGGATCATGCTCTCGGGCTGCACCGACTTCCGCGCGACGCTCGACGCGATCAACGAGGCGCACGTCTTCCGCTTCCTCACCAAGCCGTGCAGCTCCGAGGACGTCGCCTTCTGCATCAGGCAGGCGGCGGCGGTGAAGGTGGCGACGCGCGCCGCGAGCGAGGCGGGCCGCACGCCCGCGCCCGCCCCCGACGCCGCCCGCTTCACGAAGTGCCTCGACACGCTCTGGATGGCCTACCAGCCGGTCGTGCGCGCGAGCTCGGACGGGGTCTACGCCTACGAGGCGCTGGTGCGCAGCGACGACCCGGCCTACACGTGCGCCCTCGACCTGATCCGCCACGCCGAGCGCCTCTCCGCCATCGAGATCCTCGACGACCGGATCCGCCAGCTGATCGCCGCCGACCTCGAGCACGTCCCGGGCGGCGCCAACGTGCTGGTGAACGTCCACCCGCGTTCGCTGATGGACGAGGGCCTCTACGCCGAGGACGGCGTGCTGCGCCGGGCCAGCCACCGCATCATCTTCGAGATCACCGAGCGGGAGGGGCTCGACGCCATCCCCGACCTGAAGCAGCGCGTCTCGCGCCTGCGCCGCGCCGGCTACCGGATCGCGGTCGACGACCTCGGCTCGGGCTACGCCGGCCTCTCGACCTTCGCGCAGCTCGTCCCCGACTTCGTCAAGTTCGACATGGAGCTGATCCGCGGGATCGACGGCTCGCTCACCAAGGCGAAGCTGCTCGGGTCGATGGCCTCGCTCTGCCGCGACCTGAAGATCCTGACCATCGCGGAGGGGATCGAGACGGCGGCCGAGAAGAAGCGCGTCACCGACCTCGGCTGCGACCTGCTCCAGGGCTACCAGATCGGACGGCCGGCCCGCCTCAAGAGCTGACGCGCTCGCCGCGCAGGTCGCTCACGCGCGTCTCGAGCTCGCGCAGCACGGCGTCGACGTCGGCCTCGTTGCCCGCGCGGGCCGCCTCCTCGAGGCGCGCGCCGATCCGCGAGAGCAGCGCGAAGCCGTAGGTCGCGCCCGAGCCCTTGAGCTTGTGGCCGGCGGTCGCGAGCCCCTCGTGGTCGCGCAGGACCGCCATCTCGCGCAGCCGCGGCAGGTCGGCGGAGCGCCGCTCGAGGTAGCTCGCGGCCAGCTCGTTCAGCGCCGGGTCGACCACGACCGCGTCGACGGCGTCGACGATCGAGTCGTGCGCGCGCGCCGAGCTCGGCGCGATCGCCAGGTGGTGCTCGAGCGCTTCGTAGAGGGCGGTGCGGGAGACGGGCTTGCTCAGGTGGCCGTCGCAGCCGGCGGCGAAGCTGCGGTCGCGGTCCTCCTGCAGCGCGTCGGCGCTGAAGGCGAGGATCGGGACGCGCGAACGGCCGCGCACCGCCTCGAGGCTGCGGATCGCGCGCGCCGCGGCGTAGCCGTCCATGACGGGCATGTGCATGTCCATCATGATCAGGTCGTAGCGGCCGGTCGCGCTCTTCGCGACGGCCACCTCTCCGTTCTCGGCGCAGTCGACGTGGAGGCGCGTCCCCTTCAGGAACTCCTGGACGACGAAGCGGTTGTCCTCGGAGTCGTCGGCGAGGAGCAGCGTCCCCGACAGGCTCGCCGCGCGCGCCGGGTCGATCACGGCGTGGCTCGGCTCGCCGTGCGAGCGCCGGCCGAGCAGCGTCTCCTCGAGCGCGCGCAAGAGCTTCGCCTCGCCGATCGGCTTGGTGAGCTGGTGGGCGATCTGCAGCCGTTCGGCCCGCGCGAGGTCGTGGTCGTGGTGGTCGGGCGAGAGGAGCAGGATGGTGCGCGCGGCCATGCCCGGCACCTCCTGGATCGCCTCGATCACGCCGAGCCCGTCGATCGTCGGCATGCGCGCGTCGATCAGGAGCGCGTCGTAGGGGCGCTGCTCGCGCGCCGCCTCGACGATCGCGGCGATGCCGACTCCGCCGCCCTCCGCCTCGCGGACGGAGAAGCCCATGCGCTCCAGGCGGCGGCGCAGCACCATCCGCTCGCGCACGACGTCCTCGACGATCAGGACGCGCCGCCCCTCGCCGAGCTTGTGGCCGCCCTCGCCGGCGGACTCGGCCGCAGCGTCGACCGGCAGCGCCACCGTGAAGTGGAAGGTGCTGCCGAGCCCCGGCTCGCTCTCGAACCAGATGCGGCCGCCCATGAGGCGGACGAGGCGGTCGCAGAGGCTGAGCCCGAGCCCGGTGCCGTCGTGCACGCGCGCCGCGCTCGCGTCGACCTGGGAGAAGGGCTGGAAGAGGTTGCCCGCCTTCTCGTGCGGGATGCCGATGCCGGTGTCCTGCACCGACACGTGCAGCCGCGCCAGACCGTCGACCATCGCCTCGAACGCGACCTCGAGCGAGATGCCGCCGCGCTCCGTGAACTTGACCGCGTTGCCGAGCAGGTTGAGCAGCACCTGGCGCAGCCGGTGGGCGTCACCGACCAGCGCGCGCGGCACCGTCGGGTCGACGTCGAGCGTGACGTAGAGCCCCTTGCGGCTGGCGCCGACCGCGACCACGTCGGCGGTCCCCTCGACGAGCGCACGCACGTCGAAGGGGGCGCGGTCGAGCTCGAGCTTCGCCGCCTCGACCTTCGCGAGGTCGAGGATGTCGCCGATCAGGCGGATCAGCGCGTCGCCCGCGTTGCGCAGCACGGCGACGTGGCGCCGCTGGCTCGAGTTGAGCTGCGACGCGTCGAGCAGCTCGGCCATCCCCAGGATCGCGTTGAGCGGCGTCCGGATCTCGTGGCTCATGTTGGCGAGGAACGCGCTCTTGGCGCGGCTCGCGGCCTCGGCCTCCTCCTTGAGGCGCGCGAGGTCGGCGGTCATGCGGCTCTGCGCCTCGAGCGCGAGCAGGAGCTCCGCGCGGGGCGAGGGCTTGCGCGCGCGTTGCGACGGCTTGCGCGCCCGGCGCGGCTCGGACTTGGCCATGGGGTTTCTCCCGACGGGGCCGCGGTCGCCGGGCAACACGGGGCCTTCCGCCATCCGTCATCGGCTCAAGCCCCCCGGGCAGCCCTACCGAAAAAACCGCTGAGGGGTCTCGCCACGGAAGAGGGGGGGAGCGGCGCGATGGCGTCCACGCAGATCAGCCTCACGACGATCCTGAACGGTCGCGTGACGCACCGGCTCGAGTCGGTCAAGGAGCGCGTCCTGATCGGGCGCTCCGCCGACTGCGACCTGCGCATCGACAGCGCCGACGTGTCGCGCATGCACGCGGCGATCGTCGCGAAATCCGGGCGCCACTTCCTCGAGGACCTCGGCAGCTCGAACGGGACGCAGCTGAACGGCCGGCCCGTGCGGAACGCCGAGCTGCACAACGGCGACATCGTCCAGATCGGCGACTACTCGCTCCACGTCGGCATCCTCGGTGCGACCGGCGCCGGCGACCGCGCGCGCGCGCAGCAGCGCGAGGAGCAGACCCTCCCGACGCCGCCGCCGGCGCTCCCCACGACGCGCTGAGATCCCCACCGTGTCGCGACGCACGCCGCGCCAGAGAGCCGGGATCGGCCTCGCCGTCGCGGCGTCGCTCGTCCTCGCGTCCTGCGGCGCCGGCACGGCGGCGATCGCGAAGCTCCTGAAGGGCGGCAGCTCGAGCGCGTCGCGCTCCGGCGTCAGCGTGATCAGCGACGTCGACGCCGGCAGCGCGCTCGACCGCAAGCAGTCGCCCGCGACGCTCTCGTTCCGCCTGACCGACAGCCTGTCGCGTCCGCTCGACGTCGAGATCCTGCTGGTCCATCCGGGCGGCGCGACCGAGCCGGCGCTGCTCGTCGGGAACACCGACCTGACGGCGCTCGCGACGTCGCCGGCCGGCGTCGACCACCAGCGCCAGTGGGACTTCGCGGCGCAGCTCCCGTCGGGGACGGCGCTCTCGAGCGGGCTGCGGATCATGGTCCGCCGCGCGGGCGACACGAGCGGACCGACCACCGGTCCCTTCGACGTCGGCAACGACCCGCCGTCGGTGACCGTCCTGTCGGCGCCGCCGGGCGAGGTCGAGGGGCCGGTCGCGATCGACCTCGCGCTCGCCGACTCCTCGTCCGACCTCGCCGACGTCGTCGTCGAGTTCGCCGACCAGGCCGACCCGGCGAACTGGAAGCCGGCGACGCCGCTCGGCTCCGACCTGCAGCAGGTGGCGACTTCGCCGGCCGGCATGCACGCCCTCTTCCTGTGGGACGTGAACGCCGACGCGCCGCAGCGCGAGTTCCGGGCGCGGCTGCGCTTCACGCCGTCCGACGCGTTCGACGCCGGCGTCGCGGTCGAGACGCCCGACCTCCGCCTCGACAACAACGCGCCGCCCACGCTGCTCGTGGACGGCAGCGGCTTCTTCGCCGACCCCGACTCGCGGCGCGCGATCCCGGTGCGCTACCAGCTGATCGACGCGGAGGGCGACGCGGTGCGCGTCGTCTTCCAGTGGGGGCCCGACGCCAGCTCCTTCCCGAAGCTGCCGGTGTCGCCGGCCGCGCTCGACGCGATCCTCGCCGACCCCGACCTGCGGCGACAGCACCGCATCGCGACCGAGGCGCCGCTCTCGCTCACGGGCCGGCTGCTCCCGATCGACGGCGTGACCGTCCAGCTCCACGAGCTCGGCTCGTCGGCGGCGGGGCTGCTCTCCGAGTACGTCGCGGGCCGCTCGCTCGAGCTGCTCGCGGTGCCGTCGGCGCCGGCCGGCCGCGCCGCCGGCTGGGCGATCGACCCGCTCGCCGGACCGGTCGCGGCGCTGTCGGTGGGGGACGGCCACGACGGCCTCGTGCTCGACCGGCCGTCGTCCGGCCAGTGGCGGCTGCGCGAGGTCGACCTCGCGACCGGCGCGGTCGTGCGCGACCTCGCGAGCGGCGCCGACGGCGACCCGAGCGCGCTCGCCTACGGGAGCGAGGAGCGGTCGGTGCTGGTCGCGGCCGACGTCGCGGGCGCCTGGATCGTCTTCGAGATCGCCCTCGCCGACGGCGCGCGCACGCCGTTCTTCGCCGGCACGGGCGCCTTCGCGACCGGCACGGTGCGCGGCTTGGTCGCGACCGGGAAGGACACGCTCCTGCTCACGGTCGGCGACGCGCTGATCGCGGTCGACCGCAAGTTTCCCGGCGGCGCCGCGGGCCGCACCGTCCTGAACGGACTGGCCGGTCCGTGGGGCATCGCCGTCGACCCGCGCCACCCTTCGCTGCTCTACCTCGCCGAGGCGACCTGGATCGACCCGGCGACCTCGACCGTCGAGGGACGCGTCTCGATCGTCGACCTCGGCACGCTGACGCGCAGCGACCTCGTGAGCACCGGGCTCAAGCTGTCGCGGCCCGAGGCGATCGCGCTCGAACGCGGCGGCGCGCGGCTGCTCGCGGTCGTCGACGCCAACCCGGCCGACTCGACGCGCGAGCTGCGCTGCGTCGACCTCGGGACGGGCGGCGGCGGTCCCGCCTTCCAGGTGGTCGCCGGCCTGCCGCTCGACGTGGCCGGCCTCGCGACCGGACCCGACGACCAGCGCCTCCTCGCGCTCCCGTCCGCGAACGACGTCGCGGTCGGCGGCGGCGTGCAGCAGGTGCGGACGATCGCGGCGGTCGACGTGGCGACCAAGCGCGTGACGGTCGCGGCACCCTTCGCGCCGCCGCTCGACGCGCGCCAGGTCTGGCGCATCCGCGACGACTCCTCGCCGCGGCCGGCCGGCGCGAGCGTGCGCGACGACACCTTCGTGTGGGACTCCTCCGACCTCCCGGCCGGAGGCTCGGTCGTGCTGCGCGGCACCGCCTACGACACCGAGCCCGGGCTCGCCACCGACACCGGCGTGCCGCGTCCCGTGCGCGCCGGCCTCGACGTCCTCCCGGTCCACATCGGCGGCGCGGCCTCGACGACCAGCGTCGCGGCGGTCGAGGCGGCCGACCTCGACGGCGACGGCGACCTCGACGTCGTCTCCGCCAACCAGGGCGCCGACTCGGTGACGATCTTCTTCCAGGACAAGAGCCACAAGTTCCCGACCGCGCCCAGCGTCACGCTCACCGGCATCCCGCTGCTGGCGAAGATGACCCAGCCGGTCTCGGTGGTCGCCGCCGACCTCGACAAGGACGGCGACGTCGACCTCGCGACCGCCAGCCACGCCAGCAACAACCTCACGATCGCCAAGCAGAACCCGGCCGGGACGTTCACCGTGCAGGGGTTCAGCCTCGGCGGAATCACCGGCCCGACCGGCGTCGTCGCCGCCGACTTCAACGGCGACCGCCGCATCGACCTCGCCTGCTCCTGCGACGGCAGCAACAACGTCGCGATCTACATCCAGAACGCGCTCGGCGGCTTCCCGACCAACCCGACGCTGCTGCTGAGCAGCGCCAACACGCTCGCGCCGAGCGGGCTGGACGCCGGCGACTTCGACGGCGACGGCGACGTCGACCTGGTCGCGTCGCTGCGCGGCAGGAACCAGATCGCGATCTGGCTGCAGGCGGGCGGCGGGAGCTTCCCGACGGCGCCGTCGCAGATGATCGGCGGGGCGGGGATCACCGACGGGCCCGCGGCGGTGCGCCTCTTCGACGTCGACCGCGACGGCCGCCTCGACGTCGTCAACGCCAACCAGGCCGGCAACTGCGTGACGGTCTTCCTTCAGGCGACGGCGGGCGGCGTGTCGACCCTGCCGACCTTCACGCTCGCTTCGTCGGCCGGACCGATCGCGCCGCGCCACGTCGCGGTCGGCGACGTGAACGGCGACGGCGGCATCGACATCGTCGCCCCGAGCGCGACCGACTCGCTCGCCACGTTCCTGCGCGACCCCGCTGCCGGCACCTTCAACAGCGAGCCGCTCGTCGTGCACGGCGCCGGCGGGATCGTCGGCCCGGTCCACGTCGTGCTCGACGACCTCGACGCCGACGGGCAGATCGACCTCGCCTCGGCCAACCAGGGCGGCAACGACCTGACGCTCTTCTTCCAGCTCGGCGGCCGCAGCTTCACCGGCCAGTCGCCCGACCTCGTCTTCGGCAGCGCGGTCGACACGCCCGACGTGCACGGCGTCGCGGTGGCCGACCTCGACGGCGACGGCGACCTCGACCTCGCGACCGCCAACACGGGCGACGGGACGATCTCGCTCTACCCGCAGCTCGCGCCGGCGGTCTTCTCGGCGCAGGTCGGCGAGCGCCTCGGCGGCGGCGCGTCGACCGCAGGGACCAACGCGGTGGTCGCGGCCGACTGGAACGGCGACGGCCGCGTCGACCTCGTCGCGGCGAACCGCAACGGCAAGACGGTGACCGGCTTCGCGCAGAAGAGCGACGGCACCTTCGCGGCCGCGGCGAGCTTCACGATCGGCGCGGCCGCGCTCGGCGACCCGTTCCACCTCGCCTGCGCCGACCTCGACGGCGACGGCGACCTCGACCTCGCCGTGGCGGACGCTTCGGCGAACCGCATCCAGCTGTTCCATCGCGTGGCCGGCGCCTACCCCGCCACCCCCGACACCACGCTCGGGAGCAACGCGGCCACCAAGTCGCCCGTCTTCGTGCTCGCGACCGACCTGAACGGCGACGGCGCGACCGACCTCGCCTGCGCCAACTCCGCCGGCAACAACGTCACGATCTTCTTCCAGCAGCCGGGCGGGACGTTCCACGCGCTCCCCGACGCGACGCTCGGCTCGAACGGCACGACCAACGGACCGGTGGTGGTCGCGGCCGCCGACCTCGACGGCGACGGCGACGTCGACCTCGCCTGCGCCAACCTGAACTCGAACAGCGTGACGCTCTTCTTCGCGAGCGCGCCGGGCGTCTTCCCGACCACCCCCTCGCTCACGCTCGTCCACGCCTCGCTGCTGGCGCCCACCTGCCTCTCGCTCGAGGACGTCGACCGCGACGGCTCGCCCGACGTCGTCGCCGGCGGCTCGACCAGCGACGCCTTCGTCCTCTTCTTCCAGTCGAACCCGGGCGTCTTCACGACGGTCGAGGTGGTGGGGGCGACCGCCTTCACGAGCTCGCCGCAGTCGCTGCGCGTGGTCGACGTCGACGGGGACGGCGACTCCGACCTCGTCAGCGCCCAGCCCGACCTCGACAACGTCCCGATCTTCTTCGGGGCCCATTGATGGACGCCCCCGATCGCGGCGTCGAGGCGCCGTCCGCCGGCGCGCCGGAGCGCGGCCGCGAAGGCGACCTGGTCGGCTGCACCTTCGACGGCAAGTTCCTGATCCTGCGCCTGGTCGGCGTCGGCGGCTTCGGGGCGGTCTACTCGGCGCGCGACCTCTCGCTCGGGTGCGGCGTCGCGATCAAGATCCTCCACCGCGACGTCGCCGCCGACGAAGCGAGCCTCACCGGCTTCCTCGAGGAGGTGCGCCGCCTCACGCGCTTGAAGCACCCCAACGTCGTCGACTGGAAGGCGCTGGCGCAGACGGCCGACGGCACGCCCTACTTCGTGATGGAGCTGCTCGAGGGGCGCGACCTGCTCGACCTGCTCGAGAGCGAGAAGAAGCTCGCGCCCGCGCGCGCCGCGCGCATCCTGCTGCAGATCGTCGACGCGCTGCGCGCCGCGCACCGCCTGCCCGACGGCGAGTGCCTGCTCCACCTCGACTTGAAGCCCTCGAACGTCTTCCTCGAGCCGCAGCCGGGCGGCCGCGCCGAGAGCGACTGGGTCAAGGTGATCGACTTCGGCGTGAGCCAGTTCCTCGGCGCCGACGTCGCGTACATCGTCGAGCCGGCGGAGTACTTCGACGAGCTCCCCGACGACCCCGGCCAGACCCTCCGCCGCCGCGTCGCCCCCGGCGCGAAGCTCGGCGTCGCCGCCCGGTCCGACACGGTCCGCTGCGCCGCCTGCACGCCCGAGTACTGCGCCCCCGAGCAGGGGGCCCACCTCCTCACCGGCGAGGAGGTCGTCGCGCTCGACGAGCGGGCCGACCTCTACGCGGTCGGCGCGATCGGCTTCCGGATGGTCACCGGACGCCTCCCCTTCGAGCGCCGCGGCGACGCGCGCGCGCTCCTGACCGAGAAGCTCGCGCGCGATCCGCCGTCCGTCGAGTCGGTGGCGAAGGGGGTGCCGCGCCGCCTCGCGCGCTTCATCGACCGCTGCCTCGCGCGCGACCGCGAGCGGCGCTTCCGCAACGCCGAGGAGGCGTACGCCGAGCTCGACGCGATCGCCCACCCGCGCCACGGCCGGCGCGCGCTCGCCTTCGCGTCGATCGTGGTCGCGCTGGCGGCGACGAGCGGCTGGCTCATGCTCCCGCGCGACGCGGCGCCCCACTTCGACCTCTTCGCGCGCGACGCCGACCACGAGCGGCTCCTGACCGACGCCGACGCGCTCACGCTCGGCCCGCAGCGCCCCGACGTCGTGCTGCGCGCGAGCGGCGTCGACCTCGCCGAGGGCGACGTCGTCCGCCTCGTCGCCGACCCCAAGCCCGAGGCGGCCACGCTCAACGACTGGATGGCGACGTCGCTCGGCGCGGGCTCGCTGCGCGTGGCCGGGAGCGTCGCGGCGGAGCGGGCGAGCGGCCGCGTGCGCGAGGCGGTCTACGTCGAGGTGCGCCGCCTCTCGCTGGCGCCGCGCGACGCGCCGGCGCGCTACTCGCGGCCGTTCGCGCTCGAGTGGCTCGGCCCCGACGCGGTCCGCCTCGATGCGGTCGACGTGCCGCGCCGCGACGGCCGCCGGCTCGACCCGGAGGGCCAGCGGATCGAGGTGCAGGTCGACGGCCGGCCCGACGACGTCGCGAAGATCGAGGTGAGCGCCGGCGGCCGCCCGTTCCAGGCGAAGCAGGACGAGTCGCGCCGCGACGAATCGCATGGTGTCTGGCGTCTCGATCTGCGCGGGCTCGCGCTCACCCAGGCGAGCCCGCCGCTGCAGATCCACCTGGTCGACCGCGCCGGGAACGAGAAGCTGGCGACCTGCCCGCTCGAGATCGTGACCGACCCGCTCGTCTTCGCGCGGGAGCCGGAGCTCTCGGCCGCGCTGCGCAACGGCGAGCGCTGGTTCGTGGCCGACCGCCGCCGCGCGCGGCTCGCCTTCACGCTCAAGACGGTCGCCGACGTCGAGGTCGAGCTGCTCGAGGCGGGCGGCCGTTCGCTCGGGCGGTGCGCGCTCGCGTGCACGAAGAGCGTCGACGTCGCGCTCGCCGACTTCGGCGACTTCGATCCGGGCGACCGCCTCTTCAAGGGGGCCCTCGAGGTCCGCGCCGCCGACGCCTCCTACGTGCTGCGCGACGACGCGGAGCGGCGCGGCCGCGCCCACGCGCGGCTCGAATTCGACTGCAGCGACGCGCGCCCGCAGCTGGCGGTCGAGCTCTCCGCCCCCGGCGCGCGCGCGGCGTCGCTCGCGACGGAGACGCCCGACGCCGAGCGGGCGCCCTGGTTCACGGCGTCGCGCCGGATCGAGGTCCACGTGTCGCGCAAGGGGAGCGTGCCGCTGCGCGTGACGCTCGCCGTCGACGGCCGCGCCGTCCCGGCGCCGCGCGCCGAAGCGGGCGCGGGGGACTCCGAGGAGGTCGCGCTCGGTGGCGCCTCCGACGGGCAGGGGACGTTCCAGGCCGAGTTCCCGTGCGCCGGCCCGCACGAGCTCCTGCTGCGCTGCTGGCGCCAGATCGACGCCGACGACCGCCGCCGCGCTCCCGACCTCGAGCTGCGCGCGCGCTGCGTCGTCGACGAGACGGCGCCGCGGCTCGAGTGCCGGACGCTCGCCGCGGAGGAGCGGTCGCGCAGCTCGGGCGCATGGCCGGCGGCGGTGCTCCTGACCGTCGACGTCGGCGTCGCCGAGAAGACGGGGATGGCCGCGCCGACGCACGTGCGCTTCGAGGTCGTGCGCTCCGGTCGCATGAACAGCGCGGCCGCGACGGCGCCGCTCGCCGAAGGAGAGCTGCCCGCCGTCGCCGTTTCGGGCGAGCCGTGCGAGCTCACGTTGCCGCTCCCGGTCGCCGCCGCGCTCGCCGAACCACCCGACTGGCCCGACGGACGCTACGTCCTGCGGCTCCTCGGCTCCGACGAAGCGGGGAACGTCGCCGCGCCGGTCGAGCTCCCGTTCGAGATCGCGAACCGCGGCCCGGTCGTCGAGCTCAAGCGGCCGCTCGCCGAGCACGCGTGGGACCCCGACGCGGCGGGCAACTACGAGCTGCGCGCCGACGTCGAGGATCCCAACGGCGTCGCCGCCGTGACGGCACGGCTCGAGGTCGCCGGCCTCGCGCCGGTGGAGGTCGCGCTCGCGGCGGAGGGGCACGACGAGGAGGCGGCGGCGCGCGAGTGGTCGGGGCGCACGCGCATCCCGCGGTCGTGGACGCGGCGTGAGGTGACGCTCACGTTCACGGCGCGCGACCGGCGCGGCCGGACTTCCGACGTGTCGACGAAGCGCGAGGCCGACTCGATCACGCGCATGGCGCCGACGGCAGTCCGCGTGACGCAGGGCGACGCGAAGCTCGCGACGCTTCGCCTCGTCCGCGGCAACCGCGACGTGCCCTACCGCTTCGGCGGCCGCAACGACGAGGACGAGAAGCGCCTCTTCTCGTCGGTCGGGCTCGGCTCCTACAACCGGCTCAAGATCTCCCGCTCGTGGTCCGCCGAGTTCCCCGCCGGCGAGATCGGCGACTACTACCTCGACGAGCGCGAGACGACGGTCGCCGACTTCCGCGCCTTCCTCGACGACCCGCGCGGCTTCGCCGACGCGACGCGCTGGCCGGCCGGAGCGGCGCCCGACGCGCAGCGCCGCGCCGCGCTGGTGGCGACGCTGCGCGACCTCCCGCCGGACCGGCCGGTGACGGACGTCACCTGGAACGAGGCGGCCGCCTTCGCGAGCTGGGCCGGCAAGCGGCTGCCGACGTTCGTCGAGTGGGAGTACGCGCTGCGCGGCGGCGCGAACTACCGGGCAACGGCGTCGGGACGCGGCGTCGAGGCGGGCGGCGGCGACGTCACCCCCGACACCAAGCTGCGCGACCTGACCGGCGGCGTGAGCGAGTGGAGCGCGACCGTCTCCGACGGCTTCGACGGCGCCAACCCGATCCGCTGGGTGAACGACCACCGCGCGTGGTTCCTCAAGCCCCGCGAGCGCGCGTCGCTCGCCGAGGCGGCGGAGTTCTGGGTGGTGGGGGCGTCGTCCCGGCGCACGCACGGCGACTTCGCCTGCGCCGACCGGCAGCGGCGCGACGCACGCGCGCCCGACCGGGGCTTTCGCTGCGCGGCGTCGTTCGACGACGTGCTCGGGATGCTCGAGAGCGGCGACCTGCAGCGGGCGCGCTTCAGCGAATCCAGCGGCGAGGGGGGCGGCAAATGAAGTGGCGCGCGCTGCTCGTCTGCGCCGGACTGCTCGCGCCGGTCGGCTGCACCGCGACCACCGGCGTCGCGGGCGGCCCGCTGCCGTTCAAGGTCGCGGTGATCCCGTTCGAGGCCGCGGCGCTGGCCGACCCCGCGGCGGACGGGAGCGCGCCCGAGGGCGACGCGATCGCGCCGCGCTTCGACGCGACGCAGCTCACCGGCGCGGTGCGCGACGCGCTGCGCGGCCGCTTCGCCGACGCGATCGTGCTGCCGTGGCCGGCCGGCACGACGCCCGAGGAGTTCCAGCGCCTGCCGCGCTCCGAGCAGGACGCGTGGTGGCGGCGGGCGTGCGCCGACGCCGACGCCGACCTCGTCCTCGAGTGCGACGCCAAGGTGCCGCGCCGCGCCACCTACGAGCACAACGAGGCGTTCTGGCTCAACCTTCCCCTCTTCCTGATCGGCGGGCCGTTCTGCTGGTTCGTCGACGACACGACCTACCGCGGCGAGGCGCGCATCGAGGCGGTGCTGCACCAGGTGCTGCCGATCGCCGGCGGCCGCGCCACGTTCGCCGACGGCGACGCGGAGGTGGCGCGCTTCGAGGTGCGCCTCGACGAGGTGCGCCTCGACTTCCTCGATCGCGCGGAGCCGCTCGGATACGTCTTCTCCCTGTTCATCCCGCCGGGCCTGCTCGAACGCAACAACCGCCACGTCGAGGAGCACTTCGCGGCGGCGGTCGGGAGCGGGCTCGCGGCCGGTCTCGCGCGCCGCGTCGACGAGTCGTCGGGGACGATCCTCGCGACGGAGAGCCTCGCCGACTTCTACCTGCTGCGCGACGTGAAGGCGGTCGCGCGCCGCGGCGAGGTGGTCGTCAGCGGCCACGTCGAGGTCCGCAGCGACTCCGCCGCCGACCTGCGCGGCTGCGTGGTGCGCTGCGGCGAGCGCGTCGTCGACGGGACGTTCTCCGAGGCGCAGCCCGACCCGGTGCTGAGCAGTGAACGCGAGCCGCGCTCGCGCATCGCCTTCACGGCCACGCTGCCGCACGACGAAGGCACCGACCGCGTGCGCATCGAAGTGACGCAGGGGGGCCGCGACCCGATCGGGCGCACCTTCACCGTGCTGATCGTCGCGCCCGCCGCCGGGGGGGCGCCGGTGGACGGCACCGCGGCGTCGGAAGGCGGCACCGCGGAGCGCACGTCGGGCTGATCCGCGCAGGGCGATCGCTCCGTCTCGTCGGTGGCGGCCCGGATGCGGGGCGGCGAGGGAGAGCGACGATGGCCCACGTTCGAGGAGGCGCGACCTGGCGCGCGGCGCTGTTCGCCGCGGCGTCGGCGCTCGGTGCCGGCGGCTGCTCGCGCGGCTCGCACGACGAGGTTCCGCCGGTCGTCGCCCTCACGCCGGCCTTCGGCGGCCAGGCTTTCCACTACGCCGTCGACTTGCTGCAGCACCCGAGCGACGACCACCGCTGGTACGTCGTCGAGCAGTTCGGCGCGATCGAGACCTTCCTCGACACCGATCCGGCCGGGACGCGCACGACCGCGGTCACCGTCCCGAACCTGATGACCAACGGGGAGAACGGCGTGCTCGGGATGGCCTTCGATCCCGCCTTCGGGACGAACGGCCAGGTCTTCATCTCCTACGTCGAGAACGTCGGCGGCAACGCCGGCACGTCGAAGGTGGCGCGCTACGTCAGCGCCGACGGCGGGCTGACCTTCACGCTCGATCCCGGTCCGGACGCGACGGTGCTCTCGCTGCTCCAGCCCTTCACCAACCACAACGGCGGCGACGTCGACTTCGGGCCCGACGGCTTCCTCTACATCGCGTTCGGCGACGGCGGCGACGCGGGCGACCCGTTCGGCAACGGCCAGGACGTGAACACCTGGCTCGGGAAGATCCTCCGCCTCGACGTCTCCGTGCGCCCCTACGCCGTGCCGCCCGACAACCCCTTCGTCGGCGTCACCGGCGACGACGAGATCTGGGCCTACGGACTGCGCAACCCCTGGAAGATGGGGTTCGATCCGGCGACCGGGAAGCTCTGGGCCGGCGACGTCGGCCAGGACGCCGCCGAGGAGATCGACGAGATCGTGCGCGGCGGCAACTACGGCTGGAACCTCGAGGAGGGGAACCGCGCCTATCCGTCGGGGAAACCGTCGCACCTGCCCGGCCTCGTCGCACCGGTCGCGGTGCACAACCATCCGCAGTGCGAGGCGATCGTCGGCGGCTTCGTCTACCACGGCACGCGTGTGCCGGAGATCTCTGGGCGCTACGTCTACGGCGACTTCGAGCAGGGCCGCCTCTTCTGCTTCGACCCCAACGGCCAGCCGCCCGTCCCGCGCCAGATCCACAAGTCCCCGCTCAACATCGTCGCGTTCGGGCAGGGGCGCGACGGCGAGCTCTACGTCGTCACCTACGACAACGGCGGTGTCGTCTACAGCATCGACCCGCTGCCGTAGCGGCCCTCGGAGCGGCCGGCATCACCTGCCTCGGCGCCTGCAGTGCGGCGCGAAGCCGTCCGTCGACGGCGAGAACGGATCCGGACCGGCGTTCCGCTCGTTTCAGCCGCAGCCTGCGGCCAGCCCATTGCGGCGACCGCCGTGACCCTGTCTCCAACGCAGCGGCAAGCCCAGGAAACGGTGCGAGACCCTACTCGTCTGCCACGTAACCGAGCGCGCGCAACGTCTCCATCACCTCCGGAGGAATCTCCTCCCGACGTTCTGCCGAAACCGCCGGTTGACTCTCAGGCTGAGCCGTTCGAGGCGTCCCAGCGGGTGGACCTGCGGGTGCCGAGCCCGGCGAGTTCTCCGTGGCTGCGGGCTCCTTGGGTGGCGGCGATTCTCCTCCGGAACATCCGGCCATCACCGAGGCAAGCATGGCTGCCGCAGCCGCCGACGAGATTCGTCCGGCCATCGGCAGCGACTTGCCTCCTGCGAAGGAGCCGGAAGCGTCCGTCAGGTACGTACCGCAGAAGCCTCCAGCGCGACGAAGCGCCGCGACTTCCGCCGGCGACAGCGCGTCCAGGTTGTGAACGAACTTCTTGCAGTCCCCGCAATAACGGCGCACTTCATCGCCGACGAGGTCGTCCCAACGCCGGCTGCATGGCCGCGTGACTCGAAGTTCCCGGTCCATGCCGTCATCTCCACACCATTGCGAGAGGTACGCCTAGACGCCGCGGATCCGCTGCATCCGCAGGTTCACTAGCTTCACGCCTACCGTTCTGTCGCGCAGAATTGGAATGCCTGCGCCGGCATGAAGTACCTACCCCAGACTTCGATGTCGACGCGCCGCACCCTCCCGTCCGCGCACACCACGTCGAAGTCGGCACTGCCCTGTTCGTGCCACACTCGAGTCGAGTCGACGAGCGTCCAGCTCCTGAGTCCGAGAAGAGCGCTCCCCTTCACCTCACTCTTGAAATCCGCGACGAAAGCGTCGTTGCCAAAGTACGAACATGCCTTGTCGACGTCGCCGCGACGCAGCGAGTCCAGCACCTTGCCGCCGACATGCGACGCCGTGAGTGCGGCGTGAGCCGCCGGGCACCCGATCCACCAGAACGGAACGACCAGCAGGAGAAATGCTCCCGCGACCGCAGCGCCAGCGACCGGCCGCCGCAACGCAAGCCACTGCACGATCAGCGCAACGCCTGCAAACGCCACGAGGTACAGGTACGGCATGCCGAACGCGGCGGTCACGAGCGTACTCACGCCAAGGAGCACGAAGATCATGACCTCCACGATCAGGCCGAGCACGAGAATGGACCATTGCAGGAAGGACAGTGTCGTGTTCGCTCGCATGAAGTGACGAGCGCCTCCCTTGAATCCGTGCCATTTCCTACGAAGTCAGCCTGTCGTATTCAGAATGAGATCCAATCCAGAACCACACCAGGTCTTCGCCCGTCTTGGTTCCGAGCGCCCGATACCCTTCGAGAAGACACGGCGAAACGCCGACGTCCGCCAAGACTTCACGACGCCTTGCCGAGACGCCGAGTACGACCGTCCCGATGTTCCTTCAGCGCCTCATCTGCCAGTTCAGCAAGTCGGTCGGCAGAACGCCGAAACGCCTTGCTCCACCGCGACTCGGATTCGAGTTCGGCGAGCAGCCATCGAGCCACCGAATCTTGATCACGGGCCGGCAGCCGCGACATCTTCGCCAGCGCCCTCGCGAGCGTCTTGGTCACCGCAGAGTCCTCCGATCCGCCACGCTAGCTGCCACCGCGATCGTCATTCACCTCGGGTGGTGTCCTAGCGCCCGGTGGCGAACAGCGCGTTCAGCTCCTGGAACGGCGCTGCGCCGGCGAGGGCGTCGAAGGTCTTCGCCTCGATCAG
>DASRRB010000300.1:0-13528 GCA_035695985.1 Planctomycetota bacterium | reverse complement strand
TTGAAGGCGCCGACGCGCTGCAGGTTCTCGCACTTGAGGAGCAGCCGCTCGCCGTCGCGCGCCGCGTCGGCGAACGGCAGGAGCGGCGTGCGGGTGATCCGTCCCTCGAGCCGGTCGGCCGCCGCCTCGACGTCGGCCGGCGTGACGGTCGCCGCGATCGTCCCGCTCACGATCCTTTCCTCTCGAGCCTGCGCCCCAGCAAGAATACGAGGGCGCCCGCCGCAAGGCAGCCGAGTTCGGTGAACATGGCCGCCTTGGAGTCGCCGCCGTTGAGCGTCGTCATGCCGTAGACGAGGCCGACCGGCACGAGCACGAGGCCGAACAGCATCAGGAACCGACCGAGCGACATGGGGAACTCGATGGAAATCGAACCGGCGGGGATGGCGACGGGGAGGCGGGAGCATCGGCGGAACGGCGCGGCGGCGCAAGCCGGTCGATGCCGTCGGCGGCTGCTCGCGCTCGCCGTCGCGGCGGCCGCCGCGGCGTGCGCCGGCCCGGCAGCGACGCGGGCGACCGAGGCGGAGGACCGCGCCGACATCCAGCGGATCCTGCATGAGCAGGACGAGGCGTGGAACCGCGGCGACCTGCACGCCTTCGTGGCCGGCTACGCCGAGAGCGAGCGGATGACCTACGTCGGCAAGGGGGGCGCGATCGTGCGCGGACGCGCGGCCCTCGAAGAGCGCTACCGGCGGAGCTACCCCGAAGGGAAGCGTGGCACGCTCACCTTCGGCGACCTCGACGTGCGCCGCCTCGGGCCCGACGACTACCTCGTCCTCGGCACGTGGGCGCTCGCGCTGCCGCCCGACAACCCGCACGGCGTCTTCACGCTCGTCTTCGAGCGCGGCGAGCGCGGGCTCTCGATCATCCACGACCACTCGTCGGGCGCGGACTGACGCGGTGGCGCGCTCGCTCCTCGAAGTCTCGCTCGTGTTCGCGCTGCTCTCCGGCTGCGACCGGCCGGCGGCATCACCGCGCCCGCCCGCCCACCTCGACACCAACGTCGTCCTCGTCACCGCCTGCGGGCTGCGCTGCGACCTGCTCGAGGAGGCGTGCCGGAGCGGGGCGACGCCGGCGCTCGCGCGACTGCGCGCCGACGCGTCCTCCGCCTCGACCGTGACGACCCCCTCGTCCGACTGCCTCGCCGCGCACGCGAGCCTCTTCCTCGGCGCGCGCGCGGCCGGGCTCGGCATCGTCGGGCCGGCGAGCGACGTCCTCCCGGCGCGCGGCTCGTCGTGGGTCGCCGTCGCCGCGGCGCGCGGCGCGCGGACGGCGGCCTTCCTGTCGCGCATGCTGGTCGACCGGGGCGACGTCGACGGCGAGTCGGACTTCGGCTTCGCCGCGCTCGACCTGCCGCCGCTCGAGCGCTTCGGCGTGAAGACCTTCGGGAGCGACGCGGCCGCGCTCTCGCCCCGCCGCGACGACGCGGCGACGCTCGCGGCGGCGCTCGCGTGGCTGCACCATGCCGCGACCCCGTTCGTCCTCTGGATCGAGCTCGACGCGCTCGCGCTCGAGACGGGCGCGCCGGCGGAGCGGCTGCGCGAGGCGGCGGGGCTCCGGCTCGCGACGCTCGACCGTGCCGTCGCGGAGATCCGCGCAGAGCTCGCGCGCGCCGGCCGCGACCGCCGAACGACGCTCGTGCTCGCCGCCGATCACGGCGAAGCGCTCGGCGAGGACGGCTCCTTCGGCCATCGCGCGCCGCTCGCGTGCGTCGCCTGCGTCCCGCTCTGGATCGTCGATCCCGACGCACCCGACGCGTGGCGCGGCGGCGCGATCGCTTCACTCGCCGACTTCGCGCCGCGCCTGCTCGCGCGCTGGAGCGGAGTGCCGCCGGCGGCGGCCTCGTCCGCAGGCGCGAGCGGCGCGACGGCCGGCGCATGGGCCGGCAGCACCGACCACGAGTTCGCGTACGCGGGGCCGCTCGGGCTCGACTACGAGCGCGGCGCGCCGCCGCTCACGGAGGAGGAGGCGCGCGCCCGCCTGCCGCGGATCCGCACCGACCTCGCGGCGCATCCCGCGGCGCTCCCGATCGCCGAGCACTACGTCGCCGCGCTCGCCGCGCTCGAGGCGCCGAGCGACGACGAGGAGAGGGAGCGGCGCGACGCGCAGACCCGCTGGCTCGAGCCGCTCGTGGCGGGCATGCCACGCCGCCCGCTCGCCGCCGTCCTGCTCGCCCGCGCCGGCAGCGAGCTCGACGTGTCGCCGGCGCGGCGCGAGGCGGCGGCGCGCGCGGCCGTGCGCGCCGCGCCGTGGTACTTCCCCGCGGTGCGCGCGCTCGCCGTGCTGCAGCAGCAGTCGCTCCAGCCGCAGCGCGCGCTCGCCACGCTGGAGCGGTTCGGCGCGACCGCGCCGCTCTCCCCCGCCGCGCGGGTCGAGTTCGAGAAGCAGATCGAGCGGACGCGCAAGAACCTCGGGAGGTAGGGGACCCGGCGCCCGCCGCACCGAGCCGTCGCCGGCGCGGCGCGATTACTTCTTGGCGCCGCCGTCCGGCAGCTCGGGGATCTGCGCGAGGAGCCGCTCGATCAGGTCGAAGACCGCGGCCTGCAGCTCGGGCCGCGTGTCGATGAAACTCGCGCGCTCGAGCGCGGCGCGGAAGATCGGGAGCTCGGCGCGCGTGAACTCGAGGCGCAGCGCGGGATCGCGGTCGAGGTCGAGGGTCGTGCGCATGCGCGCCTCCGCGGCGTCCACGTGAACGGAGCGACGCGCCGCCGCGTATTCCGCCCCGGAGCGGCGATGGTAGCGTCGCCGAGGCAGGAGGAGCGCGGCGCGCCGCGCGGGGGACGCGAACGAATGTTCTGCCACCACTGCGGATCGCAGATCGCCGACGACGCGCAGCGCTGCATTCACTGCGGCAGCGCGACGACGCCCCGTCCCGCCGGCTCTCCGTCGGAGGCGCCGCGGCAGGCGGCGCCGGGGATGATGTTCTGCCGCAACTGCGCCGCGCAGATCCCGCGCGAGGCCTACCTCTGCGTCCACTGTGGCGTGCGCGTCGGCGGCCCGCTCGATCCGATCGAGGGGGCGCTCTTCCCCGACGGCGGACGGAGCTGGCTCGTCACGCTGCTGCTCGCGCTCCTCCTCCCGCTCACGGGGTTCCATCGCTTCTACACCGGCCAGGTCGGGTCGGGACTGTTCCAGCTCCTGACGGCCGGCGGCTTCGGCATCTGGTGGCTGATCGACGTGGTCCGCATCGCGGTCGGCAGCTTCCGCGACGCCGACGGACGGCTCCTCGTAAAGTGAGCCGCATGTCGCCGTCGGCGAATGTTGCGGCGTTCCTGCTCCTTGCTTCGTCGGTTTCGACTGCGCCGACGGCGCGCGCGCAGGAGTCGGCTCCGGAAGCGGCGCCGCTCGAGTTCGTGGACGTCCGCTTCGCGCGCCGCACGCTCGACGACTTCGGGCCGCGCCGCGCCTTCGTCCTCTACTTCACGACCGACGACTGCCCGCTCGCGCCGCGCTACGTCCCACGGTTGAACGAGCTGGCGGCGCGCTTCGCGGCGAGCGGCGTCCAGTTCGCCGCAGTCGACGAGGGGCTGCGCGACACGGTGCCGGAGATGGCCTCGTTCGCGCTCGAACACTCACTCACGTTCCCCATCGTGAAGGACGCCGACGGTTCGGTCGCGCGCGCGCTCGGCGCGACGCGCGCCGGCGAGGTCGCGCTGGTCGACGCGAAGAAGCGGCTGCGCTACCGCGGCCGCGTCGACGGCCAGTACCGCGTCGGCGGCGAGGCGCCGGCGGGCCGCGCCGACCTCGCCAAAGCGATCGAGGAGCTGCTCGCGGGCAAGGAGGTCTCCGTGCCGCGCACGGTCGCCGAAGGGTGCGCGCTCCCCGCGGCCCCCCCGCCGCGCGTCGATTTGACGTTCGGCAAGGACGTCGCGCCGGTCCTCGCGCGCCGCTGCGTCGCCTGCCACAAGGACGGCGGCGCGGCGCCCTTCCCGCTGGTCGACTACGGCGACGCGGTCGACCACTCGGCGGCGCTCGCGGAGGCGGTGGCACTCGGCCGCATGCCGCCGTGGCACGCGAGCGACGCGTACGGGAAGTTCTCCAACCGGATCGAGCTGACCGAGGAGGAGCGCGCGGCCCTGCTCGACTGGGCGCGCGGCGAGCGCAAGCCGGGCGACCTCTCGCTCGTCCCGCCACCGCCCCCCGCCGACGATTCGCCGTGGCGGATCGGGACGCCCGACCTCGTGCTCGAGACGCCGACCGAGATGCAGCTCCCGGCCGACGGCATCGTCGACTACCAATACATGGTCCTCCTGCCGGCCTTCGCCGAGGAGACGTGGGTGCAGGCCGTCCAGATCGTCCCGCGCAACCGGCGCGCGATGCACCACTGCAACCTCGCCTTCGTCCGGCTCGGCGAGGAGTTCAAGACCGAGAACTTCGTCACGGGACAGGTGCCGGGCGGCGATCCGCTCGTGCTCGACGACGGGACGGCGGTCTGCATCCCGAAGGGCGCGCTGCTCGGGCTGCAGATCCACTACGTGACGACCGGCCGCGAGGAGACCGACCGCATCTCGGTCGGGCTGCGCTTCCCTAGGGCACGCGTGCAGCGGCGCATGCGCCACGTCGAGATGGCCGACCTGCGCTTCGCGATCCCGCCGGGCGCCGACGCCCATCCGGTCAGCGCGGCGCGCACGCTCGACCGCGACGCGATCGGGATCGGGATGTACGTCCACATGCACGTGCGCGGGCGCGACATGCGCTTCACCGCGACCGAGCCGGACGGCGCGCCGCGCACGCTGCTGCTCGTGCCGACCTACGACTTCGACTGGCAGCAGTCGTACCGCTGGTTCCCCGAAGCCGAGCGCTTCGCGAAGGGGACGCGCATCGACTGCCTGGCGCACTTCGACAACTCGCGCTTCAACCCCTTCAACCCCGACCCCGGCGCGACCGTGCGCTTCGGCCTGCAGACGGCGCAGGAGATGATGTACGGCTTCCTCTTCTACGTCGACGCGCACGAACGGCTCGAGCTCGACGTCGACCCGAAGACGGGGCGCGCGCTCGCGCGCTGAACCGGAAGCGCCTTCCCGACGCGCGCGGCTCGATTGCGACTTCGCCGGGCGAGGCTACGCTCTCGCGCCCATGGAATCGCGAGTCGAGAGCCAGCCGCCGGCGCCGCCGCTCCAGGCGAAGCCCGTGAAGGTCCGCGCCCACCACCTGATCCACCGCGACGTCGGCGTCGCGAAGGGCCAGATCGAGGGCGCCTGGATCAAGGACCTCGCGTTGTGGCCCGACGACCGCGGCCACTTCGCGGAGATCTTCCGCGACGACGAGAAGGTCGTCGCGAACTTCCGGGTGAAGCAGAGCTCGGTCACGGTCACGCGGCCGGGCGTCATCAAGGCGTTCCACTTCCACCTCGAGCAGGACGACGTCTTCGTCCCGCTCAAGGGGACGATCCGGATCGCGCTGGTCGACTGCCGCGTCTCCTCGCCGACGTACGGCGTCGCGAACTCGATCTTCGCGGGCGAGCTCTATCCCAAGGCGGTCCGCATCCCGCGCGGCGTGGCGCACGGCTACGAGGTGCTGCCCGGCGGCGACCTCCTGATGGTCTACTACACCGACCAGCACTACAACCCGAAGGACGAGTACCGCTTCCGCCACGACGATCCCGCGATCGGCTTCACGTGGTGGGGCATCGAGAATCGCTGAGGCCGCGCGTGTCGTCCGCCGCGACGGGTGGCGCGGAGCCGGCGAGCCTTCCGGTCCGCGAGATCGCGATCGCCCTCATCCTCGACGCTGACCGCGTCGTCGTCGCGCGGCGCGGAGCCGCGCAGCACCTCGGCGGCCACGACGAGTTCCCCGGCGGCCATCGTGAGCCGGGCGAGTCGCTCGAGCAGTGCTGCGTCCGGGAGGCGCGCGAGGAGACCGGCCTCGTCGTCCGTGTGGTCGGGCGCGTCGCGACGGCCGAGCACGTCGACGCGCGGCGCCGCCTCGAGATCCACTTCTTCGAGTGCGCCTGCACCGGCTCGCGCGAGATCTCCGCCGCCGCACGGGCGGGCCGCGGCGCGCGCTGGATCGAGCGGGCGCGCCTCTCCGAGCTCGACTTCCCGCCGGCGAACGCGGCGGTCGTGCGCGCGCTGATCGCGCGGCGGGCCTCCCCGTGAAGCCGCTCGAAGCGTTCGCGCCGGGCCGCCTCTGCCTCTTCGGCGAGCACCAGGACTACCTCGGCCTCGCGGTGATCGCGCTGGCGATCGACGCGGGGATCCGCGTCCGGCTCGAGCCCGACGGCTCCGACGCGCTCTCGATCGATCTGCCCGACCTCGCGGGCACCCGCGAGGAGACGCGCGACCGCATCGCGCTCGACGGCAGCTCGCCGCCGCGCCACGCGCGCGACTGGCTGCGCCTCGCCTTCGCCGAGGCGGCTGCGGCGGGCGTGCGGCCGCCCGGCGGCGCGCGGGTGACGGTGCGCGGCGACCTGCCGGTCAACGCCGGCTGCGCGTCGAGCTCGGCGCTGACGGTCGCCTTCCTGCGCGCGCTGCTCGCGTTCGCGGGTCCGGGCGCGGCCGCGCTCGCCGAGCCGCGCCGCCTCGCCGACCTCGCGTGGCGCGCCGAGGTGGTCCGGCCGGGCGGGCCGGGCGGGAAGATGGACCCGCTCACGAGCGCGCTCGGCGGGCTGGTCCACCTGAGCTTCGGTCCGACGCCCTTCGTCCAGGAGCTGCCGGCGCGACTCGACGGCTTCGTCCTGATCGAGGGCGGCGAGCCCAAGGACACGACCGGCGTGCTCGCCGCGACGCGGCGCGACGTCGAGGCGGCCTTCGCGGAGCTGCACGCCCTCGACGCGGGACTCGACCTCGCGGCGGTCTCGTTCGACCGGGCGTGGACGCTGCTGCAGGAGGCGAAGGCGCTCGCGCCGGAGCGGGCGGCGAGGACGGAGGAGCTCGTCTTCGCGACGCTCTACTCGCGCGACCTGCTGCACGCGGCGCTGCGCGTCCTCGCCGAGCCCGAGCTCGACCGCTCTCGCGTCGGCGAGCTGCTCGACGAGCACCACGCGCGGCTGCGCGACGCGCTCGCGCTCTCGACGCCGCGGATCGAGGCGCTGCGCACGGCGGCGCTCGCCGCCGGCGCGCTCGGCGCCAAGGTGAACGGCTCGGGCGGCGGGGGCAGCCTCTTCGCCTACGCCCCCGGCTGCGAGGCGGCCGTGGTCGCGGCCGCGCGCGAGCTCGGCGCGCGCGCCCGGGTCGTGACGGCGAGCCGCGGCGCGTCGGTCACTTCGGCTTGAGGCAGCGCCGCGCGTACTGCGGGTCGAAGCCGTCGCGGCGCCGCGTCGTCTCGAGCTTCCAGCCGCAATAGGTCTCGCCGTCCCGCTCGCCGAACGTGTCGGTGCCGATCAGGACGCCGCCGCGCTTCGTCACGCGCCGCAGGTTGAGCAGCGCGAGCTGCTGGAGCGAAGGCGGGAAGTAGACCAGGACGTTCGTGCAGAGCACGAGGTCGTAGCGGTCGTCCTCCGCGAAGCGATCGGTCACGACGTCGCCCAGCAGCGGATGGACGGCGAGCACGGCTTCCGGCGGGAGCGAGACGGAGCGCCACGCGACGCGCGCCTCGAGCTCGATGCGGCGGACCATCTTCTCGAGCTGCGCGCGCTCGCCGGCGTCGGGGCCGCCGGCCCTTGCGAAGGCCGCGGAATAGTTGCGCCGCACCTCCGCCGCCGCGCGCAGCGCGACGTCGGGCGAGAGCGCCGGCTGCTCGGGCCCGCGCACGAATCCGGGCGCGTCGGCGTACGACGAGAAGAGGCGCGCGAGGTAGTCCTCGACGCCGTCGATCACGAGGCGGCCTGCGCCCGCACCGCGGAACAGCACGAGCTCCATCGGCTTCCCGGCCGTCGCCCCCGCGCGCGCGGCGTCGAGCACGCGCAGCACGTTCGGGTTCACGTCGAGCGCGTCGACTTCGCAGTCGGGCGCGGCGAGCTTTCGCCGCCGCAGCGCATCCAGGAGTTCGAACGGCTGGTAGATCGCGACCGGCGCGAGCGCGCCGAGGTGCGGGCTCGCGAGGTCGACGCCCGGGCCGACGACCAGGACGCGATGGACCGAGCCGGGCGCGACGTCCTTCAGCTCCGCGAGCAGCTCGTCCGTCACCATGCCGATCTTCGGCGCGAGCCCGGTGAGCGTCGTCGTCTTGAGGAACCAGTCGAGGAAGTGCGTCCCCTCCGGCTCCGCGTGCGCCTCGAGCGCGGCCTGCTCCCGATCGAGGAAGAGGTTCACGTCGGCGAAGGCGCGCGCGACGTCGGCGGCGGTGGCGCGCGCCGGATTGCAGCCGTGCCGCTCGAGCCAGCTGCGCAGCAGGAAGGACCTCATCCCGAGCGGATCGCCGCGCCACGCCGCCGCGCGCACCGGGCCCTCGTCGGCGGGCGCCGCGACGCCCGCGCGCGCGAAGGCGGCGGCGCGCTCGAAGTCGGGCTCGCCCGGATTCACCAGCCACTCGACGTCGAGCGTGAGCGGCAGCGGCGGCGCGAGGA
This sequence comes from Planctomycetota bacterium, assembly GCA_035695985.1. Lineage (GTDB taxonomy): Bacteria > Planctomycetota > B15-G4 > B15-G4 > SIAN01 > DASRRB01. Next base: position 5,085 of record DASRRB010000300.1, on the reverse strand, counting down.
CGTAGCGCACGAGCGCCGGCAGGTCGTAGTCGAAGGCGCCCGCGACGCGCTTGTCGTCGGCGGCGCGGAACTGCGCGAGACGGCTGCGGAAGGCCTTGTCGGCGGCGGCGCCGCCGGGGCGCAGCTCGGCGCCGAACTCGTGCGAATCTCCGAGCATCTTGCGAGATGCGGGGTCGAGGTCGCCGAGCCGCAGCAGCGGGACGGCGCGCGTCTCGGCGGGCGGGAGCTCCTCGCGGCAGGCCGCGCCGAAGGCGCCGAGCAGCGCGACGGTGAGCGCCGCGCTCTTCACTTCGGCGCGTCCGCGCGCGTCGCCTTGCAGGCGGCGCAGGGGCAGAGCGCGCGCAGCCGCTCGAACGTGTAGATCCCGGTCGCGTGGCCGTCGCTCCAGTCGATGCGCAGGCCGTAGTTGCCGATCGGCTCGATGCCGACCGGGTGGACGTCGGCCGGGATCGTCTCCGGGCGGACCGTCACCTCGCCGGTCCACTCCTGGACGCAGTGGGCGCACGCGCAGGCGAGCCGCAGCCCGCGCACTTCGTAGGCGCTCGCGTGGCCGTCGCTCCAGCCGATGCCGAGCGTGCGCGCGTCGATCTGGTCGATCGAGGTGGGCACCGGGATCGGACGCTTCATGGCGCGGAGGTCGGCTTGCCGCCCGTCTTGTTCGGGTCCCAGAGGAACTTCACGTTCGACTGCGCCGGCGCGCTCGCGTTGGCGATCGAGAGCTGCGCAGCCATCGCGCCGGCGACCCTGCGGTAGGCGTCGGCGACCGCCGACTTCGGGTTGCGCAGGAGGATCGGCTGCCCCTCGTCGCCGCCGATCACGACCTCGGGGTCGAGCGGGATCTCGCCGAGGAACGGCACGCCGAGGCGGACCGCCTCCGCCTGCCCGCCGCCGTGGCGGAAGATGTCGGTGCGCTCGTGGCAGTGGCCGCAGACGAAGTAGGACATGTTCTCGACGATGCCGAGCACGGGGACGTTCACCTGCTCGAACATCTTGAGCCCCTTGCGCGCGTCGAGCAGGCTCACGTCCTGGGGCGTCGTGACGATCACCGCGCCGGCGAGCGGCGCCTGCTGGCAGAGCGTGAGCTGGATGTCGCCGGTGCCGGGCGGCAGGTCGATCACGAGGTAGTCGAGCTCGCCCCATTCGACGACGCCGAGGAACTGCTGGATCAGCCCCGAGACCATCGGGCCGCGCCAGATGACCGGCGTCTTGTCGTCGGAGAGGTAGCCCATCGACATCGACGCGAGGCCGTGCGCCTCGATCGGGAGGATCTTCTTCTCGGGGGTCATCTTCGGGCGCTTCTGGACGCCGAGCATCATCGGGATGCTCGGGCCGTAGACGTCGGCGTCCATGACGCCGACGCGCGCGCCGCGCTCGGCGAGCGCGAGCGCGAGGTTGACCGCCGCCGTCGACTTGCCGACGCCGCCCTTGCCCGACGCGACCGCGATCGCGTTCTTCACACCCGGCATCGCGACCTTGCCCTCGAACGCGCGCGCGGTCGTGTTCGCGGTCATCTTGACCTGGACGGAGGAGACGCCCGGCAGCTTCGCGACCTTGTCGCGGCACTCCTGATGGAGCAGGTCCTTCACCGGGCAGGCGGGCGTCGTGAGCTCGACGTCGAAGCGCACTTCGCCGCCGGCGATGGCGAGGTTCTTCACGAAGCCGAGTTCGACGATGCTGCGGTGCAGGTCGGGATCCTGGACGGTGCGGAGAACGTCGAGCACCGCCTGCTCCGTCACCGGGGTCGACGTCTTGTTGCCGAACATGGTTTCCTCGTCAGGCTCCGGGATCGGAGGGGTCCGCGGCACGGCGCGCCGCGACCCCAGGAGGACCGCGCAGACTAGCGCAGTCCCGGTTCGGCGCGGAACGCCGTGACGCACGTGAGGAGAAAGCGGCCGTCCGACTGCTTCTGGAACAGCGCGGTGACGGAGAAGCCGAACGGAGCTCCGCCGCCGCCGCGCACCTCGACGACGACCGTGCCGGTCGTGACGACGGTCGCCTCGATCGAGTCCTCGTCGCCGCCGCATTCCGACCCCGCGTCGGCGCCGCGGCGGAGCGCGATCTCCGGGTCGTTGCGGTGGATGGCGACCCGCTCGAACGAGCGCAGCGCCGTCTCCAGCCCCTGGAGCAGCGGCTTTCCCTTCGGGATGCCGGGGACGGCGACGGCGAGCTGCGCGTCGGGGGTGACCCACGGCTCGATCCGCGCGACGTCGCGCGCCTCGAGCCCCTCCTGCAGCGCGTCGAGCGCTTCGACGACGCGCTCCTCGTCGGTCTTCCAGAGCCGCTCGATCGCGATCGCGGCCGCGAGCGCCCCCACGGCGCCGAGCAGCAGCGCTCTACGGGTCGGCCGCCTCACGCAGGCAGCCCGCCGACCTTCGCGATGGCGGCGAGGAAGGCGTCGTGCAGCGCCCCGTTGGTCGCGACGACGCCCTGGTTGCCGGTGAACTTGCGCCCCTTCGTCGCGTCGAGCGGCCGCCCGCGCACGTCGCTCACGCGGCCGCCCGCCTCCTCGACGATGCGCGCGCCGGCGACGTGGTCCCAGACGTTCTCGCGGTAGTCGGCCGAGGTCGGCATGCGCAGGTAGACCTCGGCGTCGCCCTGGGCGAGCACGGCGTACTTCGCCTGACTGTCGAGGCGCACCGGCGTCGCGGTGACGCGCAGCTCCTTGCCGATGCGGTCGTGGGAGCCGTGGTCTCCGTGCGCCGCCTCGACGCTCTCGAGGAGACGCGCGTGCGCCGGGTCCTTCCCGGAGGAGACGCGCACGCGCTCGCCCGCTTCCTCCGAGGCCGAGTCGGCGGCGAGTGGGAAGCGCCACGCTCCTTCGCCGCGCGCCGCGATCAGGAGGACGCCCTTGCCGCGCGGCCCGGAGAGGTTCGGGCAGGCGAGCGCGCCGATCTCGACGACGCCGCCGTCGAGGAGCGCGAGCGCGACGGCGTACTGCTCGCCCCGCAGGAAGCCCTTGGTGCCGTCGATCGGATCGAGCGTCCAGAAGCGGCCGCGGCCGCCGTCGCTGCGCGCCCGGTCGATCCAGCCGAGGATTTCGTCGCGCGCCGAGACGCCGGTCGCCTGGCGGACCTCGTCGACGACCGCGTCGGCGATCGCGGAGTGGCCGGGCTCGCGCAGCTCGGCGGCGTCTTCCTCACCCATCACCGCGTCGCCAGGGAGCGCGCGGGCGAGCTCCCGGCAGACGATCGCCTGGGAGCCGAAGTCGGCGATCGTGACGGGACTCTTGTCGCCTTTCGTCAGCGTCCCCCCGGCGATCCGCCCGCGCTGGACGCGCTGGCAGAGCTCGGAGGCGGCGCGCAAGGCCCGCATCGCCGCCTCGATCTCCCGGGGGAAGCGCTTGGATATGGCTGTCATTCCGCACCTTCGTCCCGGGGAGAGGCTCCTCTCCCCGGGGGAATCTCGGAGAAGTGCGCCTCGTCCCGGGGAAACTTGGCTAGGATCGCCCCCCGGTTCATCCCCTGCCCGAGGAATCGGGTCGCCGCCCGCGGGGAACGGGTGTGGTGGTCAAGCAGGACGGACGAGAGCCGAAGGCATTCGGCGACCTGGTCCAGACTGAGTGGCGAGGGGACGAGTTGGCGGGCCGCGCCCCCGGGGACGCTCCCGACGGGCGCCAGACCAAAGGAATTCCAATGGTTGATCCGAAGTCGGGTGCAACGAAGAAGGCGACGCCGGCGGTGCTGATGGTCCCGGTGACCCCGGACGACATCCTGGCGAAGATCGTCGGTGCGGCTCCGCTCTCGCGGAGCGAGGTCACGAAGAAGCTCTGGGACTACATCAAGTCGCGCGGTCTCCAGGACGCCAAGAACAAGCGCATGATCAACGCCGACGAGGCGCTGAAGGCGGTCTTCGGCGGCAAGCCGCAGGTGAACATGTTCGAGATGACGTCCCTGGTGAACAAGCACATCAAGTAAGCCGCTCTCGAACTCCAAGAGATCATCCCGGGCCGTGCGCCGCGAGGCGCGTGGCCCGTTTCGTTTCCCGGGAGGGCACGCGCGCCCGAGGCGCGCAACGCGCGCCGACGGAACGCGAATCGGGGCGCCGCTCCGAGGGAGCGGCGCCCCGCGCATCGCGATTCGAAAGTGCGTCCGGACGGTCACTTCGCCGTCTTCAGGTAGTCCTTCAGCCCATCGGTCGTGGTCTTCATCGTCTTGGCGCCCGGCTTCCAGTTGGCAGGGCACACTTCGCCGTCGTGCGACTTGACGAACTGGAACGCCTCGATGGTGCGCAGCGTCTCGTCGACGGCGCGCCCGACCGAGAGGTTGTTGATCGTCGCGTGCTGGACGACCAGGTCGGGGTCGATGATGAACAGGCCGCGGAGCGCGACGCCGCCCTCGTTGAGGATCCCGAGCGAGCTCGCGATCTTCCCGCCCAGGTCGGCGATGAGCGGCATCTTCACGCCCTCGATGCCGCCTTCCGCGCGCGACGTCTTCAGGTAGACGCGATGGGTGAACTGGCTGTCGACGCTCACGCCGTAGACCTGCGCGCCGATCTTGGCGAAGCGGTCGGCCGCGCCGTCGTACGCGATGATCTCGGTCGGGCAGACGAACGTGAAGTCGAGCGGATAGAAGAGCAGGACGGTCCACTTGCCCTTGAAGGCCGTGGAGTCGATGCCCTTGAAGTCCGAACCCTGGCAGACCTGCGCCTTGAAGGCAGGCAGCGTCCTGCCGATGACGTTCTCCATGGAATGGCTCCGTGTTGCTGGGGATGGGACGGGAGGCGCCGCCTCGGCTTCGCGAGGCGCCGCCGGGCGATGGCCCGGCTCGCGCGATTCCCGGGGTGGCGACGCGCGCGTGCCGTGGAAGGCGACGCGTCGAGGCGCCACGAGAAGCGGCGGGAAACTACGGTCCGTGGCGTCCGATTTCCACTGATCGAGCGCTCGCGGCGGCCGCCGCGACGCGCCGCCGCCGCGACCTCGCGCCGCGCGACGCTGGACGACGCGCCTCGCTTGCTGTTTGCTTTGCGGCATCCGTCGCGACGAGCGCCGCGCGGCGCGCGGCCTCGGCCGGCCCCACCGGTCGCGGCGCGATCGACAGCTCTACCTTGAAAGGAGGCCCCTGGAGTTGTTCACGAGCCAAGAAGGTC
>DASRRB010000299.1:0-2492 GCA_035695985.1 Planctomycetota bacterium | reverse complement strand
TCCTCGTGCACGATCACGGTGAGGCCGTTGCCCAGCGTGAACTTCGTGAACGGGATGTCGACGTCGTCGGCGGCGCCCTTCTTCTCCGGCGAGTGGCGCGCGGGCGCTGCGGCGCCGGCGGGGCCGGCGGGCTGGACCTGCGTGCTCGCGTCGGAAGCGCCGCCTTGGCAGGCGGCCGCGACCGAGAGCGCGGCGAGGGCGAGGACGCGGAACGAGGCTGCGGACGACATGGCTTCTCCTTCCCTGAGAAAGCGCGAGACCCGAGAGCGCCGCTTCGAAGGTGGGGCCGCAGCGGCGACGACGAAGTAGGGACGGAGCATGATGCCGGCGCCGGCGCGCGCCGTCGATGACTCGCCGCGCCGCGCCTGGCTACATCCGGCGGTACTTCGGCCCGCTGCCCCCCTCGCGCGGCGTCCAGCGCGGCCCGAGGACGTCGGTCGCCTTGCAGTCGACGCAGTTGGGCGCGTTGACGCGCAGCTTGCCCTCCGCGACCTCGTAGACGCCGGCGGGGCAGAGGTTCGCGTAGAGCGCGGCGGTCGCGGCGTCGACGTCCTTCCCGACGATCAGGTGCGAGGGGATGTCGTCGCGGGTCGCGTTGCCCGCCTTGAAGACGGCGTCGACCTTGCTGACGGTGAGCTTGCCGTCGCGCGCGTACTCGGTCGGCGCGGTGACGCGCTTCTCCTCCGCCGCGTCCTCCTCGACGCGCACGTGGCCGCCGAGCAGGCGGCCGCCGCTCGCCGTCATGAGCGCCGCCTTCACGCCGCCGAAGTAGAAGCCCGACTTGAACGCGAGCCGCATGTTGCGCGTGCGGTGGAGGTCGCGCGCGATCACCGACGTGTTCACGAGGCGGTCGTACTCGCGCAGCGTCGCATAGCCGAAGTCCTTCTTCTGGATCGCCGCGAAGATCGCGCGCGCCGCGAAGATCCCCGACCACATCGCGTAGTGGATGCCCTTCAGCGACGGCACGTCGACGAAGCCGGCGGCGTCGCCGAGCAGGAGCAGCCCGTCGCCGGAGCGCCGCTCCGGCAGCGACCAGTAGCCGCCCTCCGGGATCGTCTTCGCGCCCCACTCGACGAGCTCGCCGCCTTCGAGGACGCGGCGCACGAACGGGTGGAGCTTCAGCTTCTGCAGCAGTGCGTGGACGTCGAGCCCCGTGTCGCGGTAGTCGAGGCCGACGACGATCCCGAGCGCGACCTGCCGCTCCGCGACGGAATAGAGGAAGGAGCCGCCGAACGCGTCCGTGGGCAGCGGCCACCCCATCGTGTGGACGACCTGCGTGCCGAAGACCTGCTCGAACGGGACCTTCGTCTCCCACAGCTCCTTCACGCCGAGCGCGTAGATCTGCGGGTTCTTCGAGGCGACCTGCTGCCACTCGAGCCACGCCTGGGTCAGCAGCCCGCGCGTCCCCTCCGACAGCACGGTCACCTTCGCGTCGATGTCGGTCGGCGGGTTGAAGTTCGCGCCCGGCTGGCCGTCCCGGTTCAGTCCGCCCGGCGCGGTGCGCACGCCGACGACGCGGTCGTTGTCGACGCGCAGCGCCGCGGCCGGGAAGCCGGTGAAGAGGTTGACGCCGGCCGCCTCCGCCTTCGCGCCGAGCCAGCGGACGATCTCGCAGATCGACCCCACGTAGTTCCCGTGATTCTTCATCGTCGGCGGCGTCGGCAGGCGCGTCGCCCCCGTCGCGCTCAGCAGGTAGACCGCCTCCGACTCGACGCGCCGCCCGAGCGGGAGCTCGTTGTCGGGCATCCCCGGGAACAGCTCGTGGAATGCGGAAGGGTTGACCACCGCGCCGGACAGGCTGTGCTCGCCGAGCGCCTCGGCCTTCTCGAGCACGCCGACCTCGACGTCGGCGAAGCCCGGGTCCTTCTGCTGCTGCTCCTTCACGAGGCGCTTCAGCTCGAGCGCGCCCGAGAGGCCGGCCGGCCCGGCGCCGACGAAGACGACGTCGAGCGGGACGCAGTTCTCGCCCGGCGGCCCCTTCACCAGCAGCGACGCGAGCGGGAGCGCGGGCTGCGCCGCGCGCGGCGTGATCGACGCGGTCATGGAGCGTGGGCCCTTGCGGCGGGAGCAGGAGCGGGCGCGGCGGCGGCCGGCTCGATCAGGAGGTGGCGCAGCGCACCTTCGAGCGACGGGTACGTGAACGCGAAACCCGACTCCTGCAGCTTCTTCGAGGAGACGCGCTGGCTCGCGAGCAGCAGCTCCTCCCCCATCTCGCCGAAGAGCGCGCGCACCGCGAAGCCTGGCATCGGCAGCGCCGTCGGCCGGCCGAGGACGTGGCCGAGCAGGCGGGTGAACTCCTTGTTCGTGACGGGGTTCGGCGCGACGACGTTCACCGCTCCGCGCAGCGACTCGTGCGCGAGCGCGTGCGCGAGCGCGGCCGCCACGTCGTCGAGCGCGACCCAGCTCAGCCACTGCCGCCCGCCGCCGAGCGGCCCGCCGACCCCGAGCCGGAAGGGCGGCAGCATCTGCTTCAGCCCGCCGCCCTTCGCCGA
>DASRRB010000298.1:0-6422 GCA_035695985.1 Planctomycetota bacterium | reverse complement strand
CCGAACTGCCCGACCAGCAGGTCGTTCACGCCGTCCTCGTCGAAGTCGCCGACGAACGGCGCCGCATGCCCGATCTCCGTGTCGATCGGCGCGCCGCCCGCCTCGATTCGAACCGGCGGCAGGAGCGGGGAAGTCTTGGGCGCTTGCTGCGCCAGGCAGACGGTGACGAACGAAGCCGCGATCCCGATCATGTTGCGACCCTCCGCTTCCGAGCACGCGCTCCCTTCGAACTCCGCACGCGCACCCGCAGGATACGCCGATTGAAATGAGTCCGCGCCGTCCCGTCCGCCGTCGTGCATCCGGCATGGGAGGACGCGGGTCGCGCGGGTGATGCGCACCGGGGAGGGGAGCACGGCGGTGGACCACGTCATTGCAATGGCGCCCGAGGACACGGGCGAGGCGGAGTGGCTGGCGGCGGCGATCGGGACGTCGGGGCTGGCCGGACGGATCCGCTGCCTGCCGATCGCGGACGAGGGCGAGCTCGCGGCGGCGCTCGACGTCGATCCCGACGCGAAGTCGACCTACGTGCTGATCGTGTCGCGCGCGCTCTCGGAGCGGGTCGTCTCGCTCGAGGCGGTCGACCGGCTGCTGAGCGCGATCCTGCTCGGCCATCGGCGCGTCCTCGCCGCCTGCCTCTTCAAGGAGCGCTCGCCGTCGCCGGAGCTGCTGCGCGTCGCGCGCCGCCACGACGCGGTCGCCGACGAGCCGTCGCTCGAGGGGATCGCGCGCCGCGTGGTCGGCCGCCTCGCGCGGCTCCAGGTGAACGCGTCGGCGAGCGCGAACGGGCGCTCCGTCTCGCCGCAGACGTTGCGCGTCCGCTACTGGCTGGTCGGGATCATCGTCGTGCTGCTCGCGCTGCTGGCGATCGCGACCCTGACGAACACGCTGCGCGGCTGAGCGACTCCCCCGGGGATTCGAGGCGCTCGCTCCGTCCCTCAAGCCGGCGGCGCCGCGCCACCGATGAAAAAGGCATGCGTTTCCGACCTGCTGCCGCCGCCTTCGCCTTCACGCTGCTCGCTTCGTGCGGCCTGGGAGAGAAGGGCAACGAACCCGGCCCCGCGCCGGCGGCCGACCACCAAGAGCAGATCGGCGCGAAGATGTTCCAGATCCTGCAGCAGCGCAGCCCGCGCGGCACGCCGACGGCTCTCCGCTTCACCGCGCCGGCGCTCGACCAGGTCGCGCGCTGGCACTTCGACGTCGAGATCCCCGGAAAGGCCTACGAGTTCGGCTCGGTGAACGGCTGGAAGGTCGAGTTCTGGTACACGCCCGAGTACGACGGCTACCCGCCGCAGCCCGAGCACCACCAGATGGCCTTCTACGGAGGCGGCCAGCTGCGCGCGATCTTCTCGGAGGGCTGCGGCAACGCGCCCTTCGAGCTCGACAAGTGGCACCCCGACTGGGTCGACCCGAGCTGGCATCCGCTCCCGGATCACCGGACGCAGGCGGCGTCGTCGCGCTGACCCGATCGTCCGCGCCGCCCGACGCCGCCCGCGCCACTTCATCGGAACCCGTTCACGAGAACATCGGGGCGATCCCCTCGAGCCGCGCGCGCTGCGCCGGAGAGAAGCGGCCGACCGTCTCCAGGAACTGCGGGTGCGACATGCCGGAGCCGAGGTAGGTCCAGCGGTTCGCCTGGTGCTGCGACTTCACGAGCTCCGCCCGCTCCGCGCCGTGGAACTTGCGGCCGCTCGCGCGCTCGAGCGCGTCGAGGTCGAATTCGACCTGCTGGGCGAGTCCGCCGTCGAGGAAGCCGCCGATCGAGAGATAGGCGTCGACGCCCGCCGCAATGCCCGCCTCGTCGCGCCCCTCCGCGAGCGCTTCGACCATGTGCGTGTCGAGCTGCGCGTGCTGCGCCTCCTCGCGCCAATGGTGGCGCAGCAGGCTCTTGAAGAGCGGGTCGAGCGACGCGTCGTCCGTCACCGCGTCGAGGAAGTGGCGCTGCGTCATCCACTCGATGTGGAGGATCACGAGCGCGATCCCGAGCGGGTCGTGCGAGAGGACCTTCGCCGCGATCGCCTGCGGCGGGCCGATCGTCGTGCAGGCGTGGCCGAAGCCCGCCTCGAAGGCGGCGCTGTACCGCTTGAAGAGCTGGATGTGCTTGGCCTCCTCGCCCGCGAACTGGAGCAGCGCGCGCGTACGCCAGTCGTCGGAATCGAGCGAGGGCCGGGCGTGGTCGAGCACGAACGGCAGGATGAACTCCTCGACCAGGCCGAAGATCCGCAGGTAGGTGTGGCCGCGGATCTGGTTCAGGAGGAGGCGCTCGTCCGCGGAGAGGAGCGCGGTCGCGTCGACGCGCGCGAGCGACTCGGGGAGGAAGCGGCGCGAGAAGTCGAGACGGCTCCCTTCGGGGAAGACCTCGTCGAGCTTCCAGTTCACGCGTTGCGACGACTGGAGCGTGTGTTCGAAGGTGGCGGTGGACACGGCGGTTCTCCTTGGTTGTTCCCGGGTTTCCGACGAAACGATCAGCCCGTGACCAGCCGCGACCGCAGGCGGACGGGCTGGCTGACGTTGAAGCGGTTGGGCGAGGTGCGGCAGACGAAGTCGTGCACACGCTCGAGCTGCATCGGCGACGCGGCCGCCTTCAGGCGGACCGTGACGACGAGCTCGTCGTAGCCCGGCTTCACCGCGGCATCGAGGCCGAGGAAGCCGCGCAGGTCGACGTCTCCGCTCGTGTCGATCGTCAGCGCCTCGAGGGCGATGCCCTCGAGCGCGCACGCCGCGGCGTAGCCGGCGGTCAGGCAGGCGTTGAGCGAAGCGAGCAGCAGCTCCTGCGGACTGGCGAACTGGTCGGTGCCGCAGAGCTCGCGCGGCTCGTCGACCGGGATCGTGAAGTCCCTCTCGATCCGCTTCCCGCCGATCTCCCGGCCGGTGACGCGCGTGTCGGAGCGCGTGCCTCCGACCCAGCGCGTCGAGACGCTCCAGCGCGTCTTCCCCTGCGCGGGGTCGTCCTTCACGGCGGCGACGGTGCGACGCAGCGCGTCGACGTCGATGCCGTTGACGAGGACGGGAGCGGACGACTCGGTCTCCATGGCGACGAGCACCTCTCGGGTTCGCGTGCGTGGACGCGCCGACGCCGGCGCAAGCGACCCCGAAGTCAAGGCGCGTGCCGCGGTCCTCCCGGAGGAAGGCGGCGCGCGATCTCGCGAGAACTCGCGAGACGCGAGAGTTCGTCGCAGACGGCGACGAGATCTCGTCGAACGCGCGGCGCGATCAGCCCGGGCGCTGGATCCCGAGCGCGCGCATGCGCGAGGCGAGCGTGGTCGGCTTCAAGCCGAGGCGCTCCGCGGCGCCGCCCGCGCCGGCGATCTTCCAGCCGGCGGTCTCCAGGGCGAGCCGCAGGTTGTCCCGCTCGAGCTCCTCGAGCTCGGCGGCGGTGCGCACGCGCGCGGGCGCGGACGCGGACGCGGCGGGTCCCGACGCGGAGGTCGCCGCGGCCGGCGCGGCGCCGCCGGGGATGGCGCGGTCGAGGTCGAGCCGTCCGTCGCGTGCGGTGATCACCGCGCGTTCGATCACGTTCGCGAGCTCGCGGACGTTGCCCGGCCAGTCGTAGCGGCGCAGGAGCGCGCGGCACCCGTCGTCGAGGACCGGCCGCGCGCGCCCGAGCTTGCGCGCGACCCTCTCCGCGAAATGGTCGGCGAGCAGCACGACGTCGTCGCCGCGCTCGCGCAGCGGCGGGACGCGCAAAGGGAAGACGCTCAGCCGGTAGAAGAGGTCCTCGCGGAAGGTCCCGTCCTTCCGCATCACGGCGAGGTCGCGGTGGGTCGCCGAGATGACGCGCACGTCGACCTTGCGCGTGCGCGCGCCGCCGACCGGCTCGAACTCCCCCTCCTGCAGGACGCGCAGCAGCTTCGCCTGCAGCGCGGGCGTGAGCTCGCCGATCTCGTCGAGGAAGATCGTCCCGCGGTCGGCGAGGGCGAAGCGCCCCTCGCGCCGCTCGGTCGCGCCGGTGAAGGCGCCCTTCTCGTGGCCGAAGAGCTCGCTCTCGATCAATGTCGCCGGGATCGCCGCGCAATTGAGGCGGACGAGCGGCCCGTCGCGGCGCCGGCTCGCCTGGTGGATCGCGCGCGCGACGAGCTCCTTGCCGGTCCCCGTCTCGCCGAGCACCAGCACGCTCGCGTCGGTCCCGGCGACCTGCTCGACCTCGCGCAGCACCGCGACGAGCGCCGGGCTGCGCCCCAGGATCTCCTCGAAATTGGAGAGCTCGCGCAGCTCCTCCCGCAGGTAGCGCGCCTGCGAGTCGAGCGATTCGATCCGCGCCTCGGCGGCGAGGCGCTGCTCCACGTCGCGCAGGATCAGCGTGTGGTAGGTGCCGCCCGCGCGGTGGTGGCAGGCGAGCGTCGCCTCGGCGGCGAACTCGCGGCCGTCGAGCGCCCGAACCCGCAGGACGCCGGGGACGAAGGCGCTGCAGCGGCCGTGCGGCGCGGCGGCGACGTCCTTCGCGAGCGCCTCGACGCGCTTCGCGTCGCCCTCCGCGAGCAGCGCGAGGAAGTCGCGGCCGGCGAGGTGCGCCGCGCTCCCGCCGAGCACGCGCTCGGCGGCCGGGTTGGCGAGCGTGATCTTCAGCACGCGGTCGAGCTCGAGGATCGCGTCCATGGCGCCGCCGAAGAGGCTCGTCAGCTGTTCTTCGCGGTCCTTCACGCGCCGCTCGGCGTGCAGGCGGCGCAATTCCGCCGCGGCGCGTTCGGCGAAGAACTGCAGCACGGCGACGAGGCGCGGCTCCTCGAGCATCGGCCGCGTGTCGAGCACCGCGAGGTGGCCCATCACGGTGCCGTCGGGCTCCTGGAGCGGGACGCCCATGTAGCTCACCGCGTTCGTCGCGCGCAGCTCGGGATCGTCGGGAAAGAGCTCGAGGAGGCGATCGGGCAGGTAGACGAGGCGCGCGTTCTCGACCACCTCGGCGCACGGCGTCCCGACCACCGACCGCTCCCACGGGATGAAGCGGCCGCCCAGGTGGAACGCCAGCGCCTTCAGGCGGCGCTGCGCCGGGTCGTACTCGGTGACCCACGCCCCCATCGTCCCGAGCGCCTGCGCGAGGTTGCGGACCAGCGCCTTGAAGAACGCCTCCCCCGTCTCGTGCACCGTGCTCTCGAGCAGGACGCGCAGCGCCGCGTCTTCGTCGAGCACCGGTCTTGGGCTTCGCGTCGGAGCGTCCATGGGAACCCGGCAAGGAGGTCGGACGGGCGGGGATGTTAGAGCGCCGCCGCGCGGCCGTGCCGGCCGCGGCGGCGGAATTCCCGTTTCGAACGGCTCGGCCATTCCGCTCTCGGGGGCGGCGGCGCCGCGTGCATCGCGGCCGTTTCGGAAGCGTGGTTCCGCCGAGTCGCTCCAGCGGCGCGAGGCGCGCAAACACATCCTGCACTGGGCGATCTGGACGTCGATCGCGGCGTTCATCTGCGTCGTGCTCGCGGCCTGCTGCGGACGCAACTGGACCGCCTGGGTCGGCGCCTTCGGCCAGGGGCTGCTCTGCGCCGGCGGGCCGGCGGCCGTCGGGATCCTGATCGGCTTCCTGTTCGGGATCCCGCGCGCGACTCCGCCACCGATCGCGACGGCGGCGAACGACGCCGCGAACGCGCTCGGAGTCGTGTTCGGAGGGGGCGAGGTCGGCCACACGATCGGCGGTCTCGTGATCGCGTTCTTCACGATCGCCGGCTTCTTCACCGGCTACCTCATCCCGAAAAGAAGACGCTCGCGAACGAACGGATGAAGAAGAGCGCGACGCGCGACCGCGGGAACGTCGAGCTGCGCCGCGTCGAGGAGGTCATGATCGCGAGCCTCTACGACGATCCGCCCGCCGGCTTCGCGCGCGCGATCAAGACTGCGAAGAACTACATGAGCGACGCGAAGCGTCCGCGGAGCGCCTCGCTCCACGCCTGGCTCGCCTGCGCCTACGGCCAGAAGTACCGCTGGGACCACGACGACGGAGCGGAGAAGAAGAGACTCGGCGACTCGCGCGACCACGCGCTCCAGAACGTGAAACTCGCGCTCGACCTCGACAAGACGTGGAAGGGCGTCCTGAAGGGCACGCTGGTGAGCGACGGGGGCGACAACGACCTCAGCGCGTTCAAGGACGACCCCGTCTTCAAGGCGCTGCTGCTGTCACCGTGACGACGAAGGCGCCCCGCGGCGGGCGCGCTTGCTGGCGCCGAGGCGCCTCCCTACGCTTCGGCCCGCTTCTTCCACCTCCGCCCCCCACGCCGTCGCACGACGGCCTCTCTCCCTGCCGCCCTCCCGCGGCGCTCCAGGAGCAACGAACGATGAATCCGTTCCTCGCGACCTTCGTGGCGGCCGTGATCACGGCGCAGGATCCGGCGCCGATCTCGGTGACGACGAAGGAGGGGAAGTCCGCCACCGTGCAGGTGGTGAGCCTCGCCAACGGCAAGGCGAAGCTCAAGATCACGCAGATCGTGGGCGAGATGACGGTC
>DASRRB010000297.1:0-6338 GCA_035695985.1 Planctomycetota bacterium | reverse complement strand
GCGTCACCTTCGTCGGCGCGTCGTGCGCGTCGGTCGCGAGCCGGATCGAGTCCCAGTAGAGGCGCAGCGTGGTCGCGATGCGCAGCCGCGGATCGGCGCGGTCGAGCACGTCGGTCACGTCGACCACCATCGTCTTCACCTTGCCGGCCGGGAAGCCGACCGGCGGGCCCGACGGCCGCCAGCCGCCCTTTCCGTCCGGCACCTCGAGGATCGGCGGCACGAACTCGATCCCGGGCGTCGCGCTGCTCGCGACGTTCACGCTCGCGTCGGTCCAGTAGAACCAGCCGGTCATCAGCAGCCGCAGCGGCCCGCTCTTCGGCACCGCCGCGGGATCGAATTCGACCTCGAGGAAGTGCGGCGGCGCGAGTCCGAGGAACTGTCCGGTCGAGGCGGGCCCGCCCGCGTCCGCTCCGCGATACGGCGTGAACGGCGCCGCGAACTTCAGGTCGTTCCCGGCGACCTCGGCGGTCCACTCCTTTCCGTCGCTGCCGAGCGCTCGGCGCGGCGCGAGCGGCGCGACCACGGCGTGGAGGCGCGGAACCGGGCACGGCGGGAAGGTGAACTTCTCGTCGGGAAACACCTCGGCCGCCGCGGGATGGTCGACCGCCTCGAGATGGACGTGGTCGAGATAGGTGACCTCGCGCAGCTCCTCCGTGAACTGCAGCTCGAGCCGGCCGGCGCGCGGCACGAGCTGGTCGCCGCGCACGAGGACGTATTCGTCGTGGTCGGGGGGGACGAGCTCGCCCGGCCGCATCGGCAGCCCGAGCGGCGTGACGCCGAGCACGTCGGTGACGAAGCCGAAGGTCTTCCCGTTCCACGCGTAGAGGAAGGGGCACGAGCCGATGAGCCCCTCCTTCTGCTCGAGGATGCGGTCGGCGCCGGCCGGGATCGCCATCTCGCTCTGGATCACGCCGTTCGGCCAGGTGATCCGGATCCAGTCGGCCTGCTTCGCGCCGGCGAGGCCGAGGCGCAGCGGCTCGCCCGCCCAGTGGATGCGCTGGTAGCTCGCGCCCGCGCGCACCTCGACGATCGCGCCGACGCCGCGGCGGTTGTCCTTCTTGCCGAGCAGCGAGAGGCGCAGCGACGTCGCCGACGTGTCCGGCGGCGCCGTGAAGACCTCGAGACCCGCCGCCGTCACGCGCGCGAGGTCGCCGTACGGTCCGCGGCCCGACGGGAAGAGGACGGCCGGCCCCGACGCCATGCCGCCGGCGAGCGCGCTCGCCCCCTGCTGGAGCTTCGAGCCGAGCGAGACGACCGCGCCGAGCGCCGGAGTGTCCCAGCGCAGCAGGTCGAGCTCGGTGTCGCCGTTCGCGTCGCACGGCGCGCAGGCGGTCCGCACGAGCGGCGGCGCCGGCGGCGGCGTCTTCGTCGCGGCCCACTTCCCCGAAGGCGTGGCGAGCAGCAGCGCGCCGCTCGCGTCGCCGAACCCGAGGTCGGGCCGCCCGTCGCCGTCGAGGTCGGCGACGACGGGCGCGCGGCGCGGGTCGACGCCCGCCGGCAGCGGCACGTCGCGCCGCGCGAACTTCCCGCCGCGCTGGTTGTCGCCGAGCACGACGCCCGCCGCGCCCCCCATCAGGAGGTCGACGTCCTGGTCCGAGTCGACGTCGTCGACGTCGCACCAGTCGAGCGCCGGGACGCCTTCGAGCCCCGCCGCTTTCGTCGCGTCGACGAACGCCCCCTCCTTCGAGGCGCCGTCGTCCCGCCACAGCCGCACGCCGAAGGCGCCGACCAGGAGCAGGTCGAGGTCGCCCTCGTGGTCGAAGTCGACGACCTGCAGGTCGAGCGGCGGCGATGGCAGCGGCGGCAGCGCGACCTTCGCCTTCGCGAGCGCGCCGCCCTCCGCGACCAGCAGCTCGAGCCCGTCCGGCCCCACCGCCCAGAAGTCGAGGTCGCCGTCCTGTCCGAAGTCGAACGGGGCGAGCAAAGCAACTGGCTTGTCCCACAGGCGCTTCGCCGTGAAGCCGCCGTCCGCGCCCTGCACCGCCGCGACGATCCCCGCCGGTCCCGCGCCGACCAGGTCGGTCGCTCCGATCCGCCACGCGACCGGCTGCTTGTCGGCGTTCCGCTCGATCTTCCCGTCGTCGACGAGGTCGCACGCGAGCAGCTGCGTCGCGCCCGCGAACTCCGCCGCGACGACGCGTCCTCCCGCCCACGCCGGAAGCGGCGGCGGCGCGGCGCGCTCTTGCGGCGTCGGGCGCGGGAAGTCGAGCCGCCCGAAGTTGCCGCGCTCCATCTCCGCCTCGGTCGCCTGGACGATCCCGCGCGACTGGAGCTGGCTGAACTCGAAGGTGAGCTTCGCCGCCTCCTGGGAGCGCCCCTTGCGGACGCTCACCATGCTCTGGCGGTAGACGGCGGTCGTGTACCAGCTCCCCGCGACGTCGGCGCCGAGCGCCATCACCCGCTTCAGCGGCGCCTCCATGTCGCCCTCGCCGCGTTCGTAGCGGCACCGCGCGATCATCAGCTGCGTCGGGAGGTCGTCCTTCGCGAGCTCCGCCGCGCGTTCGAACTCCCGCTGCGCCGCGTCGAGGTCGCCGTCGCGGTAGGCGATGCGCGCGCGGAGGTAATGGAGGCGCGCGGAGGCGTCGCCGAGCTTGCCGGCCTGATCGACGAGCGGCCGCGCGAGGTCGCCGTGGTTCAGCTCGACCTCGACGGCGGCGGCGCGCAAGAGGTCCTCGGCGAGAAGAGGTTTCCGATGGAGCAGCGGCTCGAGCGCCGCTCGGGCGTCGGCCATGCGATCGCCGTCCGCGAAGAGCGCCGCCGCGATCTCGCGCGTCGTCTGCACCTCGAACGGCACCGGGCCCGCCGCCGGCTCGACCGGGGCCTCCCCCTTCTCCTTGCAGCCGGCAGCCGCCCACGCGACGACCCACAGGACGACCGGCGCGCGACGCCGCGAGACGCGATGTTTCGACATGCGGCGCTTGGTACCAGGGGCCGGCCGAGGGTGTCAAGCGCGGCGGGCGTCGAGCTATTCCGCGTCCTTCGCCGCGTGCATAGATTGTCCGGCCCTTTTCATCCCCTTCCGCCCTGGCGCGTCCCGCGATGAAACCCCGTGTCATCCTGCTCGCGTGCTCGCTCACCCTCCTCGCCGCCGCCGCGTGGTACCTGCGCGGACGCGACCTCGGCCAGATGAAGGCGGTCCTCGGCACGCTCTCTGCCGAGCTGCCGATCGCCGCGCCGACCGATCCGGTCGCCGGCATGGAGTTCACGGAGAACTCGTCGGAGGAGGTGTCGCGCACCTTCGACGCGCTCGCCGGCGTGCTGCGCGAGCGCGACTGGAACGGCGCCGGGGCGTTCTGCTCCGACTCGTTCCGCGGCGTCGACTGGTCGGCGCTCAAGGCCGGCCCGCCCGAGACGATCGCGGTCGGCATCGAGCGCACGACCTACGCGCCGGCGCTCGAGCCGGCCGTCGACGCCGACCGCTTCTTCGAAGGCGTCAAGAAGCGTCTCGAGGAGTGGCGCGAGATCGAGTTCGTCTCGCTCCGCTTCGACCGCGCCGACTTCCAGGGCGGCGAGCCGCTCTGGGGCCGCCTGCGCCTCACGATCGAGTTCTCGGGCTTCGGGCCCGACCGCGGCGCGCGCTGGCTGCTCGCGCGCGGCTTCGCCAAGGTGGCGCAGGCGGGCCGGCGCTGGTACCTCCACACCTTCGAGCTCTCGTCGCTCGAGTCCTTCCGCCGCGCGCGGCGCCTCTTCACCGACGTGACGCGCCCGGCCGGCGTCTGGTGCAAGGACAAGGCGCTGGTGCGCCACAAGGAGAGCTGGAACGGGGCGGCGTGCGGCGACGTGAACGGCGACGGCCTGCTCGACGTCTTCCTGCCCGGCCTGGAGCGCAACTTCCTCTACGTCGCCCTCCCGCAAGGCGGCTACCGCGACGAGGCGGAGGCGCGCGGCGTGGCGCAGCCGGCCGGCGGCACCGGGACCGTCTTCTTCGACTACGACAACGACGGCGACGTCGACCTGCTGGTCGGCGACGAGTCGTGGGAGGACCGCGACGGCCCCCACGGCAACCCGCTCACGCTCTGGCGCAACGAGCACTCGGGCGGCGTCGAGAAGTTCGTGGACGTGAGCCGCGACGCGGGCGTCGCCGAGCGGCGCTACGTCTCGACCATCACCGTGCTCGACTGCGACGGCGACGGCCGCCTCGACTTCTTCGTCGGCAACTACGGCCGGCAGAACGAGGGGCACAACAACTCGTGGGTCGACGCCACCAACGGCCAGTCGAACCAGCTGTTCCGCAACGTCGACGGCAAGCGCTTCGAGGACGTGACCGAGTCGGCCGGCGTCGCCGACAACCACTGGACCTACGCGTCGGCGGCCGCCGACTACGACCGCGACGGCGACCAGGACCTCTACGTCGTGAACGACTTCGGGCCGAACTTCCTGCTGCGCAACGACGGCCACGGCAAGTTCGCCGACGTCACCGACGACGTCACGCGCGACTCGGGCAACGGCATGAGCGCGTCGTGGTGCGACCTCGACAACGACGGCCGCCTCGACCTCTACCTCTCCAACATGTGGTGCGAGGTGGCGCAGCGCATCGTCTCCCGCCTCACGCTGCAGGCGCCGGAGGCCGACCTGGTGCGCAAGTTCGCGCGCGGCAACTCGATCCTGTTCGGGCGGCCCGGCGGCAAGTTCGAGCTCGCGCCCGACGCGTGGGGAGCGACGGAGGGACGCTGGGCGTGGGCGAGCCCGCCGCTCGACGTCGACCTCGACGGCCGCCTCGACCTCTTCTGCACCAACGGCTTCATGTCGGGCAGCGAGCCGGGCGACGCCATCACCTGGTACTGGCGCAACGTCGTCGCCGCCTCGATCCCCGCCGAGAACGAGCCGAGCATCCTGGTCCGCCAGGAGGTGAGCGACTCCAACCTGAACAAGAACCTGCGCGACCTGGTCTGGCGCGAGAACCGTTCCTACGCCGGCCGCGAGCGCGACAAGCTCTGGATCAACCGCGGCGGCGCCGGCTTCCTCGACGTCTCGACCCTGAGCGGCGTCGACCTCGCCGACGACGGACGCGCGGCGCTGGCGGCCGACTTCGACGAGGACGGCGACCCCGACCTCTTCGTGAACAGCGTCCAGCTCGAGCGCCACCACCTGCTGCGCAACGACGCGGGCGACCCGGCCGGCCGCTTCCTCAAGGTCGCGCTGCGCGCCACGAAGTCGCAGTACCAGGCGATCGGCGCCGAGGTGGTGGTGCACGGGCCGATCGGGCCGTGCGCACAGGTCGTCTCGTGCGGGTCGCAGTTCCTGAGCTGCCAGCCGGCCGAGCTCCTCTTCGGGGTCGGCGCGGCCGCGACGGCGCAGGTCGAGGTCTTCTGGCCCGGCGGCGCGCACGAGGACTTCGGCGCCGTGAAGACGGGGACGCGCGTGCAGCTCGTGGAAGGCAGCGGCAAGGCGGAGTACGTTCCGCTCCACCCGCATCCCCTCGAGAAGTGACATGGCAGCGATCGAATTCGCGAAGCGCGCGCTGCTCGCCGCCGCGCTCGCGGTGCCGGCCGCGTGCAAGGTCGGCCACCGCCGGTCGCCGTCGGCGAAACCGCTGCCGCCGGCCGCGCTCTCGCCCGAATTCCCGCTGCACGAGTCCGGACGCGGCGCTCCTGCCGACAAGAAGCTCCCCGCCTTCCCCGGCGCCGAGGGGTTCGGCGCGACGACGCCCGGCGGCCGCGGCGGGCGCGTGCTGCGCGTCACGACGCTCGCCGATTCGGGACCGGGCAGCCTGCGCGCGGCGCTCGACGAACGCGGCCCCCGCATCGTCGTCTTCACCCTCTCGGGCGTGATCGACAACGAGCGGCCGCTCTGCATCGAGGAGCCGTTCGTCACGGTGGCCGGCCAGAGCGCGCCGGGCGACGGGATCACGCTCGCGGGCGAGGAGGTCCGCATCCAGGCGCACGACGTTGTGCTGCGCCACCTGCACATCCGCACCGGCGACGCGCGTACGCCCAAGGACGGCTGGGACAACCGCGACGCCGTCAACTTCGGCCATCCGCGCCGCCCCGGCGACACGCACGACGTCGTGCTCGACCACTGCTCGCTCAGCTGGGCGGTCGACGAGACGCTCACCGTCTGGTACCGCTCGCACGACGTCACCGTGCAGCACTGCCTGCTCGCCGAGCCGCTCATGAAGAGCAAGCACCCGGAGGGGCCCCACAGCATGGGGATCCTGATCGGCGAGGGGTCGGCGAACGTCTCGCTCCACCACAACCTGATCGCGGACAGCAACGGCCGCAATCCGCAGGTGGCGGGCGCCGGCGTCGTCGACGTCCGCGACAACGTCGTCTTCAACTGGGGCGAATACGCCGCGCTGTTCAAGGGGCGCGGCAACAAGATCAACTTCGTCAACAACT
>DASRRB010000296.1:0-10467 GCA_035695985.1 Planctomycetota bacterium | reverse complement strand
TCCAGGGGGCGGCGAGCTTCCGGACGGCGATCGCGCCGAGCTCCGCCCCGAACTCCGTGGCGACCACGTGCGCGACGACCACGCCGCCGCGCGCGACGCCGAGCACCACGTCGGGCTCGACGCGCTTCTCGCGCAGCAGTGCGGCGAGAAGGGTGCCCGCCTCCCGTCGATCCGCGAATTGCATCGTCGTACTCCTCGGTCCGCATCTGCCGCGGGCGCCGACGACACGAGGAGCCGTCGACGCGCCTCGCGGCGAAAACGTCGGGAGGGACCCCGCCGCCGAGGCCCCTCCCGCCACCCACCCACCGACGAACTCATGGGGCGACCGCGGAGAACGGCGGCGCCGCAGCTGCCCCATGTACGCCTACTTGACGTGGACGCTGATCGACTTCGGCTTCACGCCCGCCTTCTTCGCGAGCATCACGGAGAGGACGCCCTCCTTGCACGTCGCCTCGACCTTCTCGGCGTCGACGTAGTCGGGCAGGAGGATGCGGCGCACGAACTTGCCGTAGAAGCGCTCCGAACGGTGCCACCTCTTGGTCTTCTCCTCCTTCTCCTGCTTGCGCTCGCCGCGCAGGACGAGGACGCCGTCCTCGATCTGCACGTCGACGTCGCCCGACTTGAAGCCGGGAACCTCGACGTCGACGAGGAGGTTCGTGTCGGTCTCCTTCACGTCGATCGGCGGCATGAAGGTGTTGGGCCCGGTCATGCGCGGTTCGACCAGGGCGGGCCAGTCGTTGGCGCTCGAGAAGAAGTCGTCGAATACGCGGTCGATGCCGTTGCGAAGACCGAAGAACGGGAAGCGTTCCTTCTGAGGGACGAGGGTCGGAAGCATCGCGGATCTCCTTTGCGTACGTGGATTCCTGATCGCGCCCCTCGCGCGACGCCGTCGCGTCGCAACGATCGTGCGAGCCCCTTCGCCGGCGTCCGCCCCGAGGAGGGCCGGTTCGAGAGCGGCGCGCGGCGAGAGCGGTGGGAACCGTTGCGCGACCGGTGGGGGAGGGCGCCCGAGCCGCGGGCGCGCGGCTCGCTCCGGTCAGTCCGGAGGCGCGACGCGGATGCGCGCGTCGATGGCGCAGGCGCCGCGGCCTCTCGCAAATGCGCGGACCGGATTGAGGTCGATCTCGCGCACGTCGGGGATCTCGCGCGCGAGCCGGGCCACGCGCAGGATGACGTCGGCCAGCGCCGCCTCGTCCGCGGCGGGCGCGCCGCGGAATCCCGCGAGCAGCGCATGCCCGCGGATCGAACGGACCATGCGCCGCGCGTCCTCGTCGGTGAGCGAAGCGAGCCGGAAGGTCACGTCGCCGAGGAGCTCGGTCGCGACGCCGCCGAGCCCGAACGCCACGAGCGCTCCGAACTGGGGGTCGGCCACGGCTCCGACGATCGTGTCGACGCCGGCCGGGGCCATCGGACCGACGGTGACGCCGAGCATCTCGCCGCGCCGGTCCGCGTCCGCGAGCGTCTTCTCGATCGAGACGAACGCCGCGGCCGCGGCCTCCGGCGTGCGCACGTCGAGGACGACGCCGCGCCAGTCGCTCTTGTGCACCAGCGTCGTCGACGCGAGCTTCACGGCGACCGGTCCGGAGATCCGGCCGGCCGCACGCGCGGCGTCCTCGGCCGTGGGGCAGAGGACGCTGCGGAGGTGGGGGATGCCGAACGCCGCGAGCAGGCTCTCGTTCTCGTCCGGCGTCAGCCATCCCGCGCCGCGGCGCGCGAGCGCGGACGCGACGATCGCCCGTCCGGCCGCCGCGTCCACGTCGTCGAAGCGCGGGACGTCGCCCTCCGGCTGCCGCAGCCAGGTCGAGCGCTCGACGGCGCGCGCGAGCGCGCGCGCGGCCGACTCGGGGAAGCGGTAGGAGGGCACGTTCTCCGCCACGGTGCGGAACGCCTCGGGGATGCCGCGCCGGCCGAGCCAGCAGGCGAGCAGCGGCTTGTCGCGTCCGTGCGGCGTGGACGCGCGCGCGGCCGCGATCCCCGCGGCGACCGCGTTCGCGTCGACGACGCCGGCCGAGACGAAGATCACGACGACGGCGTCGACCGCCGCGTCCGACAGGAGCGGCGCCAACGCGAGACGGAAGTCGTCGGCGCTCGCGGTCGCGCCGAGGTCGACCGGATTCGACACGCTCGCCGCCGTGGGGACGAGCGCCTGGACACGCGCGCGCGTCGCCTCCGAGAGTTCCGGCAGGACGAGCTTCTCGGACTCGCAAGCGTCGGCGCACAGGATCGCGGGGCCGCCCGCGTTGGAGAGGATGGCGACCCGGTCGCCGCGCGGCAGCGGCTGGTTCGCGAGCAGGGCCGCAGCGTCGAACATCTCCTCGAGCGTCTTCATGCGGACGACGCCGGTCTGCGCGAAGAGCGCGTCGACGCACCGCTCCGGCGCCGCGAGCGCCGCGGTGTGCGATCCGGCGGCGCGCCGCCCCGCTCCGGTGCGCCCCGCCTTCACGGCGAGGATCGGCTTCTTGCGCGCGACGCGACGCGCGATCGTCGCGAACCGCTGCGGATTCCCGAGCGACTCGAGGTAGAGGAGGACGAGCCCGGTGCGCGGATCGTCCTCCCACCATTCGAGGAGGTCGTTCCCGGAGACGTCGGCCTTGTTGCCCATGCTCACGAACGCGGAGAAGCCGAGGTCGAGCTCGCGCGCCGTCTCGAGGACGGCGATGCCGAGCGCTCCGCTCTGCGACGCCATCGCGACGTTCCCGACCAGCGGATTCACCGGCGCGAAGGTCGCGTCGAGACGGACCGCCGGATCGGTCGTGAGGAGACCGAGACAGTTCGGTCCGACCATGCGCATCCCGTGCGCGCGGACGCGGTCGCGGACCTGCGTCTCGAGCGCGCGACCCGCGGGGCCGACCTCGGCGAAGCCGGCCGACAGGACGACGAGTCCGCGGATGCCCCGGCGCGCGCAGCTCTCGACGACCGCCGGCACCTCGGCGGCAGGCACGGCGATCACCGCGAGGTCGACTCCGGGCGGCAGGAGGTCGATCGACGCCACTGCCGGCAGGTCCTCGATCGTCGTCGCGCGCGGGTTCACGGGGTAGACCGGGCCGCGGTAGCCGCCGTCGAGGATCTTCTTCAGGACGAGGTGGCCGACCCCGAGCGGCGAGCGCGACGCTCCCACGACCGCGACCGCGCGCGGCGCGAAGAGGGCGGACAGACCGGAGTCCACGATCAGACCCGCGTCTTCGCGCGACCGACGAGCCGATCCGACAGCCAGCGCGTCACGAAGCCCGAAGCGGCCTCGAACGCGCCCGCCTCGGTGAAGCGGTACCCCGCCCCTTTCACGATCTCGAGGGTCGCGGCGCCGCCGGAAGCGGCCGCGGCCACGACGCCGGCGACGTTCGAGTCCTTCTCGCCGACCACGAGCAGGCATGGGACGTCGAGCGAGACGAGGTCGGGGCGCTGCAGCGGCGGCGCGCACAGGGCGAGCGCCGCGGGACCGATCTCGCCGTCCACCGCCGCGCACAGCGCGACCCAGGCGCCGAGTCCCTCGCCGAAGACCGCGATGCGCCGGCGATCGAGGTCCGGCGCCGACAGGGCCCACGTGAACACGGCCGCCAGGTCGTGCACGAAGCGGAGGGGTTCCCGTTCGTGCGAAGGGGACGACTCGCCGCAGCCGCTCAGGTCGAAGCGCAGCGTCGCGAGCCCGTGCTCGCGGAGCTGTTTCCCGAGCGCGACGAGCGGCGCGGAGTCCTTGCCTTCGCCGCTGCGATGGACCAGGAGGACGGCGGGATGGGGCCCGGCGCCCACCGGCGTCTCGAGGACCGCGGAGAGCGCGGCGCCCTCGCGCGCGATCGTCATGTGGCGGACCGCGACCGGGCTCGCGCAATGGACCTCGGCGAGGATGCGGCAGACTTCCTCCTCGTCGACGGGACGGAAGTCTTCGTAGAGAGCGCCCGCCCACGGGAGGTCGGATTCGACCACGGGACAGTGGAGTCGCACGCCCTCCTGTTCGAGGCACGCCACGGCGGCGGCCGACGCCACCGGCACCGCGAATTCGACGGCGCCGGCCTGCAGCGAGCGGGCGCGGCGGATCGCCGCGTGCGCCGTGGCTCCGCTGGCGAGCGTGTCGTCGACGATCAGGACGCGCCGGCCCTGCAGGCGGGGCGGTCCGAAGCGCCCGAACGCGGCGTCGAGGCGCGCGCACTCACGCTGCTGCCGGTCGCCCTCCGTGATGAGGTGGTCGGCCCCGATCCCGAGCTCGCGTGCGCGCACGTGGTCGATCCAGGCGGGGACGCCCGTCGCGACCGCGCCGACCGAGGTCTCGGGGTTCCACGGCGCGGCGATCTTGCGGACGGCGATGGCGCCGAGCTCGGCGCCGAACTCCGCCGCGACCTCGCGAGCGACCACGACGCCGCCGCGCGCGACGCCGAGCACGACCTCGGGCGCGACGCCGCGCTCGCGCAGGAGCTCGACGAGGACGCGGCCGGCGTGGCGGCGGTCTTCGAATTTCACGTTTCGTCTCCTGGAGAGGGCGGGTCGCGGACGGCACCGGGGTCGCAACGTCGATGCCGGGGAGGAGCGGGACGCACCGCGCGCGCGTCGGGAGGTCGCGGGAATGGGAGCTCGTCGGATGGGGGAATCCACCCGCCGCGCGATCCCTGGGCGCGGCCGGCCCGACCGCCGGACGGGAGGCGCCGACGTCCGCGACGGCACGGGAAGTGTCCCGATCCGCGCGAGACACTCCAGCGGGGAATCGCCATGAGGACCTACGAGCGCGTCGTCTGCGGCAGCGACTTCAGCGAGGCGTCGGACGAGGCGGTGAAGCTCGCGCTCGCGCTCGAGAAGGAGGGCTCGCGCGTCACGTTCGTGCACGGCTTGCAGCCGTCGCTCGGTATGGCCAACACCGCGCCCTTCCCGATGGCGCCGCCGGTCGCAGACGCAGACGGCCTCGAACGGCGCGCGCTCTCGAAGTACCGCTCGCAGATCGCCCGCTTCAGCGAAGACGCGGCGCGCTCGGCGGACGTCGAGATCGTGTTCGACGCCGCGTACGCCGCGATCGTCGACGCCGCGGAGAGCAGGCGCGCGGACCTCGTCGTCGTCGGTTCCCGCGGGTCGTCGGCGCTGCGCCGCATGGTCCTCGGATCCGTCGCCGAGAGCGTCGTCTGGCACGCGCACTGTCCGGTGCTCGTGGCCCGTCCTTCGCCGTCGTCGCGGCGCGTGCTGGTCGCGACCGATCTCTCCGACGCGTCGCGACGCGCGCTCGTCGCCGCCGACGCGGAGGCGAAGCGCCGTGGCGCGAAGCTCACCGTGCTGCACTGCCTCGACGCCCCGTCCCGCGCGCTCGGGATGGAGTTCGCGTCGCTCCCCCCGCCCGCGCTGGACGAGCCGGACGGGCGCGTCGTGCGCGAGCAGGAAGCGGCCGAGGCGGTCCGGTCGGCGCTCGCCGCGCTCGGAATCTCGGCCGACGTGGTGGTCGAGCCGGCGGGTCCGCGCAGCGGCATCCCGACCGTCGCCGAACAGCTCCCGGCCGAACTCGTCGTCGTCGGCGCGCGCGGGCTGAACCGCTTCACGCGCCTGCTGCTCGGCGGCGTGGCCGACGCCACGATCCGCCACGCGCACTGCTCCGTGCTGGTCGTGCGCTGACACGCCGTCGGGGGGCTGTCCGCAGCGGCGTGGGCGCGAATCCCCGGTCGTGTGCGCGCACCGGCCGACGCCGCGCCTCCGCACGGCTCGCACGCGCATTGCGATCGCTCGGCAGGAGGACGCGCATGAAGACGACCGCGCTCTGCATCGCTGCCGCCGCGTTCCTGGGTGCGTACCTCGTCCCGGCCCAAGAGCGCTCCGACGTCGAGCGGAAGGACAGCCGTTCCGACTTCATGGAGCGCAAGCTGAAGTGCGGGCAGAAGATGCTCGCCGACCTGTCGCGTCGGGATCTCCGCTCCGTGCAGGAGGACGCCGACCAGCTCGAGCTCATCTGCGCCGACCTCCAGTGGAACGTGCTCCAGACCCAGGAATACCTGGAGCGCAGCGCGACGTTCCGCCGGACCGTCGCGGCGCTCTCGGCGGCGGCGCGCGACGACCGCTACGACCGCACGCGGCTCGAATACGTCGACGTGGTCGGACAGTGCTTCGCGTGCCACGAGTACCTGCGCGACCGCAAGAAGTGATGCGGGGCCGGCGTCACCTGCTCTCGATCGTGTCGAGGTCGATTTCGGAGAAGTCGGGATCGGCCGCGAGCGCGGCGCGCGTCGCCGCGCCGCCTCGCTGCAGCGCGTGGCGCAACCAGCCGCGCGCCTCGTCGTCGCGGCCCTCGCGCAACGACAGCCGTGCCAGCTCGACGCAGCCGGCCGCATTGCCGGGAAAGACCCGCACCAGCGCCTCGAAACGGCGGCGCGCGGCAGGGAGGTCGCCGTTCGCGAAGGTGGCCTTCGCGAGCAGGAACTGCGCCGGCTCCAGCCCCGGCGCGAGCGCGACAGCCTCTTCGAGGATCGCGAGCGCTTCGGCGGGCTTCCCCTCGTCGAGCAGGAGGCTGCCGAGATTGACGCGCGACTCGACGTGCCGCGGTTCCGCGGCCGCCACCCGCCGATAGCAGTCGAGCGCGCTCTTCCGGTCGCCCAGCCTCGAGAACACGGTGCCGAGGTTGTTGCGCGCGAAGGCGTGGTCGGGCGCGAGCTCGAGGACCCGCTCGTAGGCGGCGCGCGCCTCCGCCCAGCGCTCCTGCTGCATGCGCACGACGCCGAGGTCGTAGCGCGCGACGAGGTCGCGCGGGTCGAGCTCGAGCGCGTGCTCCAGCACGCTCGCGGCGTCGTCGTGCCGGCCCTGCCGTTCGAGCACGTCGCCGAGGCCCACCCACGGTTCGGGCAGCCGGTCGTCGAGCGCGAGCACCTGCCGGTACATCGCCTCGGCGTCGGCGAGCTCGCCGCGTTGCACGCGCAGGTCGGCGAGGCGCAGCAGCGAGCGCGTGTGGCGCGGGTTCACCTGCAGCGCCCGGACGAACGCCTCCTGCGCCCGCCCGCGCTCGCCGCGCGCGAGCTCGGCCTGGCCGATCTCGGCCAGCGCCTCGGCGTCGGCGGCGCTCCCGTCGAGCGCCGCCTTGAACTCCTCGATCGCGCGATCGATCTCGCCGCGCCGCACCAGCAGCCGGCCCATGTTCACGTGCTGCTCGGGCGAATTCGCGCCGCCGCCGGCGGCGGCGTGCGCCGGCGTGACCTCGGCGGCGCGGCCGGTCACCTCCGCCGTGTCGTCTCCGGCGACGTAGCCGAGCGCGCGCAGCTGCTGGTCCGCCGAAGCGTCGTCGAATTCTTGCGCGCCCGGCGCCTGCGATGCCGTGCTCGGCGCCGTGCCGTTCTCCCGCGGATCGCGTTCCCAGGTCGCGACGTAGGTCGGCGCGTGGGCCGCGGCGAACGACGGCGGGAACGCCTCCGTCAGCACGCGCCCTTCCATGTCGCGGCCGACCGGCAGGCCGAGCGCGTAGAGCAGCGTGGGCGCGACGTCGAAGACGTTCGCGCCCACGATCCGCTCGCCGCGGCGGAAGAGCGGGCCGCTCGCGAGGAAGATGCCGTCGCGGTCGTGGTCGAGGTGGGCGCCGCGCAGGTCGACGGCCGCATCGCTGCGCGGCCGCTGGTCGCCGGTCCGGAATCCGTGGTCCGAGACGAGCACCACGTTCGTGCCGGCGGGCGCCGCGTCGACGAGCTGCCCGATCTGCCCGTCCATGAACGCGTACCACGCGTCGACGACGTCGCGACAGCGGTTGAAGTCCTCTTCGGAGACCCACGGCAGGCGCGGCGGCGCGTCCTTCATGAAGAGGTGGCCGAGGCTGTCGGTCGACTCGTAGTAGACGAGGAAAAGGTCGAACGCGCCGCCGTCCGGCGGCGAGCGGAGCAGGCGGCGCGCGATCGCGGTGTAGCCCAGCGTCGTGCACGCGGCCTGCTGGAACAGGTGGATCGGAGTGAGGGGTCCGGGCGCGGAGCCGCGCGCCGGCGACCCGGCGGCCGCGTAGTACTCCTCCGCGCTCATGTGGAAGAAGCGCGTCGCGAAGGCGGCGTCGATCTGCTGCGGCGGCGGCATCAGCGCCGCGAGCTCGGCGGCGAGGCGCGGCGGGTGGACCTTCGCTGCCTCGGGCAGTCCGGCATCGGCCCGACCGAATCCGTGGAAGCCCAGCGCATCGGACGCGATGACGCCGTCGCCCGCGTCCTCCGCCGGCGCCGTCGCCCACCAGCCGACGACTCCGATGCGCCGCTGCTGCTCCGGGAGGATGTTCCAGAGCGCCCGCACGCGCCGGTCGCTGCTGCGCACCGGCACGCGTCGGCCGTCCGGCGTGCCGACCAGGAACCAGGTGATGCCGTGCGCCTCGGGGCCGCGCCCCGTCGCGAGCGTCGTCCAGATCACCGGGGAGAGCGGCAGCCTCTCGAGCGTCCGCAGATCGCCGCGCACGCCCGACTCCTGCAGGCGCGCGACGCGCGGCATCCGTCCGGCGGCGATCAGCGGGTCGAGGATGTCCCAGTCGGCGCCGTCGAGTCCGATCAGGAGGATGCGCGGGGCCGAGGAGGTGGCGCACGACGTCGCGGCGAGCGGGACGACGAGCAGAGCGAGCAGGGCGGTCGCGAACTGCCCTCTTCTCATGCTGCGAGGGTAGCATCGCCCGCCCACGCCGGAGGACGCGCCATGAAGTGGTTCGCGCGAGTCGGATTCCGGTCCCTCGGCTTCGCCGTCGTATTCGTCGCGACGGCCGCGTTCGACGAGGCGCGCGCCGGCGACTGGTACGTGAACATCGGCGATCCCGGCTGCGCGAGCGGCGACGGCAGCCAGGGCGCGCCCTTCTGCGACATCGGCGACGCGCTCGCGGTCGCGGTGAACGGCGACGTGATCCACGTCGCGGCGGGGAACTACGTCGAGCTGCTGCTGATCACGAAGAGCGTGACCATCTCCGGCGCCGGCCTCGCGCTCACCTTCGTGGACGGCAACTACCAGGGCACCGTGGTGAGGGTGACGAGCGGGACGACCGTGCGCCTCGAGGACCTGACGCTCCTGCACGGCGACGCGAACGTGGGGAAGACCTACTACGGCGGCGGCGTCAGCAACGCCGGCACGCTCACCCTCGAGCGGGTCGCCGTCACCGGCTGCAAGGCGACGAACGGCGGCGGCCTCTACAACCTCGCCAACCTCACGCTCAGCCACTGCACGATCTCGGGCAACTCGGCCTACGGCTACGACGGCGGCGGCATCAAGAACAAGTCGACCGGCACGCTCACGATGACGCACTGCGAAGTGACCGGCAACTACGCCTACTACAGCGGCGGCGGGATCTCCAACTTCGGCGCCGTCGACGGCACGTACTGCACGATCGCCGGCAACTCCGGATACACGTACTACGGCGGCGGCGTCGACAACCACGGCACGCTCGACCTCGACTACGCGCTGATCGTCGACAACCACTCGGGCGGCATGGGCGGGGGGATCAACAACGACGGCGGCTCGGTCGTGCTGACCAACGGCACGATCGCCGGCAATTCGACCTACTGCGTCGGCGGCGGCGTCCAGAACAGCGCGAGCTTCGTCGCGCACCACACGATCGTCGCCGGCAACACGGCGTCCTGCTTCGGTCCCGACTTCGCCGGCACGCTCGACTCGAGCGGCTTCAACCTGGTGGCCGACACCGACAGCACGACGATCGTCGGCGACCCCACCGGCAACCAGCTCGGCGTCGATCCCGAGTTCGTGGACGCCGCCGGCGGCGACTATGCGCTGGCCGCCACCTCGCCCGCGATCGACGCCGGCGACGCCGCGCGCAGCGACGACCTGCTGCGCGACCTCGCCGGCACGCCGCGCATCCTGGACGGCGACCTCGACCGCACGCGCATCGTCGACCTCGGCCCCTTCGAGTTCAGCCACGTCCGCCTCGCCGTCACCGGGACGCCCACGCCGGGCGGCGCGCTGACCGTCACGGCGACCGGGACGGCCGGGATGACGGCGATCCTTTGCGTCGGCGCGGACGAAGGCGCGCTGCTCCATCCCAAGTTCGGCGCACTCTTCGTCGACCTCTCGACGCTGCTGCTCTTCCCGCTCGGCACGCTGCCCGTCGCGCCGTTGAACGGCACGATCCCGCCTTCGACGCCGCTCGGCACCACGATCGCGCTGCAGCTCCTCGCGCTCTCCGGCGGCGCGGGCAACTTCTCGAACCCGGTGATCCTCACGGTCGAGTAGGGGGGCGAGCGCCGACGACGCGTCAGCGAGAGTTCCAGCGCTCGTACGGTCCGTTCAGGCGCCGCGGCGTTCGAGGCGCGGCAATTCCGGCGCGGGGACGTCGCACCGCGCGACGACCTCTCCCTCCTTCTCGACGTCGATCGTCGCGCCGGGCCACGCGTGGACGACCAATTCCTGATCGGTGAGCTCGATCTCGAGCTGCCCCGCGTGGCTCGCCGAGTGAGCCGTGATCTGAACGCGTTCGCGCACGGCGAGCGGGATCTCTTCGCCCCAGGGTTCGAGACGAAGTGTGATCCGGCGCGCCTTCGAGTTCTCGAGGGCGAG
>DASRRB010000295.1:0-6013 GCA_035695985.1 Planctomycetota bacterium | reverse complement strand
TCGCAGTCGGTGTCGAGGATCCCG
Source organism: Planctomycetota bacterium (assembly GCA_035695985.1). GTDB lineage: Bacteria > Planctomycetota > B15-G4 > B15-G4 > SIAN01 > DASRRB01. The sequence continues at coordinate 5,989 of DASRRB010000295.1, read as the reverse complement.
ACGATCGGGATCCCGAGGCGGTTCGCCTCCTTGACCGCGATGTACTCCTTGCCCACGTCCACCACGACGAGCGCGCCGGGCAGGCGGTCGAGGGTGCGGATCCCCTCGAGGTTGCGGCGGATGCGCTCGAGCTCGCGGGTGTAGTAGGCCTGCTGCTTCTTGGGCAGCGTGGCCAGGCGGCCCGACGACTCGAGCGCCTCGAGCTCCTCGAGCCGGCGCAGGCGCGAGCGGATCGTCGTGTAGTTGGTGAGCGTGCCGCCGAGCCAGCGCTCGTTCACGTACGGCATGCCGCCGCGCGTCGCCTCGACCTGGATGACGTTCTTCACCTGGCGCTTGGTGCCGACCAGGATGATCTTGTGGCCGGCGGCCACGAGGCCGGTGAGGAAGCGCTGCGCTCGGGCAAGACCGCGTACGGTCGCGACCAGATCGATGATGTGGATCAGGTTGCGCTTGCCGTGGATGTACGGCTTCATCTTCGGGTTCCACCGGCTCACGTGGTGCCCGAAGTGGACTCCGGCTTCGACCAGCTCCTCGATCTGCGGAACCGCCACGAACTCGACCTCCCGGGCCGCGAAGCCCGCTGCCGCCGGTTTGCGTGAGTCGGCGGCGCGCGAGGCGCCGTCCGGCCAACCGGCGAAGTCGGGGGACGGTATCCGGCGGCGGAGCGACGAACGTCACCCGCTGCCGCTCCGCGACGCGCCGGCACCATGCCGGACCCGCGCGGACGTCTCCCGGCGAACAAGGGCGGAGAAGTGTAGGGATCGGCCGGGGGCGGTCAAGCGAAGCAGGGCGGGCCGGGCCGCGTCGCGCGCAGCCCCTTCCCGCGGACCGCGCCCCATGCGAAAGTCCTGTCTGCCCTCCGCGTTTCTGAAAGACCGGAACGATGACCGATCGCCCCCCCCGTCTCCTGCTCGCGAACCACCACACCACCGCGCTGCCTGCCCTCGAACCGCTCCTGCTCGAGCGCGGCTGCGCCGTCGAGACGACGCGCCACCTGATCGAGACGGTCGCCCGCCTCGCGGCGCAGCCCCCCGACGTCGTCGTCTTCCAGCCGCTGACCAACAACCTCGACGGCTTCGAGATCCGCCACGTCCTCGAGTCGGGAGGCGACGAGCGCGACCACCCGATCCTGCTGGTGCTGCCGGAGCCTCCGGACGACACGGCGCTCGCCATTTCGCGGCTGGGGCCGTTCGACGACTTCGTGGCGCTCCCGTGCCCGATCGACGCCCTCCTGGCGCGCGTCGACCTGCTGATCGCCCGCAGCCGCCGCTGCCGGGAGCTCTCGCGCACCGCCCGTACCCGCGAGCGCGACTCGGTCACCGACTTCAAGACGGGGCTCTGGAACGACCGCTTCTTCTTCCAGCGCCTGGGCGAGGAGGTCGCGCGCAGCCGGCGTCACCACCTGGCGGCCGCGCTGGTCCTGCTCGACGTCGACCACTTCAAGGCGATCAACGACCAGTTCGACCACGTCTTCGGCGACTTCGTCCTCTTCGCCTTCTCGCAGAAGCTGCGCACCGTCGTGCGGCAGATCGACATCCCGGCGCGGCTCGGCGGCGACGAGTTCGGCCTGCTCCTCCCCAACACCGACCTCGAGGAGGCGGCGCTGCTCGCGACGCGCCTGAAGGCGGTCGTCGCCGCGAGTCCGTTCGAGAAGGACAGCCGCCGCACGGTCATCACGCTCTCGATGGGCATCGACGCGCTGCAGGGCGACGAGACGGTCGAGCCCGACCAGTTCCTGCGACGCGCCGACGCGGCGCTCTTCGAGGCGAAGCGGCGCGGCCGCAACCGCATCTGCCTCTGGCCGGAGATCGCGCCGCCCTCGACCGCGGCGCGCGCCGACGGCGGCGCCGGGACCGGCTCCGCCGCGCCCGCGAAGTGACCGCGCGCGTCTCCGTCGCGCTGCGCCTACTTCCCCGCGCGCCGTAGGGCGACCGCGAGCTTCTCGCCGTCGACGTCGTAGTCGAACCGCTTCGCGTCGGCCGGCGCGGCGCCGCCGACCTCGAGCCGCGTGGCGAGCACGTCGCCCGCGATCTTCGCCTTGCCGTCCCGCGCTGCCGCGAGCAGTTTTTCCGAGCCGTCGAGCCAGAGCTCGATGCGGTCCTCGACGCGCAGGCCCGCCTCCTTGCGCGACTGGTTCACGCGCTTGACGACCTCGCGCACGGAGCCCTCGGCCAGGAGCTCGGGGGACAGCCGCGTGTCGAGCGCGACCAGCGTGCGGCCGTCGGTCTCGACGTCGAACCCCTCGCGCGCCTGCACGACGACCTCGATCTCCTGCAAGGTGAAGGTCACCGGCTCGCCCGCGATCGGGAGCGTCACCTTCCCGTCGCGCTGGAGCGCCTCGATCGCCTCGCTCTGGAGCTCCGCGAGCGCCTGCTTGGCGGCGTTGAGCTTCGGCCCGAGCTTGGGCCCGAGCAGGCGGAAGTTCGGCTTCGCCTTCAGGGTGCGCAACGTGCCGAGCTCGTCCGCGGCGACCGCGACCTCGTGCACGTTCAATTCGTCGGCGATCAGCGCGTTGCAGCGCGTGCGCAGCACCTCGTCGGCGCGCGCGTCGGCGCCCTTGACGAAGATGCGCGCCAGCGGCTGGCGCAGGTGGATGTCGGCGGCGTTGCGCGCGCGCCGGCCGAGCGCCACGACGTCGAGCACCGCCTCCATGTCGCGCTCGAGCTGTTCGTCCCGCCTCTCCGGCCGCACCACCGGGAACGAGGCGAGATGGATCGTCCCGGCGTCGGGCTCGAGCCACCCCCAGAGCACGTCGGGGAAGAACGGCGCGATCGGCGCCAGGAGCCGCGCGACCCGATGCAAGGCGTCGTAGAGCGCGTGGAAGGCGGAGAGCTTGTCGCCGCCCGTCTCGCGCCCCCAGAAGCGCTCGCGGCTCAGCCGGATGTACCAGTTGGAGAGCTTGCGGTCGACGAACGCGCCGATCAGCGTCGCGGCGCGCGTGAGGTCGTAGCGGTCGTAGGCGGCGCCGACGTCGGCGACCAGCCGCTCGAGCTCGGCGGCGAGCCAGCGGTCGAGCTCGGGGCGCTGCGCGAGCGGCGGCTCGGGCGTCGCGGCGGGATCGAAGCGGTCGATCTCCGCGTAGGTGGCGAAGAACGAGAAGCAGTTGAAGAGCGTGCCGAAGAGCTCGCGCCCGGCCGCGCCGACCGCCGCCGAGTCGTAGACCTTCGGCAGCCACGGCTGGCTCTGCGACAGGAAGTACCAGCGCACCGAGTCGATGCCGTGCGCCTCGATCTCCTTCCACGGGTCGACCGCGTTGCCGCGCGACTTCGACATCTTCTGCTTCTTCGCGTCGAGCACGAGGTCGCCGACCAGGATGCGCTTCGACGCCGGCTTGCCGGTCAGGAAGACCGAGAGCACGTGCAGCGTGTAGAACCAGCCGCGCGTCTGGTCGAGCCCCTCCGCGATGTAGTCGGCGGGCGTGCCGGCCGGCGGCGCCTTCCCCTCCTCGGCGAGCCAGCCGTGCTGGGCGAAGGGGACGCCGCCCGAGTCGAACCAGCAGTCGACCACCTCCGGCGTGCGGCGCGCCGTCCCGCCGCAGCCCGCCTTCGCGCACGGCAGCGCGACCTCGTCGATGTAGGGTCGATGCAGGTCGAACTCCTTCGGGAGCGACGGCACCAGCTTGCGGAGCTCCGGCTCGCTGCGGACGCACCGCATCCCCTGGCACTTCTCGCAGATCCAGAGGTTGAGCGGCGTGCCCCAGTAGCGCTCGCGCGAGATCGCCCAGTCGACGTTGTTCGCCAGCCATTCGCCGAAGCGGCCGCTCCCGGTCTCGGGCGGGAACCACTGGATCTGCCGGTTCTGCTCGACGAGCTGGTCGCGGATGCGCGTGGTGCGCAGGTACCAGCTCGGCCGCAGCCAGTAGATCAGCGCCGTCTTGCAGCGCCAGCAGTGCGGGTAGGCGTGGACGAACGAGTCGCGCCGGAAGAGCTTTCCGCGGCGCTCGAGCTCGCGCACCAGCTCCGAATTGGCGTCGCGCACGGACTGGCCCGCGAACGGCGCCGGCAGCGCGGCGGTGAAGCGGCCCTGCGCGTCGACCGGATTCAGCAGCGCGAGCTTCTCCTTCACGCCCGCGGCGTGGTCGTCCTCGCCGAAGGCGGGCGCGAGGTGGACGATGCCGCTGCCGTCCTCGGCCGAGACGAACTCCGCGGCGACGACGACGTCGTGGCGGCCGTCCGCGAACGGGACGAAGTCGAACGGCCGCTCGTAGGTCGCGCCGACCAGCGTCTTGCCGGCGAACTTCTCGACGACCTCGAACTTCTCCTTCGCCAGGACTCTGGCCGCGAGCGGCTCGGCGAGGATCAGCTCCTCGCTCGATCCGTCCTTCTTCGTCAGGCGCGCGCGGACGTAGGTCAGTCCTGCGTTCACCGCGAGCGCGACGTTCGACGGCAGCGTCCAGGGCGTCGTGGTCCAGACGAGGAAGGCCGCGCCCGGCTTGTCGGTCCGCGGGAAGCGGACGAACACCGCGGGGTCCTGGACGTCCTGGTACCCCTGCGCGACCTCGTGGCTCGAGAGCCCGGTGCCGCAGCGCGGGCACCACGGCAGGATGCGGTGGCCCTTCTCGAGCAGCCCCTTCTCGAAGAAGCGCGCGAGGATCGACCAGAGCGACGAGATGTACTCGTTGTCGCAGGTGACGTAGGGGTGGGCGTAGTCGAGCCAGTAGCCCATCCGCTCGGAGAGGCGCTCCCACTCCTCCTTGTACTTGAAGACGCTGGCGCGGCACTTCTCGTTGAACGGCCCGATGCCGTACGCCTCGATCTCCGGCTTGAGCGAGATGCCGAGCTCCTTCTGGACCTCGATCTCGACCGGCAGCCCGTGGGTGTCCCAGCCCGCCTTGCGCGGGACGTGGAACCCCTTCATGGTCTGGTAGCGGCAGACGACGTCCTTCAGCATGCGCGCGAAGACGTGGTGGATGCCGGGACGGCCGTTGGCGGTGGGAGGACCTTCGCAGAAGACGAAGGTCGGGCGGCCGTCTTCACGGGCGAGCACCTTCTCGCGCGTGCCCTCCGCCTTCCAGCGCGCGAGCAGCTGCTCTTCCAGCGCCGGGAGGTCGAGCGCCCCTTCCGGCTTCCTGAACCGCGGCTTCCCGTCCAACCCGCTTCCTCCGTCTCCGCGCCGGACCTCGAAACGGGTCAGACTACCAGGGGCGGCTCTGGATCTGGTCGAGCACGGCCGCCGCCGCCTCGAGCGCGCGCAGCGCCTCGTCGGCCGAGACCTCCGGCGGCGAGCCGGTCCGCACTGCGCGCACGAACGAGGCGAGCTCCGCCTGCAGCGGCTCCTCGTCGTCGAGCGCGAGCTCCTCGAACTCGATCAGGCCGCGAAAGGCCGTCGCGGCGATCGACGGCAGCTCCTCGTCGGGCGTCGCCGCGATGCGCTCCCACTGCTGCGCGAGGCGCGCGTCGAGGTCGCGCGGCCGCCTCGCGAGGAAGGCGTGCTTCTTCCCGAAGTCGAGCGAGAGGAAGACGTCGCGCGAGAAGACGCGCGTGCGGCGCATCGGCGCGAGGCTGACGCGGCTGGCCGTCAGGTTGGCGACCGCGCCGTCCTCGAACTCGAGCCGCGCGCTCGCGATGTCCTCGTGCGGCGAGAGCAGCGCGCCCCCGACGGCGCGCACTTCTTTCAGCGGACTGCGGATCAGGTGCAGCACGATGTCGAGGTCGTGGATCATCAGGTCGTGCACGACGCCCACGTCGGCCGACCGGAACGAAAAGGGGGCGAGGCGGTGCGCCTCGATGAAGCGCGGCTCGAGCGAGAGACGGCGCGCCGCGCGCAGGGCCGGGTTGAAGCGCTCGACGTGGCCCACCTGCAGGCAGACGCCGCGGGCGCGGGCCAGCGCCGCCAGCGCGCGCGCCTCGTCGAGCGCAGCGGCGAGCGGCTTCTCGACCAGCACCGCGACGCCGCGCTCGATCAGGGGGGCGGCGACCTCGCGATGGAGGCGCGTCGGCACGCAGACGCTGGCGAGGTCGACGTCGGCGTCGAGCTGTTCGCACGACTC
>DASRRB010000294.1:0-13206 GCA_035695985.1 Planctomycetota bacterium | reverse complement strand
AGGCGATCGAGCCGGACGCGCAGGACGTAGACGTCCTCCGGATCGTTGCGATTCAGCTCGCCGAACACGACCGCGACGTCGGGGAGCGGGACTCCGTCCGGATCGACGACGATCCCCGATGCGAATGGAAGCGTCGGATCGGAGTCGCGGACCACGTCCGGAGCGGCGGCCGCGAGCTCGCGAGTTCTGCCTTCGTCGGCTCCTGGATTCGTGGATGAAAGCACGCTCGTGGAAGTCGACGCCGCGTTCACGGGCTTCGAAACAGGGCGCCACAACGTCCAGCCGCCCGAGACCAACAACAACATGGCCGCAGCGATCGCCCACTTCAGCACGAGCGCGCCGCGCCCGCCCGCGCCCGCGAGCGCCGTCGCGACGCCGACCCACGCGTCCCGCCGGTCGCCGTGCGCCCGATCGAGCGCGGCGCGCAGTCTCTCGAGACCGCGCTTGATCCGCGTCCTCACCGTCTCGACCGGCAATTCCATCCGCGCCGCGATCGCGCGCGGCGCGAGGTCGTCGAAATAACGGAAGAACAGGACGGTCCGGTCGCGCTCGTCGAGTTCGCCGAACGCCGCCGCGATCACGCGTTCGAGCTCCATGCGCGCGACGACGTCGATCGTCGCCGGAACGGCTTCGGGAACCGCGGCGGACCGCTCGCGGGAATGGCGCCGCAGCGCCTCGCGGCGCGCGCGCCCGGACAAACGGAATACGACGCGGCGCAGCCACGCGCGCAGTCCCGGCCCGCCGTCCGGCTTCTGCACGAGCGCCGCTTCGAACGTCCGCGCCGCGAGCTCGTCCGCGTCGTCTTGGTCGCGGGCGAGCTCGCGCGCCAGCGACCGGACGAACTTCCCGTGGCGGGCGAGGTCGTCGGGATCGAAGGGGACCGGCCGGTCCGGAGAGGCGTCGCGGGTCATCGACTCCCAAGAATGCCCGCGGCCGCTGTTTCCGGTCCATCCGACCGGACGAACGCGCCGGCCGGGCGAACGACAAGAAAAAAGAGGCGACCGGAGCCGACGGCTCCGGTCGCCCCGATGCGATCCGTTCGACGCTCGATCAGCGCATTGCGTAGAGGCCGCGACCCGCCTTCTTCACGTCCTTCATCTCGGTGAGGCGCATCCCGACGATCATCGGGAAGTGCTTGCTCTTGGTCTTGTAGCCGCCCGAGGCGACCTTCTTGGCGAGGTCGGCGAGCTTCATCGGCTCGCCCGCGCTCTTCAGCGCCGAGCGGATGGCGTTGTGCAGGTCGCTCTGCCCCTTCACGCCGGGCTTGCGGCCGCGCCGCTTGCCGGAGCCCTTCGGACGGCCAGGGCCGCGGCCGAGCTTCGCCATCTTCGGAGGACGACCGGGGCCGCGTTTGGCCGGCATGCCGCCGCCGCCCGCCGCCGCGAGCTCGCTCTCGACCGCCGCCAGCTCGGCAGCGGCCGCGTCACGGCGCGCGGCGAGCTTGGCGATCTGCGACTCCTTCGCTTCGAACAGCCGGCGCAGATCCCCGAGCGACAACGCCGAAGCAGCATTCCAACCACGCTTTCTACGACCCAATGAAGGACCTCCCAGACGACCCCTGGCACTTGGCCTGCGCGGACGGACAGGATGGCCGTCGGGCACGCGCGCAGGCCATTCGAATGGAAACTAACAGCGCGCGTTAATACACGATTGCAATCCGGAAATCAATTTACACAGCAAATCCACACCGAAGAAAACCGCGCGTCGTCGGCAGCAATTGCGACGTTCGAACCGTGCGGCAGGCGCCGGCTCAGCGTTTCCGGCTCGCTTCGAAGCGCAGCCGCAGTCCGTCCTTCTCGAAGGTGAGGCCGGCGGCGATCCGGACCAGGTCCGACAGGGCGGCCGGCAATTCATCGCCCCTGCGCGGTTCGGTCGGATGGCCGTGTTTCGTGCAGGTCAGGGTCTTCAGGCCGTCGTCGACGACATAGGTGCCGCCGTCGGGACAGACGGGGCGCACACCGAAATGATGTGCGGCCGTCTGCGCCGGATCGGCGTCGGGAGCGCGGCGGCGCAGCTCCTCGAGGAGCGGGAGGTTGGCGAAGCACGCCACTTCGTCCCGATCGGCTTCACGGGGGCCCCAGAGCCGCATCGCCAGCGGCAGGTGCGCGACGGCGATCGAGGCGCACGCGTGGCGGCCCGGCCACTCGGCGGGCGCGGCGGGCGGCGCGATCTTCGGGTCGCGCTCCGCTTCGGGGAGGGCCGCGTTGTTGCGGGCCGCCGCGCGCTCGAGCGCGCGCTGGATCACGCCCTCGTCGAGCGAGACCCAGAAGCGCGAGCCGCTGCTCCCGTAACAGAGCTGTCCGTTCGCGAACTCCTCGCCGAACGGCGACTCGGCCGACGGCCTCGGCTTGACGACGACGTACGACATCCCCGCGTGCTCGCGCGTCTCCCACAGGAGTTGGTTCGGCATCGACTGCTCGACGAAGGCGCGCAGCGCGACGACGATGCCGGTGAACGCGAGCGGGTTGCGGATCGAGAGCGAGATCCCGAACGGGATCGCCTTGCCGTTCTTCGAGAGGTACTGCAGCGCCGCGTCCTCGTCCGTGGCGACCTTCGCGAACTCGGCCCAGAACGGGCCGTCGTCCAGGAAGAGCTCGACCGAATCCCCGAGCCAGGAGAGTCCCTTCGACTGGGAGCCGGGCACGCCGGGCAGCGTGTCGAAGAAGCCGCCGAACTCCTTCAGGAGCTCCGATTCGGGGTTCACGTGCAGCAGCAGATGGAGCAGGGCGTCGGCGTGCGGGTCGCCGTGCCTGGGCGTGAGGCCGCCCTCGCCGCCCGCGAAGTCGCGCATCTGCGCGTACTCGGTGCCGCGGATCAGCGGCAGGACGGTCAAGTCGACGGCGAGCGGATCGCCGGTCTCGAACGAAAGCGCGATCGGGTCGAAGTATTGGCGCCAGTAGTTCTCGTAGTTGGAACGGAAGCGGACGTAGGCGTCGCGTTCGGCGGTGGTCGCATTCGCGACCGGCTGCTCCGACACCGGCGTCAGGAATCCGGCGCCGCCGTGCACGCTGCAGCGCGCGCCGCCGTCGACGAACTCGAAGCGCGCCGCGGCGCCGGCCGGACAGCGCAGGCCCGCCTTCTGCGCCAGTGCATTCGCATCCTCGCTCGCGCCCGCCGCGCGCATCCCTTCGAGGCGTGCCAGCACGGCGGCGCAGCGCAGGCGACGGCTCTCGCCGATGCGCCAGGCCGGACCGCAGAAGCGTCGCAGGAACGGATCGGAGAGCACGAGGAGCCCGCCGCCGCGGGCCGTCGTGCCCGAAGTCGCCGGGTAGCGCGTTCGGAAGAAGGCCATCTCGTCGCTCGCGCCGAGCGCCGCGACGCCGGCGAGCTTGCCTTGGTGCAGGTCGAGCAGCCGCTCGAGCGCGGGCCGCGAGTTGGCGACGATCGCGACGCTCCCCTCCGCCGCGAAATACGATGCGACGCGCCGGTCGGGGGAGGCGACTCCGCGGATCTTCACGCCGGCGTGCTCGCCCTCGACGTCGGCGCAGTTCGGGACGGCGGCGTGCGCCTCCTTCCAGCGCGCCGCCATCTGCAGCGCGAGCGCGTCGGTCGAGACGCAGTCGAACAGGACGGCGACGTCGTTCCCCTCGCGCAGGTAGGGGTCGGAGGCGGTGAACGCGACGGAGCGGACCAGCGTCGGGCCGAGCAGCCGCGCGATCGCGCTGGTGGAGAGGCAGATCTGCCGCTCGAGGCGGGCGCGCGTGCCGGCGTCCTCGCTGCGCGACTCGAGCGCGTGCACGAGCGTGTCGCCGCGCCGCTCCATCTCGTCCAGCAGCGCGACCATCGCCGCGAACGAGTCGAAGCCGACGTAGATCTGGTCGGCCGGGACCCACAGGGCGAGCGGCTCGATCTGCGGCTTCTCGCCGTTCAGCCGCGCCTTCCAGTCGACGGGGGAGGTCGTGATCCCCTCGATCGACGCGATCGCGACGGTCGCGTCCTTGGTCGCGTCACCCGCCGCGTCGACCTGGCGCATGCGGTCGATCTGCAAGTTCTCCTGCAGCGCGCGCCCGCCGCTGAAGAGCTCGAAGGTGTCGCCGAACTCGGAGCGGTCCAACGTCGTCGTCGCGCCGAGCGGTCCCATCCAGAACCACGGCTGCGTCGCCGGCGGAGCGTTCGGGTCGTCGGGAGGCGCGCCCTCGGCGAGCGCCTGGAACAGCGGCGTGCCGGGCAGCACGAGCGACGCGAGGAACGCCGCGCGCCGCTTCTTCGCCGCGTCGAACGCGTCGGCGCCGACCTCGGGAGCGTCGGCGGGGAAGGTGAACGGGACGCGGTCGAGGCGCCGCACGCCGCTCTTGGCGTCGCGGCCCGGCAGCCAGAGCTCGCCGTGCGCGGGCGCGCCGGCGGCGGTCTTCACGAGCACGCGCCAGCGGCTCGGGTCGTCGCCGCCCGTCATGTGGTCGAATGCGAAGACGCCCTCGCCGCCCTCGACGCGCACCTCGGCGAGCGCGTACAGCAGCCGTTCGACGTCGACGAAGTGGCCCCACCGGAAGGTCGCGGTGTCGTCGGCCGCGGGCCGCTCCTCCTTCACGAGGTCGGCGACGCGCAGCGCGTGGACGACGTCGCCCTTCGGCGCGCCGCCGGAGGCCGCGCGCGCGACCGCCGGCGCCAGCGTCAGGGAAACGGCGAGAGCGGCCCAGAGCGAACGCGTCGGGATCGACATGGCGGGCTTCCGAATCGAGGGGGACGCCGGACGAAGGGCGACGATTCGGGCATGGCTGCGCCGCGATTGCAAGTCGATTCCGCGCCGCGGCCGGTCAGGAGCTCCGCTTCGCCCGCAGGGCCGCGACGCGTTCGGTCAGCTTGCGGCCGAGCGCGCCGTCGGCCTTCGCGAAGTGGCCGATCGAGCGCGCGACGACGTCGTCCCTCCCGACCTGCGCGAGGCTGCCGGCGAGGTTGGCGATCAGCCGGTCCTGTTCGTCGTGCTTCATGACGCGGAAGAGCGCGCCCGCCTGGACGAAGTCGTCGTTCTCCGCATGGCGGGGAGGGTCCTGCGGTCCGGTCCGTCCGGCGAGCGGCAGTCCGAATTCGTACGGTGCGCCGGTCGGCGCCGGCCCGCCGTGGCTGTTGGGTTCGTAGTTCTTGCCGCGTCCGCCGTTGTCGTCGAAGCGCAGCGCGCCGTCGCGGCCGTAGTTGTCGGCGCCGTGCGCGACGCCCTGCGGCGAGTTCACCGGCAGGCGCGTGTGGTTGACGCCGAGCCGGTAGCGGTGCGCGTCGCCGTACGCGAAGAGGCGCGCCTGCAGCATGCGGTCGGGCGACGGCCCGATGCCGGGCACCATGTTCCCAGGGTCGAAGGCCGCCTGCTCCGTTTCGGCGAAGTAGTTCACGGGCACCGCGTCGAGCACCATCTTCGCGACCGGGATCAGCGGGTAGTCCTCGTAGGGCCAGACCTTGGTCACGTCGAACGGGTCGAAGCGGTAGCTCGCGGCCGCCGCCTCCGGCATCACCTGGAGCTTGAGCGTCCACGACGGCCGCTCGCCGCGCGCGATCGCGTCGTAGAGCTCCTTGTGGAGCGCCGAGGGGTCCTTGCCGCCGATCTCCGCGGCCTGCTCGCTCGTGAGGCAGGCGATCCCCTGGTCGGTCTTGAAGTGGAACTTGACCCAGGAGCGCGCGCCCTGCGCGTTCACCATCTGGAAGGTGTGGGAGCCGAAGCCGTCCATGCGGCGCAGCGACGCCGGGATGCCGCGGTCGCCGAAGAGCCACACGAACTGGTGGGTCGCCTCGGGCGTGTGCGAGAAGAAGTCCCAGACGTTGTCGGGCTCCTGCCGGTTCGTGAACGGGTCGTACTTCTGCGAGTGGATGAAGTCGGGGAACTTGATGCCGTCGCGGATGAAGAAGACCGGCGTGTTGTTGCCGACGAGGTCCCAGTTGCCTTCATCGGTGTAGAACTTCAGCGCGAAGCCGCGCGGGTCGCGGGCCGTGTCGGCGGCGCCCTTCGAGCCGGCCACGGTCGAGAAGCGGACGAACAGCCGCGTCTTCTTGCCGACCCCGGAGAAGAGGCTCGCGCGCGTCCACTTCGGCAGGTCGGCGCTGGTGACGTCGAGGTAGCCGTAGGCGCCGGTGCCGACGGCGTGGACGATGCGCTCGGGGATGCGCTCGCGGTTGAAGCGCGCGAGCTTCTCGATCAGGTGGTGGTCCTGCAGCAGCGTGGGCCCGACGGGTCCGGCCGTCTGCGAGTGGCGGTTGTCGGGGACGGGCGCGCCCGACTCCGTGGTGAGCTTCCGGTCGGCCATGGTTCATCTCCGGAGTTTCGGCGACGCAAGAGCGAATCGACGTCGGAGGAGACTAGGAGCCGCCCCACGGCCCGGAATGACTTTGATCCTCTCAGTGTGACTGCTGCAGGCTGTCAGGCGCGGCGCGCCGGCGCGCGCGCCGGGACGCGCGCGGCCGCGTAGGCCGCGGCGAGCGTCGCGCCGACGCGCTCGAGCGTGGCGTCGCGCGCCGCGCCGCGCCGCCAGACCAGCGCGAGCGTGCGCGAAGGTGCGGTCGGCGCGAAGCGGCGCACGCGCAGCGCGCCGCCGCGGTTCTCGAGCGCGAGCGCGAGGCTCGGCAGGAGGGTGACGCCGAGGCCGGCCGCCGCCATCTGCACCAGCGTCGCGAGGCTCGTGGCGCGGAACGCCGCCTCCTCCGCGCCGGCGCGCGCGCACAGCTCGAGCGCCTGGTCGCGGAAGCAGTGGCCGTCGTCCAGGAGCAGCACGCGCTCGCCCTCGAGCTGCGCCGTCGCGATCGGCCGCGCGCTCGCCGCGAGGGGGTGGCTCGCGGCGGCCGCGAAGACGAAGGGGTCCTCGCCGAGCACGACGCGCGGCAGCCCCGCGACTTCGGCGTCGAGCGCGACGACGGCACCGTCGAGCTCGCCCTTCGCGAGCCGCTCGAGCAGCACCGGCGTCTTCTCCTCGACCCACGCGACCGCGAGGCGCGGGAAGGCGGCGCGCAGCTTCGGCGCGGCGTCGGGGAGCAGGTAGCTGCCGACCGTGGGGATGACGCCGATGCGGAGCGTCCCGCCGAACGGATCGCCGAGGTCACGCGCCGCGTCGGCCAGCGCGTCCGCCGAAGCGAGCAGCTCGCGCGCCCGCGCGACCAGCGCCGTGCCGGCGGCGGTGACGGCGACGCGCCGCCGATCGCGCTCGAAGAGCTTCACGCCGAGCGCCGCCTCGAGGTCGGCGACCTGCGCGGAGAGCGACGGCGCCGCCACGCGGCACGCCTCGGCCGCCCCGCGGAAGCTCCTGCGATCCGCGACCGCCACCACGTACTGGAGCTGGCGCAGCGTCATCGGGTGGGGCGTGAGGCGCATGGCGCGGAATGTAGCGGGATGAAGCTAGAACGCTGCGTCCCGCGGACCGTCGCGGGTCGCGTCCGCGGGTTCGGGCGTCGGGAGTCGAATGGGCCAGCCGTTCCGCCGTGCGCAGCGATTCGCCGGGCTCCTCGCGGTGCTCGCCGCCGCGGCGCCGTCGCGCGCCGATGCGCCGGTCGCGAGCGGCGCGCTGGTCGGCAAGAACGACTTCGCCCACCTCGAGGGCTGCGCGAAGGAGCTGGCGGCGAAGGGGTGCGCGGCGGAGGTCGCCGACCTGCTCGACGTGATGACGCGGCTCGGCGACGACGGCGCCGCGCTCGCGAAGGCGCGCGACGCGTGCGCCAAGAGCCTGGAGAAGGTGAAGGCGAAGCCGCCCGCGAGCGGCGCGGCGGTGGCGTCGATCGCCCGCACGCTGCACTCCTGCGCGAGCGACATGACCAAGCTGATCGCCGCGCTCGACGTGAAGGACGCGGCGACGCTCGCGGAGCAGGTCCTGCGCGTCGACGACGAGCAGCCGCTCGCGCACGAGACGCTCGGACAGACGTTCGAGAAGCCGGCCGACGCGACCGCGAAGGCGAAGAGCGACGCACGAGCCGGGGCGTGGCTCACGCCCGAGCAGAAGCGCGTGCAGGCGCGCCGGCGCGAGATCCAGACGGCGGTCGTGCAGGCGCGCCGCCTCGAGATCCCGCTCGAGGTCGCGCCGTCCACCTTCGCCCCGCTGCAGGCGATCGACCCGTCGCCCGCGACCGTCGTCCGCTACGGCAACCTCGAGTTCCACTCGAACATGCCGCCCGAGAGGCTGCAGCGCATCGTGCGGCGCGGGCTGCAGGCGATGGCGCTGTCGAAGTTCGTGCGCGGACTGCCGCTCGAGGTGCCCGCCGCGATCAAGAAGCTCGGTCGCAAGTACGTGCTGCTCACCTCGAAGACGCAATACGACAAGGCGATCGACGTCGCCGTCTCGGCGAAGGGCATCAAGGAGGCGGACGCGTCCGCGGCGCGCGAGCGCGGCGGCTACATCGACGAGCGCGGCTTCTACGTCAGCGAGGGCGTGAGCGAGGTGCAGGACTACTGCTTCGTCGTCCTCGTGCTCGGCCTCCGTTACTACGAGGGCGACGACCCCGAGCCGCAGCCGTGCCTCGTGAAGGGCCATCTCGAATGGCTCTGCCTCACGATGTTCGGGAGCCCGCTGCCCGGGATCGTCTCCGAGTCGAAAGAGGCGCCGCACGCCGACGCGACGACGAGCGACCGCGCGCGCGACCAGCGCGAGGAGAAGCGCGCCCGCGACGTCCGTGACGCCGGCATCTCCGGGGCGCGGCGCTGGATGACCTTCCTCGCGTCGCGCGGCCAGGATCCGCCCTGGTCGAACGCGTTCGTCTCGGACATCGCGCTGCTGATCGACCTCGACCTCGTGAAGAGCACGTTCGTCGTCGAGTACCTGCAGGAGAACTCGGCCTTCAACGACCTGCTGCGCACGACCGGGACGAAGAGCGGCGACAAGCGGACGCGCACCGAGCAGATCGAGTCGAAGCTCGACGGCGGCCTGCCCGCGTTCGAGGCGCGCTTCCGCGCGTGGCTGCTGCCGCGTCCCGTGCCCGTCGTGCAGCGCCTCGCGCAGCCGCCCGCGTCCGAAGACGCTCCGACCCGGCAGGAGCAGGCGGCGCTCGTCGCGCTCGACGGCGTGCGCAAGGTCGCGTGGGACGTCTCGAAGTACGGGGCGTTCGCGCCGATGCAGATCGACCGCGAGCTCTCGACCGCGTGCGCCCTGCACGTGCGCTACCTGAAGCTCCACCCCGACCAGCTCGCGAAGTGGCCCGACGCGCACGAGGAGTACCCCGAGCAGGAGGGCTTCAGCACCGAGGGTTGCTGGGCCGGGACGCACGCGGTGATCGCGCCCGGCGTCGCGACGGCGGAAGACGCGGTCGCGGGCTGGATGGGGACCTTCTACCACCGCCTGCCGCTGCTCGAGCCGGGCTTGAAGCGCATCGGCTTCGACCTCGCGGACCGGATCGCCGTGCTCGACGCATCGTCGCTGGTCGTGCAGGACGAGCTCATCGGCTGCATGGTCTGGCCTGCGCGCGACATGCACGACGTGCCGACGCGCTTCGTCGCGGGCGGCGAGCTGCCCCATCCGGTGCCCGGGGTCGACGAGCGCGCGTTCGGCTACCCGATCACGCTGCAGACGACGCACCAGAACGGCGACATGGAGCTCGTCCTCTGCAAGGGCGCGAAGGCGGGCGGGCCGCCCGTCGCGTGCCACGTCTCGACGCCGGCACACCCGACCAATCCCGACCTCGCGCCGCCCGGCGCCTCCTGCCTGCTGCCCAAGGCGCGCCTCGAGCCGCGCGCCACGTACACGGTGGTCGCCACGCCGGCGGACGGTGCGGCGCCGATCGTCTGGAGCTTCACGACCGGTGAGTGACGTGCCGAGCGGCGCCGCGCGCGTCGTGATCGTCGGCGGCGGGTTCGCGGGGCTCGCGTGCGCCCGCCGGCTCGCGCGCGCGCCGGTCCGCGTGACGCTCGTCGACCGCCGCAACCACCACCTCTTCCAGCCGCTGCTCTACCAGGTCGCGACCGCGGCGCTGAATCCCGGCGACATCGCGGCGCCGATCCGCGGGATCCTGCGCGGGCAGGCGAACGTCGAGGTCGTGCTCGGCGACGTCACGACGATCGACCGGGCGCGGCGCAAGGTCGTCCTTGCCGACGGCGAGCTCGCGTGGGACTTCCTGGTGGTCGCGACCGGCGCGCACCACTCCTACTTCGGCCACGACGAGTGGGCCCGCTTCGCGCCCGGGCTCAAGACGGTGGAGGACGCGCTCGCCGTCCGGCGGCGCGTGCTGCTCGCCTACGAGCGCGCCGAACGCGAGGACGACCCGGAGCGGCGGCGCGCGTGGCTCACCTTCGTCGTCGTCGGCGGCGGGGCGACCGGCGTCGAGCTCGCCGGCGCGCTCGCGGAGATCGGCCGCCACTCGCTGGTGCGCGACTTCCGGCGCATCGACTCGTCGCAGGCGCACGTCGTCCTGATCGAGGCGGCGCCGCGGCTGCTGCCGCCGTTCGTCGAGATGCTGGCGGAGAAGGCGAAGGCGCAGCTCGAGCGGCTGGGCGCCGAGGTCCGCGTCGCGACGCGCGTCACGTCGATCGACGGCGACGGCGTGACGCTGCTCGCCGGAGGACAGGAGACGCGGCTCGCCGCGAAGACGGTCCTGTGGGCCGCAGGCGTCGCCGCGTCGCCGCTGGCGAAGACGCTCGGCGTGCCGCTCGACCGCGCCGGCCGCGTGCCGGTCGAGCCGACGCTCCTCGTCGCCGGCACGCGCGAGATCTTCGTCGCGGGCGACCTCGCCGCGCTTGCGGTGGACGGCCGTCCCGTCCCGGGCGTCGCGCCGGCGGCGATCCAGATGGGGCGCGCCGTGGCGGCCAACATCGAACGCGCGCTGCGCGGCGAGCCGCTCCTCCCGTTCCGCTACCACGACAAGGGTTCGCTCGCGACGATCGGGCGCGCCGCGGCGGTGGCCGACTTCGGGAAGTTCAAGGTCTCGGGCGCACTGGCGTGGCTGCTCTGGCTCGCCGTGCACATCTACTTCCTGATCGGCTTCCGGAACCGCGCGCTCGTCCTGTTCCAGTGGGCGTGGTCGTGGCTGACCGGCGGCCGCGGAGCGCGGCTCATCACCGAGCCGGGGCCGGACGGCCGCGCCGCTCCTTCCGAGAACGAGTGACCGGCGGCGCGCCGGAGCGCTGCCGCGCCCAGCCGCCCGGCGCGACGCCGACCAGCTTCTTGAAGGCGCGGCTGAACGCCGCCTCCGAGTCGTAGCCGACCTCGAGCGCGACGGCGGAGACCTTGCGGCCGCCGGCGAGGAGGCCCGCCGCGATCTGCATGCGCCAGCGCGCCAGGTACTGCATCGGCGCCTGGCCGATCGTCTGGGTGAAGCGCTCGGCGAGCACCGAACGCGAGGCGCCGATCGCCTGCGCGAGCGCGTCGACCGTCCACGGGTGGGCGGGGCGCTCGTGCAGCCGCGCGAGCGCGCGCCCGACGAGCGGGTCCTTCAATCCGGCGAGCCAGCCGGTGTGGTCGGGCGGCAGCCCTTCGAGGTGGAGTCGCACGACCTCGACGAACATCAGCTCCGAGAGCTTGGCGAGGATCGACTCGCCGCCGGCGCGCTGGCTCTTCGACTCGGCGATCGCGAGCTCGACGAAGCGGCGCAGCGGGCCGCCGCCGGTCTCGGCGCTCCCGCTCACGTGCAGGACGTGCGGCAGGTTCGCGAGGAGCGGGTTGAACGGGCGCGCGTCGCAGCCGAGGAATCCGCAGACGACGCCGCAGCGCGGCGCGCCGTCGCCGCCGAGCTTGAGCTCGAAGGGGAGGCGCGGATGGGGCGGGCTCGTCCAGGCGTCGGGGCCCTTGGGCGGACGCAGGTCGGGCGCGCTCGACATCACGTGGCGGTCGCCGTGCGGGAAGACGATCACGTCGCCGGCGGCGAGGCGCACCGGCTCGCCGACGCTCTGGCCTTGCGCGTCGACGATCCGCCCGAAGCAGGCGCCGCTCGTCACGACGTGGTACGGGATCAGGTGCTGCGCCGCCGGCATCACGCGCGGCAGGAGGGTGCGCGCATCGTCGGCCCCGGCCGCCCACGGCGGCGCCGCGTCGACCACGATGAAGACGGCGCCGGTGAGCCGCACCGCCTGAAGGACGTCGGAAAGCGTGTCGGCACTCATGGGCGGGTCGGCGTCCCGAGCAGGAAACTCGGACGGACGGTCATTCGCGCAGGCTCCCCGCGATCGTAGGTTTCTGCGCGTTCGACACGAATCCCCCTGAAGCGAGAGAAACCATGTCGACCTCCGCCACGCCCGGTCTCCAGAACGCCGCCCCCGACCTCGCCGCAGTCAAGGTGCGCCAGCAGGCGGCCTGGTCCGCCGGCGACTACGCCGTCGTCGGCGCCACCCTCCCGCTGGTGAGCGAGCTCCTCTGCGAGGCCGTCGACCTGCGCTCCACCGACCGCGTGGTCGACGTCGCCGCCGGCAGCGGCAACACCGCGATCGCCGCCGCGCGCCGCGGCTGCGAGGTGGTGGCGGTCGACTACGTGCCGGCGCTGCTCGAGCGCGGCCGGCAGCGCGCCGCCGCCGAAGGCCTCGCCGTCGACTTCCGCGAAGGCGACGCCGAGAAGATCCCGCTCGCCGACGGCGCCTTCGACGTCGCGACCTCGACGTTCGGCGTGATGTTCACCGCCGACCACGCGAAGGCGGCGCGCGAGCTGATCCGCGTGGTGCGCAAGGGCGGGAAGATCGGGCTCGCGAGCTGGACCCCGGAGGGGCTGATCGGCCGCATGTTCCAGCTCATCGGGAAGTTCCTCCCGCCGGCGCCGGGCGTGGCGTCGCCGTCGACGTGGGGGACCGAGGCGCGGCTGCGCGAGCTCTTCGGCAGCTCGATCCAGGAGCTGCGCACGACCCGCCGCGAGCAGAGCTTCCGCTACCGCTCCTTCGACCAGTGGCTCGAAGTCATGTCGACGTGGTACGGGCCGATGGTGAAGACCTTCGCGGCTCTCGACGAGAAGCGACGGATCGATCTCACGCGCGATCTCCAGGCGCTGATGCAGCAATTCAACCGTTCGGGCGACGCGACGCTGGTCGTCCCGTCGGAGTACCTCGAGACGGTGGTCGTCCTGCAGTGAGGCCGCGCCCGCGAGCGGCGCGGCTTGAAACTGGAGCGGACGTCGAGAACGCGGGTGAAGCGGGCGCGGGGAGAGGGATTCGTGCGCGAACGCGCGACGGGCGAGGGCGGGTCGAGGGGCGGAGGGGAAGAAGGTCGAGGGACGGGACACGCTCGCCCCAGACCCAAGATGAACGGGGGGGCTCGCTGCATTCGGCGCATTCGGAGCACGACTCGACGACGCACGGTGGTCGACCGCCTCACGCGGCGTCCCGTCCCTCGA
>DASRRB010000293.1:0-8229 GCA_035695985.1 Planctomycetota bacterium | reverse complement strand
GCGAAGAGGACGCGGGGAGAAGGCTTCGTGGCGAGAGGGGCTACGCGCGGCCGTCTTCTCCCATTCAGATGAAATCGACGGTCCCATAGGCCGCGCAGTCAGCCGAGGCCGCCACCGTTCAATTGATTTGGGCGGCCGAGGGCACCCCGATCCGCCACGAAGCCTTGCTCCCCGCGGCCTCTTCACCCCCGTCCTCGACGTCCGCTCCTTCCATCCTTCCTTCCCGCCGCCGGCGCCGCCCCCGGTAAAAGGATTCGTCATGCCGACCTTCGACTACGTCTGCGGCGGTTGTGGGCGCGAGTTCGAGGCGCGCGTCGCCGGCGCGCGTGCGCGGCCGGCGTGCCCGCGCTGCGGGGAGCGGCGGGCGAAGCGCCGTCCGGCCGCCCCGGCCGTCCGCGGCACTTCCAAGGCGGCGCCTTCGCTGCCGGTGCGCGGCAAGCCGGCGCGCGGCTGCGGTCTGATCGAGCGGCCCGACGCGCCGGGCCCGAAGTGAGCCGCCCTGAAATGAGCCGCCCATGACCGCCGCCGCGAGAGCCTCGGGTGCGACCGTCGCCTTCGACATCGAGGTGGTCGGCCACGACTGGAACGAGCTCGACGAGGCGACGCGCGGCTACCTGCTCGAGCGCACGCGCAGCGAGGAGGAGCGCGCCAAGGTCCCGTCGCGGCTCGCGCTGATCCCCGGCTGCGGCCGCGTGATCTGCATCGGGATGTGGAACCTCGACGAGCAGCGCGGCGCGGTGCTGTGCGAGGGCGAAGGCGCGCAGTGGGCGCCGTGGCCCGACCGCAGCGACGGCGCCTTCCTCTTCCGCGGCAGCGAGCGCGAGCTGCTCGCCGCGTTCTGGCAGAAGGTCGAGCGCTACGGCCGGCTCGTCAGCTTCCACGGCCGCGGCTACGACGGGCCGATCCTGATGATCCGCTCGGCGATGCTCGGCGTCGCGCCGACGCGCAACCTCGCCGGCAAGCCGTGGGACTTCGGCAGCCACTGCGACCTGATGGACGTTCTCTCCTTCCAGGGCGCGTGGCGCGAGCGCTACAGCCTCGAATACTGGTGCCGCCGCTTCGGCATCGAGTCGCCCAAGGTGCTGCTCGACGGCTCGCAGGTCGACCGCACCTACAAGGAAGGCAAGATCGAGCTCATCGCCGACTACTGCCTCCGCGACTGCCGCGCGACCGGCGAGCTCTACCAGAAGCTCGCGTCGACGCTGATCCCGCTGTTCGGGTAGGCGGCCGCGCCGCGCCGTTTCGTCGCGCCGCCGCCTCTCCGCCCGCACGCGGAGCCGCCCCTTCCACGCAGGAACCTCCCTGAGCGCACCGCCAAGGGAAAGGATTTCGGGGCGTGCGCGCGACGCCACCTAAGGCCGGGACTCGCGGCCGGTCGATGCGCCCTTCGACATCTTCGAGCCCGCCCCCCGCCCGACGGAGCGTCCCATGCCGTCGCGCCGAGCGCCACTGTTCGTGTTCTTCTCGGCCTTCCTCACCTTCATGATCGCCTTCGCGCTCCTGCTGGTGATGCTGAAGCCGGCGATCGACAAGCGGCGCGCGGCGTCGTTGGAGAAGGAGGCGGCGCCCACGGCGGCCTCGGTCGCGCCCGCGGCGGCGCACCCGACCGCCCCCGCCGGCAAGGACGGCGCGAAGCCGCGCAAGGCGACCGACCGGCCCTCCAAGGACGGCCCGTGGGAGGTCGAGTTCGAGGGGCGCGTCGTCGACGTGCGCGGCGAGGTCCCGCGCGACGTGATGGTCCACCTCCTCGCCCCCTCCACCGACAAGAAGTCGGACCGCTTCCACCACCTCGCCTCGGCGCCGGTCGACGCGACCGGCCACTTCAAGCTGGCGGCGAAGGTCACGCAGCCGGCCGTCTTCCTGCAGGCGGTCGCCTCCACGTACGTCCGCAGCGAGCGCAAGGGCTTCGCGCCGGGCACCGTCCCGCACGTCGAGACGGGCGACCTGGTCGTGCGCCCCGGATTCAACGTCCGCGTGCGCGTCGCCGCGGAGAACTTCAGCCCGCTCGGCGGCGCGAAGGTCCGCCTCGTCGACGCGACCAGCGACCCCGAGCCGCTCAAGCGGCGGGCGCAGGAGACGCACGCCGACGCGGACGGCAGCGCCGTGCTGCGCGGCGTCGACAGCGGCACCTACAGCGTGCAGGTGAGCGCGACCGGCTACGCCGACGCGTGGAGCTCGCTCTCGATCGACGGGGCGTCGGAAGGCGACGCCGCCGTCGCGGTCACGCTCGCGCGCTGCACGTCGTGGGTCACCGGGACCGTCGTCGATCCCAAGCACAACCCGATCAACGCGGGCGAAGTGGTGGTCCGCATGACCCGCCCCAAGCCGTCCGCCGAGCAGACGTGGCGCGCGCCGATCCAGACGGGCGGCGCGTTCAAGGTCGGCCCGGTGCCGCGCGGCTCCTACGAGGTCGACATCTCGGCGACGGGCCTGGTCCAGACCGGCCACGTGTTCGCCGACGCCGACGGCGAGGCGGTCGAGCTCGTCTGCGAGCAGGGCGGCGTGGTCGCCGGCCGCTTCCAGGTGCCGGTCACCCAGCTCTCCCAGGCGCCGAGGGTCTCGCTGCTGCGGCGCGACGACAAAGGCCGGCTGCAGCCGTTCGACGGCGCCTTCCGCTGCGAGTCCGATCCGGTCAACCTGCGCTTCCGCCTCGACGGGCTGGGGCCGGGCACCTACGTCGTGCGCGTCTTCGCGGACGGCTACGCGCCGGTGCGCTCGGCGCCGTTCGACCTGACGATCGAGAAGCCGGTCGACGACCTCCTGCTGCCGCTCGGCGACGGCGCCGAGCTCTCGGGCCGGCTCGTCGACGCGCGCGGCGCCCCGCTGGCGCGCGCGCGCGTCACCGCGTTCGAGGGGCTCACGCCGCCGCCGCCCGCGATGCAGGAGCTCTTCCCCGCCGACGCGCGCCAGATCGCCTTCTCGGCCGACGACGGCCGCTTCAACCTCGCTGCGCTCTCGCCCGGCACGCAGACGCTGGTGATCGAGATGCAGGGCCAGCCGCCGCGCACCTTCGGGCCGCTCGTCGTCGAGGAGAAGCGGCCGACGCGCATCGGCGAGCTCACGCTCGGCGGCGGTGCGATCGTCTCGGTCACGCTGCACGACGAGGCGGGAAAGCCGGTGCCGCAGAGCATGGCGCGGCTCACCCGCAAGGACGGCTCGCTCGACCTGCGGTTCGTCGCCGACGAGCAGGGCAACTGCTGCCTGCGCGGACTCGAGCCGGGCGCCTGGACGATGGCGACCGAGGGCGACGGCGGCGAGCGCGCCGACCTGCAGCTGCGCAGCGGCGACACCAAGCGCGTCGAGCTCGGCGTTCCCAAGCGCTGAGCGCGGCCCCGCTATCGTGCCGGCTTCATGGCCGGCCGCTACGGACTTCCCGAGCTCGTCGATTCGGGGATCGCGCTCGCCGTCGCGCTCGTCGCGGCGGTCGTGGCGCGCTCCGTCCACGCGACGCCGGACGGCGGGCTGCCGTCGCTCGCCGCGAGCGCCCCTTACTGGCTCCCGCTCGTCGCCTGGGGCTGCGTCGTCGCCGAGCTCGCGGTCTGGCCGGTGCGCCGCTGGATGGGCCGTGGAGCGGCCGAGGCCGCGACCGCGCGCCTCGTCGCGTGGCTCGCGCTCACCCTCGTCGCCGCGTTCCGCGCCCACTCCGACCGGCGCGCGGAGGGGCCGGCGGCGCTCGCGGCGCTGACCTTCGTCGGACTCGTCCTGCCGGTGCGCCCGCTGCCGGGCGGCGTCCTGCTCGAGGCGTCGCTGGCGCGCCGCCTCCCGCAGCTCGTCGCCGCGCGCCTCGCGGCGCGCATCGCCTTCACGGCGGCGCTGCTCGTCCCGGGGGCGCTGCTGCTCGCGTCGAAGGTGCGCACCGACGCGGTGTCGGCGACCGTGCTGTGCGCCGCGGCCGTCGCACTCCTCGTGGCGACGCGCCTTTCTGCGAGCGACGCGCTCGTCCTCGAGCTCGCGCTGCAGGCGCGGCGCGACGGCTCGGACCTGCCGCGCGACCTGCGTCGCGAGCTCCTCGCGCAGCCGCTGCCGCCGCAGCTCGGACCGCGCCGCCCGCTCGCGCCCGAGCAGTTCCGCCTGTTCCGCGGCGCGTGCGAGCGCGCGTGGGCGCGGCGGCGGCGGCGCGCGCCGGCGAACGCGGAGAAGTGACGAGAGCTCAGCCCGCGACCGCCGACGCCGCGTCGAGGTGGCGGCGGATCGTCTGCACCAGCGCGTCGGGGCGGAAGGGCTTGCGGAAATACTCGACGGCACCGAGCTCGACGGCCTTGGACGGCCCCTCGCGGTGCTCGCGCGCCGTGAAGACGATCACCGGGATCGCCGAGCACTGGCGGTCGGCCTTGAGACGCTCGAGCGTCTCCCAGCCGTCCATGCCCGGCATCATGATGTCGAGCAGGATCACGCCCGGCTGCAGGACGCGCGCCTTCTCGATCCCGTCGGGGCCGGAGAGGGCCGAGTGGACGGTGAAGCCCTCGGCCTCGAGCACCATGGCCGTCGACATCGCGATCCACTGATCGTCGTCGACGATCAGCACGCTCCGATCCATGCCGCTTTGCGATTCCGTCACGCCGTGACCTCCTCGGGTTTCCCGCGGCCGGTGCCGGCGGTGGATGCGGCGGTGGATGCCGTGGCGGCCGCCGGCGCTTCGCCCGCCGGGCGGCTCGCCCGCGGGACGCGCAGGGTGAACGTGGAGCCGCGCGCCGGCGCGCTCGTCACGTCGATGCGCCCCCCGACCGCCTCGAGCATCCTCCGCGCGAGGCCGAGCCCGAGACCGGCGCCCGCGTGGCGCCGCGTCAGCGGGTCCTCGAGCTGCTTGAAGGTCGAGAAGATCGTCGCCTGATCGCGCACCTCGATCCCGATGCCGGTGTCGACCACGCGCACGAACACGTCGCGCGCGTCGGACTCGACCGTGACGCGCACGCTGCCGCCGTTGTGGGTGAACTTGACCGCGTTCTCGCCGACCTCGAAGAGGGCGCGGCGGAAGTCGTCGGCGTCGCCCGAGGCGACGATCGGCGCTCCGGCGGCCGGCAGCTCGAGGGTGAAGGCGATGCCGCGCTCGAGGGCGTCGGCCTGGCAGGTGGCGAGCGCCTGCTCGACCGCGGGCACGACCTCGAAGGGGACGCTGCGCGCGCCGAAGTCGCCGCGCTCGAGGCGCGCGAGCAGGATCAGCTTGTCGACCTGGTGCTCGAGGCGCTGCACCTGTCGGCGCACGCCGGTCACCATCTGTTTCTGGCGCGCCGTCATCGGCGCGAAGCCGAGCTTCTCGAAAACCGCCACGAAGTTGGTGAGCGAGGTGATCGGCGTGCGGAGCTCGTGCGCCAGCACGGTGAGGTAGTGGTGCTTCAGCTCCTGCACGCGCACTTCGGCCGAGACGTCCTCGATGACCGCGAAGATGCCGGCCGCGCCGCCGTCGGCGTTCACGAGCAGCGCGGTCGTCACGTCGCACGTGCGGCCCGACGCCTCGAGGACGACGCGCCGGCCGACCTTGCCGCGCTCCGCGTCGTCGGGCGGCGCCGGGTCGAGGATCGCACGACGCAACTGCGCGTCGACGCCGAGCTCGCGCAGCGGCCGGCCGAGGCACTCCTCGGCGTCGACGCCGAGCAGGCGCGCGGCCGCGGGGTTCACCTGCAGCAGGCGGCCCTGCCGGTCGGCGATCAGGATCGCGTCGGAGATGCGGTCGAGGACCGCGTCGGCGCGCGAGAGGCCGGCCCGCTGGCGGCGCGCGGAGGTGTCGGCCGCGGCGAGGTGGCGACGGTAGCGCTCCGGCATCTCCTCGTCGGGGAGCCGGCGCGACGCCTCGATCACCTCCGAGACGGTCGAGCGCAGGAGGTCGAGGTCGGTGAAGGGCTTGCGCAGGTAGGCGCCGACGCCGTTCTCGACCGCGTCGGCGTCGGAGACCATGGTCGGGAAGGCGGTGATGACGACCACGCCGATGCGCGGGCCGAACTCCTCGCGCACCGCGTGGATGAAGTCGTAGCCCGTCATGCCGGGCATGTTGAGGTCGGTGACGACGAGGTCGGGCCGCACGCGCCGCATCGCCGCGAGCGCGACGGCCGCGGTCGGATAGACCTCGATCTCGCGGCCCGGCGCGCGCAGGACCCGGCGCAAAAGCGCGAGGATCCCCTCCTCGTCGTCGACGATGACGATGCGCTCGACCATCCGGCCGCTCTCCCCGACGTACTTCGGCACCGCCGGGGAGGTCGGTACTGCGAAAACGCTTCCGGCCTCGCGCGCGCCGGCGTCAGCCGCGCAGGAACGCGTGCGCGCCCGGACCCACGCGCTCGAGCGCGGCGGCCTTCAGCAGCGCCTCCACCTCCGCCTCGCTCGTCGCCGCCTCGACGCTGCGGACGACCGCGGCGGCCTCGTCGGGCGTGAAGTGGCGGAAGATCGTGCGCGCCTCGGCGAGCCGCACCGGCGCCATGGAGAAGCGGCGCAGCCCGAGCCCGTAGAGGGCGAGCACCGGCAGGAGCTCGCCCGCCATCTCGCCGCACACCGTGACGGGGCGGTTCACCTTCGCCCCCGCCTCGATCACGCGCCGCAGCAGCGCGAGCGCCACCGGGTGGAGCGGCTGGTAGAGGCCGGCCACCTGCAGGTTGTTGCGGTCGACCGCGAAAAGGTACTGCAGGAGGTCGTTGGTCCCGATCGAGAGGAAGTCGGCCTCCTTCAGCAGCGTCTCGGGCGCGAGCGCCGCGGCCGGCACCTCGACCATCGCGCCGACCGGCACCTTCTCCCCGAACGGCAGCTTCTGGCGGCGCAGGTCGTCCTCGAGCTGGCGGATCAGGATGCGCGCCTTCACCAGCTCGTCGACGTTGGTCACCATCGGCAGCAGGATCTTGAGCGGCCCGTGCGCCGCCGCGCGCAGCAGCGCGCGCAGCTGCGGGATCAGCAGGTCCTGCCAGTCGAAGGTGAGCCGGATCCCGCGCCAGCCGAGCGCCGGGTTCTGCTCGCGCGGCGTGACGAGGTAGGAGAGCGGCTTGTCGCCCCCCACGTCGATGGTCCGGAACGTGACCTCGCGCCCCTTCAGGTGGGCGAGCACGTCCTTGTAGAAGGCGTGCTGCTCCTCCTCCGACGGGAAGGTCTGCCGCCCCATGAAGAGGAACTCGGTGCGGTAGAGCCCGACGCCGTCGCAGGTCTGCAGGATGCCGGGGTCGAGGTTGTCGAAGTTCTCGATGTTCAGGAGGAGCGTGACGCCGCGCTCGCGCTCGGCGCCGCTGCGCTCGGCGCCGGCCTTCAGGAGGCGGCGGCGTTCGACCGCGAACGCCTCGCGCTCCAAGTCGAGCGCCGCGCGCTGCTTCGCGTCGGGCGCGACCACCACCACGCCCTTGGTGCCGTCGACGGCGAGCTCGGTGCCGGGCCGCGCCACCGTCTCGAGGCGGCGCACGCCGCTCACCGCGGGGATCCCCGACGAGCGCGCCAGGATCGCGACGTGCGACGCCTCGCCCCCCACCTCGGTCACGATCGCGAGCAGGCGCGAGCGGTCGAGCGTGAGCGTGTCGGTGGGGAGCAGCTCGCGGGCGTAGAGCACGACCGAGCAGCCGCTCACGAGCGCCGCCTGCTGTTTCTGGAGGAGCACGCGCTGCACGCGGTTGCCGACGTCGCGCACGTCGGCGACCCGCTCGCGGAAGGTGCGGTCCATGCCGTCGAAGATGGTCGCGAGGTGGTCGATCTCGTCCTTGAGCGCCGCCTCCGCGTTGAGCCCCTGCTCGCGGACCCGCTTCTCGACGGAGTCGCGCAGCAGCTGGTCCTGGTAGAAGGCGAGGTGCGCGTCGAAGATGCCGCGCTCCGCCGCCGTGAGGCCCGCCGCCGACGCGCTCTTCTGGCGGCGGAACTGCTCCTCGGCCTCGCGCAGCGCGTCGCGCAGGCGGTCGATCTCCGCCTCGACCTCCGTTGGCGCCACGGCGCGGCGCGGCACCTCGCCGATCTCGTTCTCGAGGAAGTAGACCGGCCCGATCGCCAGGCCCGGCGAGATGCCGAGCCCGCGGACGACTGCGGCGCCGTCGCCCTCCTGGCTCAAGAGGCCGGCTGCTTCCCGGGCCTCGCCCAGCTCGCGATCGCCGCGTCGAGCCGCGCGAGGAGCTCGCCCTCGGCGACGCGCTCCTGGGTCATCGAGTCGCGGTGGCGCAGCGTGACGGTGCCGTCCTCCTTGGTCTGCCCGTCGATCGTGAGGCAGAAGGGCGTGCCCGCCTCGTCCATGCGTCGGTAGCGCCGGCCGATCGCGCCCGACTCGTCGTAGAAGGT
>DASRRB010000292.1:0-8351 GCA_035695985.1 Planctomycetota bacterium | reverse complement strand
CCTTCGCCGCGCGGCGCACTCCGCGCGCCGCGCAGTTGCGCGAGGCGGGCGCCGCCTGCACGATGGTGACCTCTCGCCCGTCCGTCGCGAGGCCCCCCGGCCACGCTGCTTCCCGGACGGCGGACGCGCGCGAGCCCGGCGCGCCGATGGCGGACCCGGGCGGAATGGAGATCCTCGATGAAGCTGGTGCAATGGGCGTTGGCGATCGCGGTCCTGGGGACGTCGGCGTGCGGCACGCCGACCCGTCGCATCGACCCCGACCAGGACGACGACGTCGGCGGGACGGGGATCGACGCCGCGGACGTGCGGACGACGGCCGACCAGATCTGCCGCGCTCTTCTGAGCAACCGCACGCTGTTCGAGAAGGGGACCCCGGTCATCGTCATCGAGTCGCCCGAGAACCGGACGCGCTTCCAGATCGACGCGTCGATCTTCGTGACATCGATGCGAGCGAAGCTCATGGAGTCGGCCGAGGGACGGATCATGTTCATCGCGCGCGAGGACATGAAGTCCGTCATGGACGAGCGCGAGCGCAAGCGCTCCGGCGCCGTCAGCGTCCCGACCGACGCGACCGGCAAGCCCGAGCTCGCCGCCGCGCCGCTCGGGACGCAGTACTTCCTGAAAGGCACGCTGCAGAGCATCAGCAAGCAGAACGGCGAGGCCGTCTCGGACTACACGCTCGCGACGTTCCGCGTCGTCGACGCGGAGACCAGCGCGCTCGTCTTCGAACGCGGGTACGACTGGAAGAAGATCGGCTCGAGCGGCGTGATCTACCGCTGATCCCGCCGCCGCACCCTCCGGTCATGGCACGTCGGAAGCTCGCGCTCGCGGTCCTGCCGCTGGTCGCGTTCGCGTGCTCCGCCTACGACACGCACGCCGTCGGCGAGGCGTACTACCGCGGCCGGCCCGAGGAGGCGTCGCGCCACCTCGGCGAGCTGCTCGAGGCCGACCCGGAAGGGCGCGCGCTCTACCTCAACGAGCGGGGCGTCCTCGAGCTCGAGGCCGGGAACTACGACGGCGCCTACCGCGACTTCGTCGAGGCCAACCAGATCATGGAGGCGCTCGGCGGCTCGACGTCCGACGAGGTCGGCGCGATCGTCGGGCAGGAGGCCTCGAAGATCTGGCGCGGCGAGCCCTACGAGAAGTCGATGAACGGGTACTACCTCGGAGTCGTCGAGCTGCTGCGCGGCGTCGACGACAACGCGCGCGCCGGCTTCAAGAACGCGATCTTCTTCGACTCGAGCAACCAGGGCGAGCAGTACCAGTGCGACTTCGCGCCGGCCTACTTCCTCGAGGGCTTCGCGAGCGGGCGCCTCGGCGACGCCACGACCTTCGACGCCGACCTCCAGCGCGCGCACGAGCTCGTCCCCGACGCGCCCGTCTTCAAGCCGGAGACGAAGGGCAACCTCGTCGTGATCGTCGACGTGGGACGCGGACCGACCAAGATCGCGACCGGGGCGCACGGGGAGGAGATCCGCTTCGTCGAGCATCCCGAGCGGCCGGCCCGCATCGACGTCGTCGCCGACGGGACGAAGCTCGGCGAGGTCGAGCACGCGGGCGGCGACGTCTACTACCAGGCCACGACGCGCGGCGGCCGCGTCTTCGACCGCATCCTGAAGGGCAAGGCGATCTACAAGTCGGCCGCCCAGGCGGCCGGGATCACCACCCTCGTCATGGCGGACGAGTTCAAGGGCCGGGGCGAGACGGCGGCCGTCATCACCGGCCTCGCGCTCATCCTCTCGTCGATCTTCGTCCGCGCCGAGGCCGACACCCGGCACTGGACGACGCTTCCCTGCGAAGTGCAACTGTTCCGCGGGACCTTGTCTCCCGGCGCGCACGAGATCCAGATCGTCCCGAGCACGGGACGCGTCGCGATCCAGAGCGCGCGGACGATCGAGGTGCCTGCTCACGGCGACGTGGTGATCTACGCACGGGTCCTCAATTGAGGAACGCTCCATGAAGAAGCTCTTGCCGCTCCTCCTGCTCCTCGCCGCCGCGTGCGGCGGCCTGCCGCACGCCGCCGACGAGAAGGACCCGAACGACGTCGCAACCGCCGACTCGAAGGTCCTGTTGATCCTCGACGACGACCTGAGCTGGGCGATCCAGCTGCTGGACCACCGCCAGCAGATCCTTCCCGACGGGCGGCTCAAGGCGCAGGTCCGTTTCGTGAACCGCTCCCCGACCGATCGCCACATCCAGGTGCGCTGGACCTTCAAGGACGACAAACATTTCGCGGTCGAGCCCGACACGCCCTTCGCGCACTACCTCATCAATGCGGGTCAGACGGTCGATCTCAGCCAGGAGTCGATCGCCTCGGGCGCAGTAGAATTCGTCATCCAGATGACGACCGCCAAGGAGTCCAAGCGATGAAGCCGTTCCCGATCGCCGGATCCTTCGCCCTGTTCGCGTGCCTCGGCTGCATGACGCCCACGGAGCGCGTCGTCGTGGTCGAGCGCATCTCCGCCCCGCGCCCGGTCCCGCCGCGGCCCGCGCCGCAGGTGATGATCGCCGAGCACGTCGACGCTTCCGGGCAGCCGGTGATGCTCGGATCGATGACCGAGGCGCAGCGCCGCGAGCTGCTGCTCCCCTCGATCAACCCGATCGAGCCCTACACGCCGATGCCGCCGCCGCAGCTGGCCCACGAGTACCAGGACGCCCCGTCGCGCTCGTCGGGCGCCCCGTGCTCCGACTCCTACTACCACCACCCCGACGGCTACGACGTGCTGACCGGCATCGCTCGCGTCGGGCTCTTCACCGCGGCGGGCGCGATCATCGGCCACCAGTTCCACGAAAAGGGGCAGGGCGCCGCGATCGGCGGCGGCCTCGCGCTGCTGACCTGGCCGTGGTTCGGCGGCGGCTGCTCGCGCTGGTAGGCGCGCGCGCCGCCGGCTCGTCCCGCCGCGCGCGCGAAGCCGGCGCGGCCACTCAATCGTCGCCCTCCTCGTCGGAGGAAGCGTCGCCGCCCAGCGTGTAGGCGAGCGCGTGAAGCTGCGCACCGGCGCTCTCGCTCGGCCGGTAGGACAGCGCGTCGGGGTCGGGGACGACGCGCGCTCTCTCCTCGTTCG
Organism: Planctomycetota bacterium; assembly: GCA_035695985.1. Lineage (GTDB taxonomy): Bacteria > Planctomycetota > B15-G4 > B15-G4 > SIAN01 > DASRRB01. The sequence goes on along the minus strand of DASRRB010000292.1, from coordinate 5,286 downwards.
CGGCCGCGCGCATCCGCTCCGCCGCGCGCCGCAGCTCCGGCAGCCGCGCCGGCTGGAGCCCGTCCGCGGCGAGGCGCGCCGCGTCGGCCGCGTCGAAGCGCGCCAGGTTGCGGCGCTCGCCGGGATCGTCGCGCAGGTCGAAGAACTCCCACGGCGGCGGGCGGCGCGGCGCGTACTCGCGCTCCTCGAAGCGCGTCGCCGGGTTCTCGATCAGCTTCGAGCCGCCGACGAAGAGCGCCCGCCGCCGCGACAGGCCCGACGCGCTCAACTCGGCGACGAACGCGGTCCTGAAGTCGTCGCGCGCCACGCGCTGGAGCAGGTCGATGCCGTCGCAGACGGGCGCGGCCGGCAGCCCGGCGAGCGCACGCAGCGTCGGCGCGACGTCGCACTGGTCGACCGTCTCGGGGACGACGCCTGGCGCGACGCCCGGCGCGCGCAGCAGCAGCGGCACGCGCAGCACCTCCTCGTAGAGGGTCCGCCCGTGCAGCAGCCCGCCGTGCTCGCCGAGCTCCTCGCCGTGGTCGGAGACGAGCGCGACGACCGTCCGGTCGAGCAGGCCGCGCGCGCGCAGCGACTCGAGCAGCGCGCCGACCGCCGCGTCCGCCGCCGCGACCGCGCCGTCGTAGACGTCGCTCGCCACGCGCGCGACGTCGCCGGGGACCCCGCCGCCCGCCGCCACCGCCGCGAGGTCGATGCGCTTCAGGTCGCGGTCGGGGCCGAGCGTTGCGACGTCGCCGCGCACGAAGCGCCGCTCGACCTCCTTGGGGGGGTGGTAGTTGTGCGCGACGTACGTGTGCACGAAGAGGAAGAAGGGCCGCCCCGACTGCGCGTCGACCCAGCGTTCGATCGCTCTACGGTCGCAGGTCGCTTGGGCCGCGTCGTTGAACGCGCGGTCGCCCGGCCGCGGGAACGCCTCGCGGTAGGGGTCCTCCGCGGTCAGGAACGGGTCGAGGATCGAGTAGCGGTCGAAGCCGTGGTGGAAGCCGTGCTCGTACGACATGAACGCGCCGCCCGTGAACGCGGCGGTCGCGTAGCCGGCGCGCGCGAACTCGACCGCCAGCAGCGGATGCACGTCCGGCAGCAGCCGGCGTCCCTGGCGGATCACGCGGTGGACGCGCGGCGCGAGCCCGGTGAGGATCGTCGCGTGGCTCGGCAGCGTGAACGGCGCGACCGCGCGCACGTCGGCGAAGCGCAGCGACTCGGCGGCGAGGCGGTCGATGGCCGGGCTGGTCGCCTGGCCGTCGGCGCGCGCGTATCCGTAGCAGCCGAGCCGGTCGGAGCGCAGCGTGTCGACGCTGATCAGCACGACGTTCAGCGGCGCCCGCTCCTGCGGTTCGAGCGGGACCAGGGTCGGCTCGCCGAACACCGCGACGTCGTCGCCGCCCGCGCTCTCCGCCGAGAGGACGAGGCGCGCCGTCCCGCCGTCGCCCGTCTCGTCGCGGCTCCACTCGTGCCACGCGCGCTCGGCCGCCGAGTCGGCTGCGGACACGGAAACGCGCATCAGGTCGCGCGGCGGCGCGCCGTCGCGCTCGAGCCGGGCGACGAACGTCATCGGGACGCGGCCGAAGCCGGCGCGCGCCTCCTCGAGGACGCCGAACGAGAACGCGATGCGGAAGCGGCCGCGCGGCAGGCGGACCGGCACGCTCGCCGTCGTCCCCGCCGGCGCGAGCAGGGCGCGCCGCACGTCGCCGAGCAGCTTGACCTTGCGCGCGAAGCCGTCGTTGCGCGCGCCGGGCCGGGGCGGCTGCGGCAGGTCGTCCTCCTCCGACTCCGACTGGACGGGGATGTAGTCGCGCGCGCGCAGCTCGAAGAGGCGCAGCGCGTCGAATTCGACGGCACCCTCCGGCGGCGCCGCGCCGGCGTGCGCCGACTCCGGCAGCGCCCACCAGCCCGGGTCGCCCGCGACCAGCCCGATCGCGAGCGCGCGCGTGAAGACCGACGACTTGAAGAGGAGGCGCGACTCGGCGAACTCGCCGCGCGCTCCGCGGCCCGGCACCACGTGCGTCGCGACCAGCGCGTTCTCCCGCGCGCCGAACGAGGCGAAGAGCTGCGCGGGCGTCGTGCCGGCGGGCGGCGCCTCGTGCAGCTCGAGGACGACGAGCGAGCCGGCCTGCGCATGGCGCACGAGCGACGTGCCGTTGCGCTCGCGCGCGGCCGCGTCGCCGCCGGCCGCGAGCTCCGCCGGATCGACGCCGCGCCGCACGCGGCACGAGACCAGGAGCGGAGCATCGGGCGTGACCGCGACCGTGACGAACGCCGCGCCCGAGGCGTGGGCGAAGCGCAGGCTCGCGCCGACCACCGACGGCGGCGGCTCGGCGGGGAGAATCGTGCCCGGCCGCAGCGGCGGCGTGCCCGGGAAGCTCGCCGTCGCGTCGACGCAGCTCATGCCCGGCGCGAGCCCCTCCTCGAACTCGGCGCGGAAGAGCGGCGTGCGTCCCGCTTCCGGAGCGCCGTGCGCCTGCGGGCTCCACGGCGACGCGATCGTCCACGCGTCGAGCCGGTCGAGGAGGCGCAGCTCGCCGACCGGCTCCTCGCCGGACGCGCCGCCGCGTCCGGCGCAGCGCGCCGCCGCGCCGGCCGCCGCGAGCGCCAGCCCCGCCGCCGCGAGCGCCCGCCTCACTCGTCCTCCTCTTCCATGAAGTAACCGGCGGGGGGGACGTCCGACTCGAAGCGGCGCACCGCCGCGCGCCGCTTCACCATCTCCGAGCGCTGTTCAGAAAGTGCGTCGATCAAATCTGCCGCCTCCGCCGGCGCATCGCCGGAGAGGTCGAGGGTCTGGCGCGCGTCGCGCGTCCCGCCGAAGAGCATCCGCCGCGGCGGCTTCGGCCGCGTGCGGTCGAGCGCGAGCCGCTTCGGGCCGCGTTCGTCGCGCACGTCGAGCGCCGCGAACCCCTCCCCGCGCCGCGCGATCCAGAGGTTCGACGCGTCGAGGTTGAGCTCGGCGAGCTGCGGCGGGCTCGCGGCGGCCGGCGCCGCGCCCGCGATCCACGGCAGCAGCGACCGTCCGTCGACCGGCTGGCGCGGCTCGAGGCCGCACGCGTCGAGCAGCGTCGGCATCACGTCGATCAGCGACACCGGAGAGCGGACCTCCCGCGCCGCCGCGCCCGGCAGGCGCACGATCAGCGGCACGCGCAGCATCTCGTCGTAGAGCGTGCGGCCGTGCGAGAGCGCGCCGTGGTCGAAGAACTCCTCGCCGTGGTCGCTCGTGACGACGACGATCGTCTGGTCGAGCTCGCCCGTCTCGCGCAGCGTCGCGAGCAGCCGTCCGACCAGCTCGTCCGCGTCGTTCAGCGACGCGTCGTAGAGGTCGACGTAGTGGTCGACGTCCGCCGCGCGCGCCTGCGCCGACGAGCCGCGGTCGCGCAGGAGGCGCTGGTCCTCGTCGGCGACCGCGCTCGCGCACGCCGCGTGGAAGCGCGCCTCGTGGCGCGGCGCGGGCAGGTACTCGTGGACCAGGTAGGTGTGGAGGAAGAGGAAGTACGGCCCGTCGGAGTGGCCGCGGATCCAGTCGAGCGCGTGGCCGAGCGCGTGGCGCTTGCGCCAGGCGCGGTTGAAGGCGGGCTGGCCGAGGACCGGCGCGTGGTCGTAGCGCGGCGCGCGCCGCTCGAGCGCGAGGTCGCTCGCGTCGTAGCGGTCGAACCCCTGCGCGAAGCCGAACTTCGCGCTGAGGAACACGCCGCCGGTGAACGCGGCGGTCTGCCAGCCGGCGTCGCGCAGGCGCGCGGCGAGCAGCTCGGTGCGGTCGAGCCAGAGGAGGCTGCGACCCGCCCGCTCCGACTCGACGCCGTGGCGCGAGGGGAGCTGGCCGCTCAGCATCGAGGCGTGCGCCGGCAGCGTGTAGGACGACGTGCTCGCCGCGTCGCGGAACCACGTCGACTCGCGCGCCAGCGCGTCGAGGTTCGGCGTGGTCGGCCGCGGATAGCCCTCGCAGCTCAGGTGGTCGGCGCGCAGCGTGTCGAGCGAGACGAGCACGATGCTCTTGCGCGCGTCGCCCGAGCTGCGGCGCCGGACCAGGGGAGCCCCGATCGCGACGACGTCGGCGCTCCCCGCCGCGCCGGGCGCGGTCGCTGTCGCGAAGCGGAAGCGCAGCCGACCGCCGCCGGTGGAGGTGAGGACGAGGCGGCGGTCGAGCCAGCCGTCCGGCCCGCCCGGCTCGAGCGTCGTCGTCTGCCGCAGCGTCGGCCCACCGGCCACCGGCGTCACCTCGACCTCGACGTCGACGCGCTCGCGCGCCCAGGCGGCGCGCACCTCGTGGACGCGGCACACGCCGTATTCGAGGGCGATGTCGCCCGCCGGCACGTCGGCCTCGAACGTGGCGTGCGCCGGCGGCGGGAGGACGATCGCGTCGCGCCGCTCGAGCAGGTCGTCGACGGGGCGCACCAGCGGGCGCTGCGGGTCCGACGACTCGAGCAGCGGCAGCCCGACCGGCGGATGGAGGGCGAGGAACTGCGAGAGGGGAGAGGCATCGGCGACGGAGTCGACGCGCGCGACGCGCGCGAGCGTCGCCTCCTCGATCACGACTTCGTCGACGTCGAACGGCGCCCCCGTGACGCCGGTGCCCGCGCCGATCTCGAGCGCGAGCGCGGCGGTGCGATCGGGCGTCGAGAGGGCGACGGCGAGGTCGGTCCAGGTTCCGTCCGCAGGCGCGTTGACGCTCGCGACCAGCGAGTTCCAGCCGTTGCGGATCTTCGGGTCGGCGAGCAGCGGGATCAGGTCGCGCTGCGCGAGCTCGCTCTTCAGATCGATCGCCGACTGCAGCGGCACGACGACCAGCACGCCCTGCACGCCTTCGACCTTCGCGTCGACGGTGCCGCCGCGAGGGCGCCGCACGCGTGCCCGCACCGTGAGCAGCCGCCCCGGCTCCATCGGCGTCACCAGCGCCAGCCCGCCGCGCGCCGTCGGGAAGCGCAGCACCTCGGGATCGCCGTTCGCCGCCGGCAGCGGCCGCGGCGTCCACTCCGCGTTCTCCGCCGCGCCGGCGTCGGCGCGTCTCCCCACGCCGTCGACCAGCTCGAAGGCGGCGCGATCGGCGGCGAGCTTCCAGCGCCGCACCACCGCGACCGCGTCGCCCGCCGCCGGCGCGGCGCGCTCGCGCTCGCCGATGAAGCCCGACCCGGGGAGCGCGAGCGTGTCGCACAGCCGCACGATCTCCTGCGGCGGGGCCGCCGGCCGGCGCATGACGAGCAGGAAGGTCGCGCCGAACGCGGCGAGCGCGACCAGCCACGCGAACGCGATCGTGCGGCGCGGGTCGCCGTTCACTTCGAGGCCGCCGGTTGCGCGGGCGCC
>DASRRB010000291.1:0-2986 GCA_035695985.1 Planctomycetota bacterium | reverse complement strand
ATCCCGATCGTGATCCCCGCCACCGGGCTGCAGATGAGCAGCACGATCCCGAACGATCCGGCGCTCGACTTCTTCGACCTCTACCTGCAGGCGATCGAGGCCGACGCCTTCGCGTCGAAGGGGCTGTCGTTCACGGCGGGGCTGCGGCTGCGCTTCGGTCTCGACCTGCCCTGAGATGCCGGCTCCCGCGTCGCGGATCGGGGCGGTCGGTCGCCGCGGCTAGTCTCCCGTTGCGATGGAGCCCACCGCCTCCGACTACTTCGGCGCGATGGTGCGCGACTACGACTCGCTCATCCGGCGGGCGGTGCCGCGCTACGACGAGCTGCTCGAGAGGCTCGCGTTCTACGTGCCGCCGCTCGCGCCGGGGCGGCGGCGCGTGCTCGAGCTCGGCTGCGGGACGGGGAACTGGACGCTGCTCCTCGCCGCGCACGGGAAGGCGCACTGGCCCGACCTCGAGCTCACGCTGGTCGACGCGTCGCAGGAGATGCTCGACGTGACGCGGGCGCGGCTCGCGGCGGCGGGGCGGAGTGCCGACGCGTTCGTGTGCGCCCGTTTCGAAGAGCTCGCCTTCGCGCCCGGCTCCTTCGACCTCGTGACGTCGTGCATCAGCGTCCACCACGTCGCCGACAAGCGCGCCCTCTTCACGCGGTTGCTCCCGCAGTTGGCGCCCGGCGGCGAGGTGCTGCTCGGCGACCAGATGCGCGGCGGGACGGAGCGGGCGCACGCGCTCAACTGGCAGCGCTGGCTCGCCTGGTGCCGCGCCCACTGCAGTGAAGCGGAGGCGCTGAGCCTGGTCGACCACGCCTACGCGCACGACCACTACGAGTCGGTCGCCGCCCACTTCGCGGCGCTCGCGGCCGCGGGCTACGCCGAGCTCGACTGCGTCTGGCGCAACTGGATGTGGGGGATCGTCACGGCGCGCCGGCCGGAGCCCGATGCGTGACGCGCCGATCGTTGCGGCGGCGCGTCACTTCGCCGGCTTGATCCGCTGCAGCTTCGACACGCGCCCGACGACGTTCCAGTCCATGACGTAGAGGTTGCCGTCGTGGTCCCAGGTGCCGCCGTGCGGCGCGGTGAACTGCCCGTCCTTCCACTTCTCGACCGGGACGCCGTAGTTGCCGCGCAGCGTCGGGTCGGCGTTGTCGCCGAGGTGGGTCACGAGCTTCATGTCCTTGTCGAAGATCGTGACGCGGCCCTGCAGGTCGGGGATCACGACGTCGCCGTCGCCGTTCACGACGTTGGGGACGCACGGCAGGCGCAGCTCCTGGTCCCAGACCTTGACCGGCTCGCCCGTGAGCGTGAAGTGCTGCAGGCGGCTGCTCTGGCGGTCGGCGATCAGGAGCAGCGGCGTCGCACCGCGCGTGTCGACGCACAGCCCGTGGCACGTCTGGAACTTCCCGACCTCGGTCCCCGGCCCGCCGAAGCTCTTCACGTACTTGCCCGCCTTGTCGTACAGGTGCAGCCACGACGTGCCGTAGCCGTCGGCCACGACGAAGCCGCCGTCGGGCAGCGCCGCGATGCCGGTCGGGTTGTAGGCGTTGGGATCCTGGTAGATCCCCGACTCCTTCGGATATCCGATCTCCCACACGAGCTTGCCGTCGAGCGTGAGCTTCACCGCCGTCTTGCGGCCGAGCGCCGCGGCGTAGATGAACTCCTCGCTCCCCTCCTTCTGGAGGCAGAGCCCGTGCAGGTGCTCGCCTTGCTGCTTGCCCCATTCGGGCTGCGCCTTCTCCCACGTGCCGAGGCACTTGCCGTCGGGCGCGAAGATCAGGAGGACCTTGTCGTTGTTGACGGCGCAGTAGACGTTGTTCTTCGCGTCGACGACGATGCCGCCGTGCGTCGGCCCGAGCTGCGTCATGCCCGCGGGCAGCTTCGCCCAGTCGTGCACCCACTCGTAGACGTGGCGGCCGCTGCCCATCCGCGTCGGCTCCTGCGCGAGCGCGGCGGGAGCGAAGGCGAATGCGGCGGCGAGCAAAGCCGACCGCGAACGGCGGCGCAGGCGAAGTGCAGGACGCGGATCGGGACGGGCCATCGCGAGTCTCCAGGATTCCCGGCGCTTCAGCGGCTCCCGTTTTGGACCCGGTTCGATTCGAGCAGCCGGGCCGCGTCGCGCGCGGAGGGCGTCGCAGGATAGCGGGCGACCACGGCCTCGAGGCCGCGGCGCGCCGCGTCCACGTGGCCGCGCGCGAGCTCGAGCCGTCCGCGCAGCAGCAGCGTTCGCGCTTCGTCCGGGAGCGACGCGAGGAGGCGCTCCGCCGCCGCGGTCGCGCCGAGGTCGAGGACGATCTCGGCGCGCACGAGCGCGGGCGTCCCCGCGTCGCGCAGGGCGTCCGCGCGCGCGCGCACGCGCGCGAGGAACGCGGTCAGCTCCGCCGTCGTCGCGAAGCCGTCGAGCTCGCCGACGATCGCGCCGTCCGCGTCGGTCACGAGCGTCGCGAGCGCGACCCCCGGCTCGAGCGGCGGCGCCACGCGCGCCCCCTCGCTCGCCGCGTCGAGCCGCGCGTGCACGAAGCCGTCGCGCGCCGCGCGCGCGAACGCCGGATCGGCGAGCGCGTCGCGGTCCATCTGCGCGCCGAGCGGCCGGTCGGCGCGCCGCACGTGGACGACGACCCAGCGCTCGTGGGTACGCGCCTCCGCGAACGCGGCGTCGAGGCTCGTCGCGAAGGCGAGCGGCCGCGGCCGCGCGAGCCACGCCGACGCCGCGACGCCGGCGACCATCACCAGGAGTCCGACGATCCGCAGCCTCATGCGGCGCGGATCGTAGCGGCGCGGCGAAGGGATCAACGCGCCGCCGCGAGCGCCTCGTCGAGGAGCGCCCGCTCGTCGCGCAGGATCATGAGCTCGGCCTGCGCGTCGGCGAGCGCGAGCTCCGCCGCGGCGACGTCGCTCTGCGGCGCGAAGCCGCCGGCGCCCAGCGCGCGCGCCCGCTCGACCCGACCCTTCGCCTGCTCGAGGTCGGCGGCGCGCCGGATCGTGGCGGCTTCGT